>JACQWT010000382.1 GCA_016209145.1 Deltaproteobacteria bacterium | reverse complement strand
AGAAAGCCCAAATAGTAGATCAGCGCGCCCGGCTCGGCTGCTCGTACAGGCCCAGGGCCCAGAGCGGGAAGTAGCGCCCGTAGTTCTCGTAGTGGATGAGCGCCGTCTTGTTGAACACGCCCACCATGGCGGGCTGCGGCCAGTCGCCCTCGGGCAGTTGGCTGTCCAAGAGGAACCGCGCCGCGCGATCGGCCGCCTCGCTGCGCTCCCGTCCCGCGCGCACCAGGGCGAGCAGCGCCCACGCCGTGTTCACGGGATGACTCTGGCGCGCGGGCACGTAGCGTCGCTCGGCGCAGCTCGTGCCATCCTCGCCCCAGCCCCCGTCGCTCGCCTGATGCGCTTGGAGGAAGCGACAGGCGCGCTCGATAGCGGGATCCGACGGCACGCAGCCGGAGGCGCGCAGCCCCCAGACACCGAACCACGTTCCATAGGTGAAGCACACGCCCCACGAGCCCTCCCAGCTACCGTCGGAACGCTGCCGGCCGCGGATGAAGCGCGCCCCGCGCCGCACGGCGGCGTCAAGCCCTGCCGTGAGATCCGATCGCCCCCGCTCCGCCAGCCAGCCGCGGGCCGCCCCGAGCGCCTGCACACAGGCCGAGGTGCACTCCACGTAGGGGTAGTCCACCATGATGTCGCCAAAGACCTGCGAGGGGTTGAGCCGCTCGAGCCAACGCCCGCCGCGCTGCCGCTCGTACGTCGCCCAGCCGCCGGAGCGGTTCTGCCAGGAGAGAAGCAGCGCCACGCTCGCCTCGAGCAGCGAGCCTTCGATGGGCGAGCGCGCCACGGGGCGCAGCGCGAGCGCACACTTCAGGCCCTCGGCCGTGCAATCAGAAATCGGCCAGCCGTGGTCGCGGTCGGAGAAAGGCCATCCCCCCCGGCAGGGGTGGCGGAAGTAGCGCTCCCGGTCGGGCACGTCCTCCAGCACCTGGCTCGCGCGCAGGTACTCGTGGGCCCGCCAGAGCGTCGCCTCGTGCTCGCGCGCCCGGCCGCTCGCCAGGATCGCCTGCACCGCAAACACCGTGTCCCACAGGGCCGTCGAGTTGTAGCCGTTCATCTCGATGCCGGCCGGGCCCTCCCACAGGTATCGGTCCAGGCTCTCGTAGCTCTGCCGCACCGCCTCCGAGCCCGGGGCGGCGAAGTGGTGCGCAAGCGTGTTCAGCACCGCATTGACGGGGCCGATGCGCACAAAGTGCGTGACCCTGTCCTCGTAGCGGATGTGGTCGAGCACGAGCTCGACCGCGCTCGCGCGGGCCCGGCGGAGGTGCCGGCGCTCGTACCAGCCCATCGCCCCTTGCGCGAGCCGCAGCGGGAGCGAGGCCGGCAGGTAGCGGTCGCCCGGCGCGAGCGTGTCGCGATGGGCGCCGAAGTCGATGCGCTCGTAGGGCTCGTCGTACAGCTCCCCGCGAAGCTGGCGCACGAGGTCGTCCTCCGGCATGGCCGCACGCATCGCGTACAGGTAGGCCATGGGCAGGTAGACCTGCCGGCAGTGGCACCAGAGCCGGCCCGGATGCACCGGAGCCCACGGCGGCAGCAGCCAGAGCTCGGGCAGGATCGGGTGCAGCCCCTTGTAGTCGTACAAGCCGAGCAGGCAGAGTATGAACTTGCCCCAGCTCGCCGCGCCAAGCGGCGTACCGTGCGCGCGGATCCAGCAGCGCAGGCGCGAGAGAGCCGGATCCTCGGCGCTCTCGCCAAGCAGCCTCAGGGCGGCGTAGCACAGCGAGCTGGTGAACATCGAGCCGCCCGCCTCGCAGTGCAGCCCCATGCTGCCGTCGGCTTGCTGCACCGAGCGCAGGTAGCGGACGATGCCCGCCCGGCGCGCCTCGGGTATCGGCCGCCGCCGGATGACCTGGGCCGCCACGTACATCGGCAAGAGGAACAGCGGCCCGCCGTAGGCGCCCTGCCACGCCCCGTCCGGCTCCTGCCGCGACGCGAGCCGCGCCACGGCCCGCTCCAGGGCACGCCCCAGCGCCGCATCCGTGGCCAGCGGCACCTGGCGCGGGCTTCGCCCGCAACCCAATGGTGAAACCGATGCGCCCGCACGAGCGGAGCGGACCGACGCCACCAGCAGCGCCTCGCGGCCGTTGCCCCTCCCACCCGCCCGAAGCAGTTGCGCAGGCGAGCCGTCCGCGGCGAGAATTCCACGCTGGGGCTTCGCCCCAGACCCCGCGAACGGGGCCCCAACCCCGTTCGCCCTGACAGGCCGGTCCTCTGTGCCAAGGCGCATCGATTTTCTGACCTAGTAGATCAGCTCACCATGGCCCGCGCCGCCTCGCCGAGCGTGCGCAGGTACGGATCCCAGAGGCTGCCCGAGTCGATCTCGTCCAGGAGGTCGGCGTAGATCTCGCTCATGCGCGCTCGCCAAGCGGGATCGATGCGCACGACGCGCTCGGCCCACTCGTGGCAGTAGCGGCACTGTTCGCAGTCCACGTCGAGGCAGCTCGTCTGCCGGAAGCGCTCGATGAAGCCGTCCAGAGCGCGGTTGTCGATCTGCACGGGGTTGGGGCCGCGGCGCGGATAGAGCACGCCCGCCGCCTTGCCGAACTGCATCACCTTGCGGAACTTGACCAGGTTCACACTGCGCGGCTTGACGAAGTACTTGATGAGGCGCCGGTACGAGTAGGCGTCGTGGGCCTTGGGCCCGAGCTTCTCGAGGGGATAGGCGTAGTTCTGCACGAGATCGAGCAGGTTGCCCTCATAGCGCCGCCCCGCGTAGGCGGCCACGCGTTCGCAGAGGATCTGCGTCGGCGTGTTGCGCTCCACGATCTTGAAGTTGTGGTAGCCCATCGCCTCGTACAGGTAGAGGTCCTCCGGCCGGATCCAGTTGGCGCGCAGGTAGTTGACGGGCTCGCGCAGCCTCAAGTCGTTACACACGAGCGAGCAGTAGTCGAGCGGGAAGCCCCGGCTCCCGGCCTGCGAGGCCGCCGACATGCTCACCGCGTGGTTGCCCGCGATGGCGCAATCCTGGCGACACCAATTGTTGACGATGAGCTGCAGCTCCACGGCGCCGGCAGCGCGCTGCATCGCCTCCATCACGCGCATCTCGCGATAGATGTTCGTCTCCGAGACCACGATGCAGTCGGCGCCGTTGTCGACCCAGAAGCGAACCTTGCGCGGCGTGTCGGTGAAGCGGTGGGCGCTGATGCGCACCTTGAAGCGCGGGTAGCGGCGCTTGACGAGGCGCAGGAAGTAGGCGTTCGCGACGGTGACGGAATCGACGCCGATGGTGTCGAGCCAGCCGAGCAGATCCTCGATTTCCGCCTGGCCCTCGCGCGTGTACTCGGCGTTGCCCATGGCCGAGGCGTTGAGCAGGTAGTTGAACTCTACGCCGTGCTCGTGCGCCCGGGCGACGTAGCGCTCCAGGCCCGCGCGATCCACCTCGGGCAGGTAGAACGACGGCCGGCCGCCGCCGAAGTAGTCGGCGGTGAGCTTGCCGTAGAGCTCGTAGACCGGATACCCGGCGAGCCCCGCGAGCAGCTCTTCGTCGAAGTTGCAGGCGACCGAAAGCCTCATGGTCCGTCTCCCTAGGTCGGCGATCCCGCCTCGCACTGCCGTGTCGCGACCTGCCAATCCGGGCTGTCACTCGCCTTCGCGCCCCACGTGCTCGTCGTGACGCCGGCGTGCTCGGCGTAGCCGGTCAGCTCGGTCTCGTGCAGGAACCGATCGAAGCCCTCGAAGTCGAGCTGCTGCTGGCTGTCGGAGCGGGCCAGGGCCGGGCTCGGATGCACCTCCACCATGAGCCCGTTGGCGCCGGCAGCGAGCGCCGCGCGTCCCATGGGGGCGAGGATGTCGCGCCGGCCCAGGGCGTGGCTCAGATCGACGATGACCGGCAGGAAGCTCTTGGCGCGCAACAGCGGCACCGCGGACAGATCGAGCGTGTTGCGCGTCTCCCGCTCGTAGGTGCGGATCCCCCGCTCGCAGAGGATGACGCTCTCGTTGCCGCCGCTGACGACGTACTCCGCCGACCAGAGGAGCTCGTCCAGCGTGGCCGAGAGCCCCCGCTTGAGCAGTACCGGCCGGGCGACGTGGCCCAGCTCGCGCAGGAGATCGTAGTTGTACATGTTGCGCGAGCCCACCTGGAGCACGTCGGCCTGGCCGGCGCACAGCTCCACGTCGCGCGGGTCCATCACCTCGGTCACGACCAGCATGCCGTAGCGATCCGCCGTGGCGCGCAGGAGCTTCAGGCCGGCCGCGCCCAGGCCCTGGAAAGAGTAGGGCGAGGAACGGGGCTTGAAGGCCCCGCCGCGCAGGAACCGCACGCCGCGCGAGGAGAGGAAGCGGCCGGTCTCGTCCATTTGCTCCTCACTCTCGACCGCGCACGGCCCGGCGATCACGACCGGCGCGCGCCCCACCACCCGGTCGCCCACGGCCACGTGCAGATCCGCCGGGCGGCGGGCGCGGCTGACCTGGAGGTCGCGCTCGCGCCGCGTCTCCATCAGGTCGACCGAGGCGCGCAGGATCTGCTTGAAGAGCTCGCGCACGGTCTCGTCGGAGAACGGGCCCCGGTTGCGCTTCACTAGGTCCGCCAGCATCTGCTGCTCCCGATCCGGCAGGTGGATCGGGATCCCCTCGCGGCTTTTCACCCGGTGGATGTCCATCACCAGGCGGCCGCGCCGGCTCAAGAGCTCCAGCAGCGCAAAGTTGACCTCCTCGATCTCGGCCCGGAGCGTGGCAAGCTGCGCCGATCGCATGGCGCGCGGCGCTAGCAGGCGGCGTGCCACGCGGTGACGCTCCGAGCTGGGCGATATCACTGGGCCGCCGCCGCGATCGTCGCCGCGGAGCGTGTGCCGCAACGCACAGGTGTGCGATTTCGCACGGCGCGGCGGGGCCGGCCGCCTTGGCAAGCCGGCCCTGGCCCGCGGCCCCGCGCACGCCGCCGTGCTATCTCTAGGGCACGGGAGAGGCCGGCCGGGGTTGGGCCGAGCCTGCGGTCATGCCAGGCGACGATCAGTCCGTGCTCAAGCTCTGGCTCGGCGACCCGAGGGTTCTCGTCGCCGACGACGAGCCGGACGTAGCCGCCGCCCACGCCTCGCTGCTGCGCTCCTGCGACTGCGAGCCGCTCGTCGCCCCCGACGGCACGGACGCGCTCCCTCTGCTCGCCGCCAACGACGACATCGACGCCGCCTTGCTCGACGTGTACATGCCGCAGCTTGGCGGGCTGGAGCTCGCGCGCCAGCTCCGGCAGGCCGGCTCCAAGATGCCCATCCTGCTCGTCACCGTAGGGAGCCTCGGAAGCAACCGGCCGCTCGTCAACGTCGCGCGCCGGTCCGGCTGCGGCACTGCCTTCAAGCCCCTCGACAAGGACGACCTTTGCGGCTTCCTCAAGGACGTGGTCGAGCCGAGCCCCCAC
Source organism: Deltaproteobacteria bacterium (assembly GCA_016209145.1). Taxonomy (GTDB): domain Bacteria; phylum Myxococcota_A; class Polyangia; order Polyangiales; family Polyangiaceae; genus JACQWT01. The sequence goes on along the minus strand of JACQWT010000382.1, from coordinate 8,061 downwards.
CACCGCCGCTGCCAGCTCCGGCGCCTCGCGCGGCGCGCTCACCTGCCCGCCGGCCAGATCGACGTCCTCTGGTACCTGCTGCACGGAGCCGCCCGCGACGAGACGGCCGTACTACTCGGCATCTCGCCCAGCACGGTCAAGGTGCAGCGCGAGCGGCTCCACAAGGCGCTTCGCGCGGTGGGCGCACCCTCCCCCGAGCGCCTGCGATGTATGCTCATGTGGGAACGCCCCCCACCCTTCCGCCTACCCTTGTAGGCCGTTTTGGGTGACAGACTCACCGCCTTCTCTGGCGTACTCCACGAGGTGCAGCAATGAGAACGACTTTGCCCACGCTCCTGCTTGCCTCGATCGCGCTCGCCGCGGCGTGCTCCGGCGCGGGCAGCATCGATGAGGTGAGCCCGGCCGACGGAACCGGCGCAGCAGGCGCCACCTCGAGCACGAGCGGCGGGGCCGGCGCCGGCCCCGAGTGCGAGGTGCCCGGGAACTGTCCCGGCGAGGACAGCGACTGCCGCCAGCGCACCTGCGATGCCGGCAAGTGCGGCGTGCAGTACGCCCCCGCCGGCAGCGAGTGCCACGACGCGGGCGGCCAGCGCTGCAACGACCAGGGCGAGTGCGTCCAGTGCCTGGCCAACGACGACTGCGCGGCGCCCAAGGCGCTGTGCAATCTGCCCAAGGGCAACTGCGTCGAGTGCCTGGTCAAGTCGGACTGCGACGCCAAGCCGGGCACGGCATGTTCCCTCGGCGCCTGCGCCTGCCCGGTGCCGGGACAGGCATGGTGCGCGCCGGATGGCTGCCTCGACGTGCAGGTCTCGACCGTCCACTGCGGGAGCTGCGGCCACGGGTGCGCCAGCGCCTGCGAGGACGGCCAGTGCGCCGGCTGGGAGGCGGTGTCGGCGCAGGGCGCGCCGGCGCCGCGCTGGGGCCACGTCTCGCTCTGGACCGGCCAGCAGATGATCGTCTGGGGCGGCGCGCTCGGGCCGGCCGACGACGCGCCGGCAACGGACACGGGCGGCATGTACGACCCTGCCACCTCGCAGTGGACCGCGACCAGCCTCGCCGATGCGCCCTCGCCGCGGGTGCAGGCGACCGCGGTCTGGACGGGGCATGCGATGATCGTCTGGGGCGGGAGAAATGGCGCCGAGCTGCTGGGCACGGGCGGCATCTTCGAGCCGGCCAAGAACCAGTGGACCAAGATGCCCACGAAGGGCGCTCCGAGCGCGCGCTTCCGTCACAGCGCCACATGGTGCGGGAAGTACGACGGCAACGCCCTGATGATCGTATGGGGAGGCACCGACGGCAACGACCAGTTCGCCACGGGCGGCCAGTACGCCCCGGAGATCGACACTTGGCAGGCCATCGTCCCGGCTCCGGCGGCGCGCGAGCAGCACTCCGCAGCGTGCTTCACAGAGAGGCTCTATGTCTACGGCGGCATCGGCGACGTGGCGGGCAAGGTCGAGGACGCCTACCTGCCTTCCCCGCTCGCTCCCGAACTACCCAGTGTCATGTTCTACTCCCCCGAGATGTCCTGGACAGCGGACGACATCCCGACGCTGGACAACCAGCCGTCGGCCCGCGCCGGCCACAGCGCCGTCTGGGCCAAGCGCAAGAAGGCGCCCAAGGACGCGCTTCTCGTCTGGGGCGGTCGCGACGACGCCGGCTACCTCGACACGGGCGCGGAGTACCGGTGCTGCGGCGAGCCCTGGGTGCCAATGGCCGGCTCCCCGCCCGAGGCCCGCGCGGGCCACGCCGCGCTCTACCTCGACGCCTCCAAGGTCATGGTCGTCTGGGGCGGAGTAGGCGCGGACGGACCGCTTGGCACGGGCGGCGTCTACGACTCGTTTGTCGCCGGCGCCTGGAAGGGCCCGACTCCAGCCACTACGCTCCTGCCGCGTCATGGCCACACGGCCGTCGAGACGGGGAGCAAGATGATCGTCTGGGGCGGGAGAGACAAGGGGCAGGTGTTCGGCGACGGCGGTCTGTTCACGCCGTGACGCAAGCAACGTTCACATCATCGGAGGGCAAGCACATGTTTCTCAAGCACGTAGCAGCATTCGCCGGCTCCGCAGCGGCCATGTTCCTGATCATGACCCCGTCGGTCGGCTCCGCGGCCTCGCGCCGCATCCCGGCCAGCGACTGCATCGTGTGGGGCAGCGCGAGCATCGAGAGCACCGGGTACTCCATCAGGCTGACCAACAACGCCGCCAACCAGAGGGTGTTCTGTCCCTTCCTCGACGAGGGCGGCGTCTTCTTGAAGGAGGACGCCACCGCCTCGAACCCACCCGCACGGTGTGGAGCACCTACCCATCATACTACGGTTACGTCTACATGTGCGCTCTGTCCAACGCCATCTCGTGGGACTAGCGGCTCAAGGGATGGAAGCCCCACACCTGAGCGCGTCCTGCTCGGGTCGAGGCCGACGCGCCCGGGTGCAGCGCTCGGACGCGCCACGGCCTCGCCGGGCGGACCGCGGTACGCCCGGGGCACGCGGGCCGGAGCGCCTGCGGCCGCATGGGCGGAGGTCCGGCGATGTCAGGCCACGCAGGCAAGATCTCGGTCGTTCTCGGCGGCCTGGCGGGGCTCGGCGCGGCCGTCGCGTACTCGGCGTGGTCGGGCCGGTCGGCCACGCCGGCGGCGAGCGGGCCGGTGGCGGGCGCTGCCGATGGCTCCGCGGTGCGTGCCGCAGCCGGGCGCGCGCGGGAGCGACCGCCGCCGAGCGCCGCGGACGGCGAGCTGGCGGCACTGCGCCGGCGGCTTGCCCGCCTCGAGGCGTCTCAGCGGCCGGCCGATGTGGGGGAGTCGTCCCGCCGGGAGGTGAAGGAGCCGGATCTGGACGAGATAGTCGCAAAGCACGAGCAAGCGCTGCAGGAGCATGCGGCGTCGCCTGTGGACGCGGCCTGGGCACCACGAGCCTCGCCGTTGGCCCGCGCGCACATGGAGGCTGGGGCGGCGCTCGGGCAATACCGCGTGGTGCGCGTTGACTGCCGAACGACGACGTGCATTGGAGTCGTGGAGTGGCCGTCCTACGCGGACGCGACGGCGCAGTACGGGGAGCTTCTGCACCAGGACTACAGTGACTTCAACTGCGCACGGGAGATCACGTTGCCCCCGCCGCAGGATCCGGCGGCGCCGTATCAAGGCACCGTGGTCTTCGACTGCACCGAGCTGCGCGCGAGCGAACCCTGACCTCGCCTCGCGGGCTGCGGGCGCGCCGCAAGCGCGGCATCCTGCAGAGCGTGGCGCCTGCCGCCGCTGCCGACGCCGCGGGTGCCGCGGCGCGGCGAGCCGGCGGCCACTTGCAGGCTTACGGCGTGCCCCCGGAGGCGCTACACTGCTGGTGCGCGCGGCCGGGACGCGCGCGGCGCCACCTCCAGGAAGCTCGCATGCGCTCGTGCCCGCTCGTGCTGCTCGCCCTCCTGCCGCTCGCCCTGCTCGGCTGCGGCGCGGACAACCAGCCCCCGACGCTCGATCCCTTGGTCGACGGTCAGAAGGCATTCGTCAATCAGGAGTTCGTGCTGCGCCTGACGGCCCAAGATCCCGACGGCGACCCGCTCGCCTTCGAGTTCGCGAGCGATCTGGCGGGCGTGCACAACCGCGCCGGCATCACGACGAGCGGAAGCGGGACCGCCCTGTTCCACTTCACGCCGCTGCTCGCCGACCTCGGCGACTGGCACTTCGACTTCATCGTGAGCGACGGCGAGGACGAGGCGCGGCAGACCATCTCGATCTCGGTCGCCCAGTTGGGTGAGGGCAGCGGCGCGCCGGTGTTCGTCCAGCCCCTGGGCTCCGGAACGACCTTCGATCTGCAGAAGCAGGACTGCAAGCAGCAGCCCTTCGAGGTGCCCGTCGCCGTCGAGGATCCGGACTCGGCCTCGGTGGTCATCGACCACGAGGAACCGCGCATCGCCGGCTCGGAGATGACGCAGACCGGCCCCATGACCGCGCGCTGGACCTTCTGCCCCTCGCCGCAGCAAGTGACCGAGAGCGACCGCTACACGCTGATCCTTTCGGCCGACGACGGCCAGAACCGCAAGACCCTGAAGAGCTACCTCATCGTGCTCCTGGGCGGCTCCAACCCCCAGTGCCCCGGTGAGGCGCCGGCCATCGAGCACACGCCGGAGGACTTCGCCGGCGTGGTCGACGTGCCGGTGAGCGCGCAGGTTTCCGACGATCAGGGCCTGAAGTACGAGCCCCTGATCTTCTACAGCACGGCGCACCCGGGCAGCCCGCCCGATCTTGGCGGCATGACGCAGCTCACGATGACGCTCGTGGGCGGCGACATGCAGAGCGGTTCTTGGGAGGCCGAGATCCCCAACCCGGTCGCCAACGAGCCCGAGGGCTCGAGCGCGTCCCTCTACTACGCCATCCTGGCGCAGGATGACGACGACGCCCAAGGCAGTTGCGACCACACGGCTCTCGCTCCGGATGGCGACGTCTACGAGATCAGCGTGACCAACTCGGGCGGCTCCGGCGGCCTAGGCCTGTGCGAGCCGTGCACGGCGGACGTGCAGTGCGGCGGCGAAGGAGACAACTGCGTGTTCATGGGCGACGGCCACTACTGCTTCCAGGCATGCAGCGGGGATGGCGATTGCCCCGACGACTACTACTGCTCGTACACGGAGTTCACCTCGATCGACAAGGCCAAGGCGCGACAGTGCATCCCGGACAGCTACCAGTGCCAGGGCGGAGGTGGCCAGTGTCAGGACGACGCCGGCGAGGAGGACGACAGCGCGCTTGAGGCACGGCTCGTCGATCTCAACCAGGGCAAGTACACCTCGGCCGGCAACCAGATCTGCTCGGGCGACGACGACTGGTACGAGGTGTTCATGTACCAGAACGAGACGCTCTACGCGACCATCGGCTTCACGCAGACGAGCGCCGACGAGGATCTCGATCTGTACATCTACGACGAGACGAGCAAGAACCTGACCGGCTGCAGCGAGCTCACGCCGCTCGAGTGCGACCCCAACAACGGCCAGAGCGGCGATTCAAACGAGGCTATCTCCTGGTCCATCCCCAAGAACGGCAGCCGCGGCGGGCAGTAGTGCTAGTTTCGTCCCCAGGGGGCGCCGCGCGCCCCCTCTCGGCTCGCTGCGCGAGCCGATTCACCCCCGCGGGCGTCCGCTCCGCGGCCGCCCTAGCACTACCGCCGTCGAAATCTCGGGCAGTAGTGCTAGCCTCAACACTGCCGCTCGGCCTGCTGGCGGGCTGCGGCCCGGGCGAGGAGCCGCCCGGGCCGGCGCCGTCCGTCGTGCAGGACATCGTGCTCGCGTCGATCGAGCCCGGCACGCTGCTGCCGGGCACGGACATGGTGGTGACGGGCGCGGGCTTCGTGCCCGAGATCGTGGGACCATCACGCCTCGTGCTGGAGGGCAGCTTCGGCGGGCAGAGCGCGCACTTCGTCGTGGACGCGGCGTTCGTGGACTACGACCGGATGAGCGTGGCGTGGCCGGGAGGCACCGCTTTCGGCCTGAGCTCGGACGTGGGCACGCTCGCGGGACAGGCGGCTATCGAGACGGACAACCGCTACGACGGCCTGGTGCACCGCTCGGCTCCGCTGCCCGTCCAGATCGAGATCCGGCCGGACTCGCGGCCGCGGCTCGACGCCGTGCAGGACGACATCGTCTTCGTCAACGATCCGGTGGTGCTCGTCGGCGACGGCTTCCTGCTCGGCGGCGGCGAGGGCGAGACCGTGGCGGTGGTGGAAGGCTGCTTCGCGAAGCAGGGCACGAGCGACTGCGTGCCCGTCCCGCCGGCCGAGGTCCCGTGCCGGCCGTTCAAGGAGTTCGACCGCAGCCGGGTGGTCTTCCCGTTCTCGCCCCGCATCGCCGGCATCGATCCCGGCAGCTTCACCGGCTGGGTCAAGGCCGTCAACCGCCACGGCGAGCTCGCCGGCTCGATCGAGCTGCCGAGCGAGACGCTGGCCGCGACGAGCAGCATCATCGAGCCGGCCATCGCCGGCTTCGCGCCGCCCGTCGCGAGCCTCGGCCAGTACGTCGACGTGAGCGGCGGCGGCTTCGTGGGGCCGGAGCCCGGCTACTCCGATGCGAGCACGGCTCTTACCACGATCGAGCTGGAGGGGACGTTCACGCCCGCGGGCTCAGGCGAGGGAACCGAGGCCAAGCTCGTGCTGGTGCCCGAGTTCGTCTCCGGCCAGCTCGTGCGCTACGTCCTGAACGAGGAGGACCAGCTCGGCCAGAGCATCGATCTGCGCTCCGTCACGGGAGACTTCGCGGGGACGGCGCGGCCGGTGGTCCGCTTCGGCGCCGCCACCGTCACGGGCGGCGCCACCAATGTCTCGCTCGGCATAGCTCACGTGAGACAGGTCGTCTGGGTGCGCTTCCTGCCCTCCTACGTCGAGAGCCTGCGGCACTTCGGCCTGCGCGCCGCCGAGGGCCTGATCCGCGAGCGGGCCATGGCCGCGCTGCGCCGCGACTACGGCGGCCTGAACGCCGAGTTCCGCGCCGAGCCGCCCGCGGACTTCGCGCTCTACGCCGAGGTCGAGATCTCCGGGCCGGATCCAAACGGGATCGGGCTGCTAGGCTACGACAACACCCCGGGCAAGGACACGGGCAACAAGCGGCTGTACGACAAGATTGGCGGCATCAACGCTCTGACACAGCAGGACGGGTACCCGGGCTACGGCGGCATCTTCGTCGAGTCGGTCTTCGGCTTCAGCGAGCACCCGGGCGCCTTCGCCACGAAGCTCCCCGGGGCCGCCGATCCCGCCTTCGACCAGCTCTTCGACGCTTTCCGCGCAGACGTCGGCGGCACGCCGGTCGCCGCCGGCGAGCTCGGCGCCGGGCAGGGCTTCATCGCCGGCGACGGCTGCCCGGCCGCGCCCGCCGCGCGAGCGAAGGCACTTGGCTGCGCCGTCTGGGCCCTGGGCTCGGTCATCGGCACCGTGGTGGCGCACGAGCTCGGCCACTCGCTCGGCCTGGCCGATCCCGGCGGCCCGGCCTTCCACAACGACGGCGACACGCCGGACGCCCTGATGGACGCGGGCGAGGCGCGGACCTTCCGCGAGCGCGCCGAGATCTTGAGCGAGGGCCCGGGACGGTTCTGCCAGCCGGACTTCGACTACCTGCGCTCGATCCTGCCCTCCGAGGAGCCAGATCCTGCGCCGGGCCGGCCCAACTGCTACTGAGGGCCGCGTGAAGAGCTTCACCATCGCCCTCATCCAGATGCGCGTCGAGGAGGACCGCGATGCCAATCTCGCGCGCGCCGCCGCGCTGCTGGAGCAAGCAGCGCAACGGGGTGCGGCGCTCGCCGTGCTCCCGGAGATGTTCACTTGCCCCTACGAGCTCGGCCGGTTCCCGGCCTACGCCGAGCCGCTGGCCGACGGCCCTTGCGGCCGGCTGCTTTCGGCCAGCGCGGCACGACTGCGCCTGCACGTGGCCGGCGGCTCCTTCCCGGAGCGAAGGGACGGGAAGATCTTCAACACCGCCACGCTGTGGGGACCGGCGGGCGAGCTGCTCCTGGTGCATCGCAAGGTCCACCTCTTCGACGTGAACATCCCGGGCGGGATCGCGTTCCAGGAATCGGCTTGTCTCTCGGCCGGGGATGAGATCGCCGCCACGCACACGGAGCTCGGCGTCTTGGGCCTGGCGATCTGCTACGACCTGCGCTTCCCCGAGGTCTTCCGGGCCCTGGCGATCGGCGGGGCAGAGATCGTCATACTCCCCGGCGCGTTCAACACGACGACCGGGCCGGCCCACTGGGAGCCGCTGCTGCGCGCGCGCGCGATCGAGAACACGTGCTACGTGGCCGCGTGCTCGCCCGCCCCGACCGCTACCGGCTCCTACCCGTGCTGGGGCCATTCCCTGCTCGCGGATCCCTACGGCGAGATCATCGTGGACGCGGGGCGTGAGGAACAAGTCGTCACCGCCGCCATCGACGCCGAGCGGCTCGCGCAGGTGCGCCGCGCGCTGCACGTGCTGGCGCAGCGCCGCCCGGACGCGTACCGGCGCGCCGCCGGAGGCTGATGCGGTCGGGTATGCGTTTACGCATTGCGGCGCTATCAACGACGGCTCGCCGAGTCGGCCGCGATCGCGGGGCAGGGGT
>JACQWT010000381.1:17604-26454 GCA_016209145.1 Deltaproteobacteria bacterium | reverse complement strand
TCTTCCGCCGGACGCCGGACCCGCTCACACGCGCGCGCCACGTGTTCGCCAGGCTCGGCATGCCCCGCACCGCCGAGCGCAATGGCGTGCTGATCTACCTCGCGGTGGGCGACCGGAGGCTCGCCGTCGTGGGCGACGAGGGCATCCACGGCTGCGTCGGCGGCCGCCACTGGGACGGTGTGCGCGACCGCATGGTGGAGAAGCTCAGCGCGGGCGCGGCGCGCGAGGCGATTCTGGGCGCGATCGGGGAGGCCGGTGGCGCCCTCGCCGAGCACTACCCGCGCCGGCGCGGCGACGTGAACGAGCTCGGCGACGAGGCGAGCGTGTCATAGGAGAGGTGTACGCTCTCCCCATGAAGGCCGTGATGGTCGCGCTCATCGAGGCGCACGCGCGCATGTACGACGCCGTCAAGGCCGGCGACAAGCTGGACGCCGACGGCGACGGCCAGGCTGCCCAGGTGGGCGTCGTGTACGCCATGGCGCCCGTGGCGCCGGCCGATCCCGAGAACCCCCTCGACGTGCAGGGCGCCAAGAACCTCTTCTACCTCTGGAACATGGCCTACCTGAATGCGGTGGCGAAAGGCGATCTCGACGCCGAGCTCACCGGCAAGAGCGTGCACCGGCAGGACCTCGCCGGGCGCATGGACTGGCTCGGCATCAACTACTACACGCGCATCACCGCCCAAGGAACGAGCGAACCGTTCCTGCCCGAGCTCTCCCCCTTGAGCACCTTCAACGCCCTGACCGTCGAGCCGTGGGAGGACTACCCGCGCGGCATCTACGAGATGGCCATGCTGGTGCAAGCGGAGCTGGGGCTGCCGTCGATGGTGACCGAGAACGGCGCCGCGGATCCGAACGACGACGGCACGGCGCCGAGCTACCTCGTGCGCCACCTGAGCTGGCTCAGCCGCGCCGTGCAGGCCGGCGCCGACGTGCGCGGCTACTTCTACTGGACGCTGATGGACAACTACGAGTGGAACCACGGCATGGACATCCGCATGGGCCTGTTCGCCGTGGACAAGGACGACCCCAAGAAGACCAGGGTCGCCCGGCAGGCCGTGCCCGTCTACCGGGCCATCGCCGCAGCGAACGCCGTCCCGGCGGAGCTGGCCGCCAAGTACCCGGCGCCGGCAGAGTAAGCGCTCGCGTGGCTTCTGCCACGCCTACAGCGTCGGCACCTCGACGTGCTCGCCCCAGATCGCGCGCAGCACCTGGCTCACCTCCCCGACCGTGGCGCCGGCCCGCACCGCCGCGACGATGGGCGGCAGCAAGTTGTCATCCCCGCGCGCCGCCGCGTCCACGCGCGCCAGGGCCTCGGTCTTGGCGGGACCGTCGTGCTCGGCCCGCCAGACGCGCACGCGCTCGGCCTGCTCGCGCTCGAGGGCGGGATCGATGCGCAGCACCGGCAGCGGCGCCGAAGCGGCCACGAACTCGTTCTGGCCGACCACGATCCGGCGCCGCCGTTCCACGTCGAGCTGGTAGCGATACGCGCTGTTCTGGATCTCGCGCTGCACGTATCCCTTCTCGATGGCCGCCACCATGCCCCCCAGCGCGTCGATGCGCTCGAGGTAGGCCCGCGCCGCCCGCTCGATCTGGCACGTCAGCGCCTCGACCGCGAAGCTGCCGCCCAACGGATCGACGAAGTCGCCCAGACCCGACTCGCAGCCGATGACCTGCTGGGTGCGCAGCGCCACGATCGCCGCCTCCTGTGTGGGCAGCCCCACGGCCTCGTCGAAGCTGTTGGTGTGCAGCGACTGGCAGCCCCCCATCACCGCGGCCAGGGCCTGGATCGCCACGCGCACCACGTTGACCATGGGCTGCTGCGCCAGCAGCGTGCAGCCGGCGGTCTGGCAGTGGAAGCGCAGGGCGCAGGCCCGGTCGCTCTTCGCGCCGAAGCGCTCCCGCATCAGCCGCGCCCAGAGCCTTCGGGCCGCGCGGAACTTCGCCACCTCCTCGATGAGGTTGTTGTGAGCGCCGAAGAAGAAGCTCAGCCGGGAGCCAAAGCGGTCCACGTCCAGGCCCGCGGCCGTGGCCGTGCGCACGTACTCCAGGCCGTTGGCCAGGGTGAAGGCGACCTCCTGGACCGCGTCGCAGCCGGCCTCCCGCATGTGGTAGCCGCTGATCGAGATGGTGTTGAAGCGCGGCAGCTCCTGCGCGGCGAAGGCGAACACGTCCTTGACGAGCCGCAGCGAGGGCCGCGGCGGGTAGATGTACGTGCCGCGCGCGACGTACTCCTTCAACACGTCGTTCTGGATCGTGCCGCGCAGCTCGGCGTGGGCCACGCCCTGCTCCTCGCCCACGATGAGGTAGAGCGCGAGCAGGATCGGCGCCGTGGCGTTGATGGTCATCGAGGTGGAGATCCGGCCCAGGGGCAGCCCGGCGAGCAGGCGCCGCATGTCGCCGAGCGAGTCGATGGCCACCCCGACCCGGCCGACCTCGCCCGCGCACACCGGCTCGTCGCTGTCGCGGCCCATCTGCGTAGGAAGGTCGAAGGCCACGCTCAGGCCCGTCTGACCCTGGGCGAGCAGGTAGTGGTAGCGGCGATTCGACTCCTCGGCCGTGCCGAAGCCGGCGTACTGGCGCATGGTCCAGAGCCGGCCCCGGTACATGTTGGGCTGCACGCCGCGCGTGAACGGCGCCAGGCCCGGGTAGCCGAGGTCGCGCTCGGGATCGAAGCCCAGCGCGGCCAGTGTGTCCGCGTCGTAGAGCACCTCGGCGTCCAGAGGATCGCTGCCGGGAGGACCCGCCAGCACCGGCGCCCGCGCCCGGGCCTTGCTGCTGTTCTGGCTCACGAAGCGGGAGCCTACCGCACCGGCCAGCCGGCGGCTAACGCTCCGCCGGGAACTGGAACACAACCTCGCTCTGCCGCACCAGCCCGAGCTCGTCCCGGGCGAGCTGTTCCACCGCCGCCGGGTCATCGCGCAGCCGGCTCACGCGCGCCCTCAGCACGTCAATCTCGCGGCGCAGCGCGGCGTTCTCGCGCTCCACGCTCTCGATCTCGCGCTCCACGCCGCGCAGCCGGGGCAGCCCCTCGGGCGCGAGGATCATCACGGGCGCCCCGACCAGCGCCAGGAGCAGCAGGGAGATGGGCAGGAAGCGCTCCAGCACGAGGTCCCAGCGCCGCATGAGCAAGGCCTAACACGCTCCGCGCCGGGCGGCCACCTTCGCCACCGGCGGCGCGGCATGGCCGCCGCGTCGCCCGCCTGCTAGCCTACGCCAATGGTAACGAGTCTACGAGCAACGGCTGGCTGGCGCGGGGCGGCGGCGGTGGCCTTCGCGCTCGCCGTTGGGGCAGCAGTCGCATCCTGCGGCGACGACGAGCCGTGCGTGTGCCAGTGCGCGGGGGCGCCCGGCCCGAGCTCGACCTCCGGCGGGACGACCGGCTCCGGCGGCGGGGGCGGCGAGGCGCCCGGCCCGTGCGTCTCGAACAGCGACTGCGCCGCGCCCGCCGCCATCTGCGACACGGCCAAGGGCGCGTGCGTCGAGTGCCTGGTCGCCTCCGACTGCGCCTTGCGGCCGGGCACGCTCTGCTCCAAGGGAAGCTGCGTCTGCCCGCAGGACGGCGCGAGCTGGTGCGCCCCCGACCTGTGCGTCGACTTGCAGAGCTCGCCCGACCACTGCGGCGCCTGCGGCCACCAGTGCTTCGGCACCTGCGGCGACGGCAAGTGCGCCGATCCGTGGGAGCCGACGTCCACGTTGGGGGCGCCCGCCGGCCGAGCGCAGCACGTGGCCGTGTGGACCGGCAAGAAGATGATCGTCTGGGGCGGCTGGCTCGGCACGTCACCCAACGCGACGACGAACACCGGCGGCATCTACGATCCGGCCGCGTACGAATGGAGCGCCACGAGCACGATCGGCGCGCCCAGCCCCCGGCGCCAGGCCACGGCCGTGTGGACCGGCAAGAAGATGATCGTCTGGGGTGGCATGCACGGCGATACCTACCTCGGCGCGGGCGGGATTTTCGACCCGGAGGCGAACTCCTGGAAGGCCATGACCGCGGAGAACGAGCCGCCCGGGCGCATCAATCACAGCGCGATCTGGACCGGCAACATCATGATCGTCTGGGGCGGCCGGAACCAGGCGAACCAGCTCGCGAGCGGCGGCCTCTACGACCCGGACAAGGACGTCTGGAAGGCCACCGTCGCGCCGCCCGTGCCGCGCGAGCTGCACAGCGCGGTGTGGAGCGGCAGCAGCATGCTCGTCTACGGCGGGGTCGGCGACGACGGCCACAGCAACGACGTCTACCTGCCCACCGCCTACGCCTCGGGCGGGATGGAGCACGATCCGGTTGCCGACGCCTGGACCAGCCTCCCGTTTGCGGGCGAGCCGACCGCGCGCGCCGGACACAGCGCCCTCATGCTCGGTCAGACGATGGCGCTGTGGGGCGGCTACAACGGCGCGAGCTACGTGGGCACCGGCGCGCAGTTCAACATCGCGACCAAGCAGTGGCAGCCGATGAGCCCGCCCCTGCCCGACGCGCGTGCCTTCCACTCGGCCGTGCTCCTCACCAAGCCCAAGGCGATGATCGTATGGGGAGGCGTGGGCGCCGGCGGCGTGCTCGACTCGGGCGGGATGTTCGATCCCGACGCCGGCACGTGGACGCCGACGCCCTCCGGGCCGTCGGCTCGCTCCGACCACAGCGCCGTCTCGACGGGCGGCAGCATGATCGTCTGGGGCGGCCTGAACGGCGACGAGCGGCTCGGTACCGGCGGCGTGCTGGCGCCGCCCAAGTAGTGAGAGCCCGAAGCGTGGCTCAGAACGCCTTGCGCAGGACCGCCAGCGCGTCCTCGTAGCTCACCTCGGCCGGGTTCATCGCCAGCGTGCCGTCGTTGATGGCCGCTCGGGCGATGGCCTCTAGCTGCTCCGGCTTGACGCCGGTGTCCTTGAGGGCCAGCGGCAGACCGCAGATCTCGTACAGACGGCCGGTCAGGCCCCGCAGCGCCCCGACCACGGCCCGGGCGCGCTCCTCGGCCGAGGCGGAGGCGGCGCCCACGCCCATGACGGGGCCGAGCTCGGCAATCACGTCGGCGCACTTGCCGATGTTGTACTCGACGCCCCAGGGCAGGAAGATGGCGTTGGCGACACCGTGCGGCACGTGGGCGACCCCGCCTGCCGCGTGCGCCAGCGAGTGCACCAGGCCGACCATGGAGTTGGAGAAGCTGATGCCGGCCAAGAGCGCGGCGTTGGCCATGCCCAGGCGCGCCTGCTCGTTCGCCCCGTCCTCGACCGAGCGCACGAGGTTGTCGAGCACGAGCCGGATCGCCGCCACGGCAAAGGCGTCCGAGACCGGGTTCTTCTGCAGGCAGTAGAACGCCTCCACGGCGTGGGTCATGGCGTCCATCCCGGTCGCGGCCGTGAGCCGTGGCGGCACGCTCAGGGTCATCTTCGGATCGAGGATGGCCACGTGCGGGTAGATCCGATACGAGGTGATGGCCATCTTGATGCCCTTGTCCACGTTGGTGATCACCGCCGCCGAGGTCACCTCCGAGCCGGTGCCGGCCGTCGTGGGAATGGCGACGAACGGCTTGGTCGGCTTGGTCGTCCGCTCGGCGCCCTGGAACGCCAAGAGATCCTCGGTGCCCTCGGTCAGTACGACGTTGGCGCCCTTGGCCGTGTCGAGGCAGCTCCCGCCGCCCACCGCGACCAGACAGTCGCAGCCCGCGTCGCGGTAGAGCCGGGCCACGCGCGCCACGACCTTGTCGCTGGAGTCGACCGGGGTCTCGTCGAAGACGGCCGCGATGCTGGCGGCCGAGCCCGCGAACGCCGCCTTGACGCGGCCGACGAGGCCCGCGGCAACGTCCCCCTTGTCGGTCACGAGCAGCGCCTTCGTGGCTCCGAGCAGCCCCATCTCGTAGGGCAGGTTGGACAGCGCCTGGTTGCCGCTGAGGATCTTCACCGGACAGGCGAACTCGTAGTACCCGGGCATGTGGACCATGTTCAATCCCTCCGCTGGCTGCCTACCGGGAGAAGCCCCGGACAAGCGCCGGCCCGATCGTCGCGTACAGGCGCGCCTTCAGCTTCAGCTCGTCGCGGCTGAACACCGGGACACGTTTCGTCAAGCTCCCGAGCATGAAGCCGGGAAAAAGGAACTTCACCACTACGGCCATGGCCCGGTTGGCCGCCATGACGTCGTCGATGGCGCCGTGGACGACGGCGCGCCGCTCGGCAAAGGCGGTGTGCGCCGCGAGAAGTCCGGTCAGCACGAGCAGGGCCGAGTCGATGTTCTTGAAGAGGATCCGCAAAGGCGCCTCGTGGTCGCCGCGGCCCAAGTAGACCAGCCGGCCGCCCTGCTTGCGCACGGCGATGCTGGGGCCTTCGGGCAGCACGCCGAGCGCGAAGGTGCGGCCCTCCTCCCAGTCGCCGATCTCCCGGCGCATCTCGGCCGAGTGCTCGCTCAGCATCTCGAACGCCACGCCCAGGGCCACCAGAGCCGTGCCGGCCACGAGGCGCTTGGCCGCGTAGGTCTGCAGTGGGTGCCGGTGGAGCTGCTCCAGAAGTCTCGTCGGATGCAAGGCGGACGGCAACAAGGGCATCTCGGGCTCCCCTCTTCCTCGAGCTCGGTATAGCCCCGCCGCCCGGCGGGCGACAAGCGGAGAGCGGGCCTAGGGCGCCCCACCGCGCGTGGCCGCGTCGTAGCCCGCCATGAGGTCGGCGAGCAGCCACGCGCCGAGCTGCCGGTAGCCCACGGGCAAGAGGTGCACGCCGTCCACTGCCGCTCGCGGTGGCCTCTCCTCGCGCCAGGCGCGCAGCGAGCCCTTGCCGCCCATGCGCTCGTACGTGTCCCAGAACATGCACCCGGCCTTCTGCGCGGCGGCCCGGTGCGCGTCGCGAATTACGGCGACGCGCTCCTCGGCATCTACCCGGTCGGCCAGCCCCACGACCAGACACGAGACGTCGGGCTGCACGCGGCGCAAGCGCTCGATGAGCTGCCGCGCCTCGCGCTCGTAGGTATCGGGACGCGGCTTGCGATCGCTCGCCTCGTTGCCGCCGTACTCGAAGACGACGAGCTCGGGGCTGCGCCGGCGTGCCTCGGCCGTCCAAGCCGCCTCGCTCCAGGCCAGGGCCGTGCCGTAGCGCGCGCCGTTGATGCCGAGGTTGTCGAGCACCACGCCCGGGCCCTGTGCGGGATCGGTCTCGATCACGACGCCGCATAGCTCGGGCCGGCCGAGGATTCGGTCGATCGCCAATGTCGAAAGCCCTTGTGATGTTAGCTGTAAGTGATGGATTGTCCCGAGATTCTCCTTGGCACCGACTGTCCGTGCCGCCCCCTCGCCAAGCTGCAAGCGGTACTGCCCGCTCGGCTCGTTCAGCCGGTAGCACAGGTCCCAGCGCAGCCTCTTGCCCGCCAACTCCTTGTCGGTCAGCTCCAGCAAGGCCGAAGGCTCATCGGCATAGCCGGCGACGAGTACTCCGCCCAGGCCGAAGGTCCCGTCGCCCCAGGGCAGGGTCGTCGCCGGCCCGGGCTTCGGTCGCATGCGCCAGCTTCCGTGGATGCGCACGATCATGCCGTCGTGCCGGTAGTTCTTGTAGCCCACGTGCACGAAGCCCGGGCCGGCATTGCCGAAGCGCCGCTGCAGGCCCGTGCGCACGGCGCCCGTCCAGAAGTCCGCCTGGGCGTGGGAGTCGCCGAGCCAAGCAATGCGCACGTGCTGCTTGCGTCCGCCGCGCTCGAGCTCGCGCAGGGCGGCGTAGAAGGTGGCGAGGGGGCCGGAGAACGGCGCTGCCGGGTCGGCCGCCGGCGCGGGCGCCGTGGCCGAAGAGGCCGAGAACGGCGCGGCCGTCACCGAGGCAGCCGCGGCCACGGCGGGTGCCACAGCCGCCGGGCCTGGCGACGGCCCCGGTGAAGCCGCCGCGGTGGCGCCGAGCGACGGCTCGGCGCCGCTGGCCGGGTGCCCGGCGCTGCAAGCCGCCGCCAGGAACGCGGCGCACAGCCCCAGCCGTCTTGCCGATTCACCCATGAGCACCTCCTTGTTCCCCGATGTACGCCGGCCCGGCGGCGGCGGCCAAGCAGGCTGCCGCCGGCCGTTCCGAGCAGGAACCAGCGGAGCAGCGTTGCGGCTGCGCCGCAGCCGCCGTATTGGGGAAAGAGATGTCCGAGCGCAACGGCACCGCCGATCCCTTCCAGCTCAGCGGCACCACCATCGCCGGCAAGTACAGCGTCGGCCAGGTGGTGGGCTCCGGCGGCTTCGGCGTCGTCTACCGCGGGCTGCACGAGGGCTTTGGCGAGCCCATCGCCATCAAGTGCCTGCACGTGGCCGAGCACCTCAATGCGTCCCAGCGCGGCGATCTGCTCGATCGGCTGCAGGACGAGGGCCGCGTGCTGCACCGGCTCTCCAAGCTCACGGCCGGAATAGTGCAGGCCCTGGACGTGGGCGCGGTGGCGGCGCCGTCCGGGCAGTGGGTTCCCTACCTCGTGCTGGAGTGGATCGAGGGCGAGACGCTGGCCGAGCACATGGAAGCGCGCGGCGCGCGCAACGAGAAGGGCATGGGCCTGCACGACGCGGTCGAGCTCCTGGAGCCGGCCGCCCGCGCTCTGGCCATCGCCCACCGGCAGAAGGTCGCTCACCGCGACGTCAAGCCCGAGAACTTGTGCCTGACCGAGGTCAGCGGGCAGCGGACGGTGAAGATCCTCGATTTCGGCATCGCCAAGGTGCTCGCGAGCCACACCGAGTTCACGGCCGCGCCGGCGGCCACGGAGCGCCGCACGAGTGTCTTCACCCCGCGCTACGGTGCGCCCGAGCAGTTCAACAAGAAGCGCGGCGCCACCGGCCCCTGGACCGACGTCTTCGCCCTGGCGCTCATCCTGGTCGAGGTGGCGAGCGGCCGGCGCGCCCTGGACGGCGACGACGCC
>JACQWT010000381.1:0-17589 GCA_016209145.1 Deltaproteobacteria bacterium | reverse complement strand
GTACATCGCCGCGGCCGACCCGGCTTCGCGCCCCACGCTGCGCGACCGGGGTGTCGAGACGACTGATGCCGTCGAGGCAGTGCTGGCGCGCGCGATGGCGGTCGAGCCGGCCGACCGCTACGCCGACGCCGGCAGCTTCTGGGACGCGCTGTGCGAGGCGGCGTTCGCCGAGGCCGAGCCGGCGCCTGTGCCCGAGCCGGCCGACGTGTCGGACACGGGCGAGTTCGTCGCGCGCCACGACCTGGAGATCGACGGCGAGCCGGCCAGCGCCACCGCGCGCCGGGAGGCTGCCGCCGCGGCCGCGACTGCCGGGGGCGCCGCCGCCGCGGTGGCCATCGCGCGCGCCGACGCGGCCGATGCCGACGCGCTCGCCCGCGCCAGCGCGGACGATCTCGCCGACGCGGTGGCCGACGCGGTCGCCGACGCCGACGCCGGCACCGCCCGAGCACAACGGGACGCGGGCGCGGCGCACGGCCGCACGGCCGAGACGCCCACCGAGGTGGAGCCGGCGCCGGGCTCGACGGGTCCGCGCCCTGCCCGCTGGCCTCTGCTGCTCGCGGTCGCGGCCGTCGGCGCAGCCGCGCTGCTCTACGTCTGGTCGCGTCCCACGGCACCGGACGCGGCCGAGCCCGCAGCCGGCACGGGCCGGCCGGAAGCGGCGGCGTCCGGCACCACGGCGGGCCGGGCCAGGTCGGGCCTTGTGCCGACGCCGCCCGGGTCGAACCTCCTCGCGGACGGGCCTCCCACTGCTTCCGCCACCGTGCCCCTGCCCGCACGTGACGCCGGCTCCCCCGACGGAGCCGCGAGCGACGCGGCAACGGCGTCGGCCACGGCAGGGCCGGCGCTCGCACCTGTCCCGCCGCCCGGCATGGTCTTCGTCCCCGGTGGCGCGGACGCCGGCCCGAGCACCGGCTTCTTCATCGATCGAACCGAGGTCTCGACCGGCGACTACCGGGCCTGCGTGCGTGCCGGCCGCTGCCCGCCGGCGCACCGGTTGGTCATCACCGAGGAGCTGGCCGCGGCGCTCTCGGGTGGCGGAGCGCGGGAGGGCGCGGCGGCAACGCCGGAGCAGCTCGAGCGCGCGTGGGAAGGCCGCTGCAACGAAACGCGCGAGGCACTCGACCACCCGATCAATTGCGTCAACCACCCCAGCGCCGAGGACTACTGCCGCTTCGTCCGCCGCCGCCTGCCGACCTCGGCCGAGTGGACGCGCGCCGCGGCGGGCGCCGAGGGGCGCCGCTTCCCGTGGGGCGCGGAGCCGCCGCAATGCAACCGGAGCTGCTATGGCTTGAACGCAAGCTGCCTGGGACGCTTCGAGCAGGTCGCCACCTGCGCCGTGGGCACGCATCCGCGCGACTGCACTCCGGAAGGAGCCCTCGATCTGGGTGGCAATGTCTCCGAGTGGGTGGCCGACGTGTTCCCGGCCCCTGGCGGCCCCAGCGGCCCGGCGCGCCGCCTGGTGCGGGGCGGGAGCTTCGTCGAGGAGGCTAGCGGCCTGGAGACAGGCGCCCTCAACCGCTTCTCGCCCGTGAGCGCCCACGTCACTATTGGGTTTCGCTGTGCGCTGGACGCGCCCGCGCCGGCCGCGCCAGCGGCGGGCACACGGCGCTAGAAGGCTTCGGGAGAACAAGTTGCCCGGCCCCAGACGCCCGCCTTCCCGCGGGCACTGGCGGAACTCCTGGACCTGCGCCGCGCGCTTGACCCGAGGGAGGTTGGTAGCTACCGTTGATACATATGTCGAAAGCGGCGACGCAGGACGGGCGCGCCAAGGTGTTCTGGACCGGCAGGAGCCAGGCGGTCCGCCTGCCGAAGGAGTTCCGCGTGCGGGGGGAGATCGTGCGCGTGCGCCGCGAAGGCGCCGCCGTCGTGCTCGAGCCGATCGACGAGTGGCCCGAGGGCTACGTCGCGTCATTTGCCGGCGTGCCGGACGACTTCGGCCGGCCGCCGCAGGGACCGGTTGAGTCTCGAACAACGAGCGCGAGCTCGCGCGCGTCGCGGGCCTGGCCATCGAAAACTGGGCGGGATGAGGGCGGAGGTCGCGCTCGGCGCGCCGCCGGCCTGCTCCGGCGCCCTGCCTAGCCCGGCGTGACGGGCGGCTTGGCGGTGATGGAGCCGCTGGCGCGAAGCTCGATGCTGTCGCCCTCGATCTTCACCTTGCCCCCCTCCAAGGTGATGGTGGCCCCCTCGCCCGTCGACAGGACGATCTTGCCCTGCTCCATGGTCACGGACGTGGACGAGCCACCGCCCGAATCCTCGTCGCCGCGCGAGATCGCCACGGTGTAGCGCCCGCCGACCTTCGTGCCGTCGCAGCCGTCGATGCGCGTCGAGCGATCCACCCCGACGGTCACGCTCCGGTTCATGCCCGTGACCTCGCGCTCGTTCTCGTTGACGAGCTTGGTGTGGTTGCGGCCTACCGTCAGGCTCCGGTCGTTGCCGACGTCGATGGTTTCGTCGTGCTTGACGAGCTTGCGGAAGTCGCGCTCGGCCTGCACGCCGAACAGCTCCTCCCCGGCCTTGTCCTCGAGCATGATCTCGTTGTAGCCGCCGGTCTGGCACGTGGAGCTCGTGCGCCAGCCGCTACGCGTCCGGTGCTCGGGCAGCTTGTAGGGGACCTTCTGCAGGTTGGTGTACACCCGGCCGACGACGACCGGCCGGTCGGGGTCGGCGCCAAGGAACTGCACCAGCACCTCCTGGCCGATGCGCGGCAGCGTGATCGCGCCCCAGCCCGCGCCGCTCCAGGGCTGCGCCACGTGGATCCAGCAGGAGCTGTTGTCGTCCCGCTTGCCCGCGCGATCCCAGTGGAACTGCACGCGCACGCGGCCGAACTCGTCGCAGTGGATCTCCTCTCCCGCGGGGCCGACCACGGTCGCGCTCTCCACGCCGAGCGCGCGGGGCCGCGGAGTATCGAGCGGTGGACGGTAGACCGCGCTCTGCGCCTCGCAGCTCTGGACCCAATCGGCGTCGTGGTAGCCCACGATCGACGACTCGACCACGAGCAACGGCTTGCCCGCGCCGAGATCGGCCCGCGGGTGGTCGAGGATGCTCATCACCACGCCGGGCCCGAGATCGTGGGCGTTGGTCGAGAACGCCACGCGGCTCGCCGGCCCGCGCTGGGCGTCCAGGCGCCGCTGCGCCAGCGCCTTGGCCTCCGGCTCCTGGGCTCGGGTCTTGCCCTTGTCGTCGGCCGACGGCGTATCCTCGCCCGCCTGAGCCCGAAACAGGAACGCGCCGGGCACGTAGTGGTAGCGCTCGAGCTTGGCCTCCGCCGCCACCGCCTGCGCGGCGACACCGCCCTCCAGCTCGTAGTCGGCCGGCCGGCGATAGTCGTGGTCGCGCATCGTGTAGCGGCCCGGCCGAAGCTGCCGCCCGGCCTGCACCGCCGAGACATAGTGGCCGCGCGGGCGGGCGGCGCTGTCCCGGAAGGGAATGGGCGGCAGGCGCGGCGGATTGGATTGAGGGGCGTCGGACAGCACGAGCGGCGCGCCCGGCGCGCCCGCGTCGAAGTAGAACGAGATGCCGGCGTCCTCCAGCATGCGGCAGATGAACGCGTAGTCGGACTCGCCGTACTGCACCCGGTACTTGCGCGGCTTGTAGGCGCCCTGGTCGATCTTGAGCTGGGCGTCGATCTCCCACTCCGCGAGCAGCTTCTGCACGATCTGGGGCTCCGACATCTGCTGGAAGACGCGGTAGTTGCGCCGCTGCGTCGCGAGCCACAAGGTCGGCACGATGGTGATGCGATAGGTGGTCAGCCCGCTCGGCTCGGTGGCGGTCTGCACGAGACCGTTGCACAGCCCGGCCCAGCTCCGCTCGGCGCCGAACGGGCCGGTCAGAGCGAAGCTCGCCGGCTTGCCCACGGCCGCCTCGAAGTCGACGCTGGGGTTGGCGCACAGGGCGAGCGCCGTGACCTCGAACAGCGCCGAGAGCCGCTCGTGCACTACGAGCTCCCGCACGTCGAACGCGTCCGCCGACGCGAGCCTGACCGCCAGATTCCCCGCTGTGCCTGCCAGTGCCACCATGTCCCGACGCCTCCACGACGGCTTCGCGCCGTCCCGCTGCCGGGCGCGACGCCAACATGGGGCGAGCGGCGCCACTATCGGCCCCGGACGAGCCGCGCTAGCCTCCGCCTCCCCGCCGGGCCCGCCTCCGGGTGCCCCCGGGGAGGGCCAGCGGCCAGAGACGCAGCTCATGCCAGCACCAGCTCTCAAGAAGGGCAATCGCGGCGCCGCGGTGCGCCTGCTCAAGCAGTGGCTTGGTCGCCTCCTCGCGCCCAGCGTCGAGCTCAAGAGCGACGACGTGTTCGACGCGCAGACCGAGGAGGCCGTGCGTCAGGTCCAGCGGACCGCCTTGCTGAGCCCGGCCGACGGCGTGGTGGGCGCCAAGACCTGGGGCGCGATCGGCACCTTGCTCGGACAGCGGTCCCAGGCCATGGGCCCGGGAATGGACTTGCTCGTCGGCCCGCTCAACATCGACCAGCCCCGGTTCTTTGCGCTGTACGTCGAGCAGTTCGGCCTTCCCACGCAAAGTCAATACCAGGGGCTGAGCCAGCTCCTCGGCTTCATGGACCGGGATCCGGAGCTGAGCGATCTGCGGTGGGCCGCGTACATGCTCGCGACCACCTACCACGAGACCGCTCAGACCTGGCAGCCCATCGAGGAGCACGGCAAGGGGAAGGGTCACACCTACGGCGCGGCGGTCAAGGTCACGGGCTCGGACGGCAAGGTCTACGAGCACGCCTACTACGGCCGTGGCTACGTGCAGCTCACCTGGAAGGACAACTACGACAAGATGAGCCGGGCCTTGGGCCTGGGCGACGAGCTGGTCATCCGCCCCGAGCGGGTGATGGAGCCGGAGATCGCCTACCGGATCATGTCCTACGGGATGCGCAACGGGAGCTTCACGGGCAAGAAGCTTTCCGACTACATCGACGGCGCGACGTGCGACTACTACAACGCGCGGCGGATCATCAACGCCCTGGACCGCGCGGGACTGATCAAGGGCTATGCGCTGCAGTTCGAGACGATCCTGCGCGGGAGCCACATGATGACCGTCATCAACGTCGGCCTCATGGCGTGAGGCGTAGACGCCCTCGGCCCGGGGTGGCGCCGCGCCCGCCTCTCCGGTACAGTCCGCGGCGTCGAGCTGGGCTCGGCCAGAGACGAGCAGGTCATGTCCGAACGCGATGCCCCGCGCCGCCCTCACCCGGTCCCCGGCGGGTTCCCGCTGCCGCTGCACGGCGCGGGCAACCCTTTGAGCCGGGGGCGCGGTACTTCCCCAGGCTCCTTCGCGCTCGCCGCCGACGTCGGCGGCCCGCTGGCGTACTCGTCGCCCGACACGCCGGGCATGCCTGGGCCCAGTGACAAGACGGCCTGGGACTTCATGCCGGATGGCTGGGCCATGGCGGACGGCCGCTGGCGGCCTCCGGCCCGCTTCGAGCCCGTCACGCAGCTCGACTACGCGCGCCTGGGCATCGTCACGCCCGAGATGAAGCGCGTGGCCGAGCGCGAGGGGCACCTTGCGCCCGAGCGCGTGCGCGACGAGGTCGCCGCCGGCCGCATGATCATTCCGGCCAACCGCCGGCACCTGCGCGGCAAGCTCGATCCCGCCGGCATCGGCCGCGCGGGCCACACCAAGGTCAACGCCAACATCGGGGCCTCCCCGGAGGGCTCCGGCACCGCGTGCGAGCTCGAGAAGCTCGCCTGGGCACAGCGCTGGGGCGCGGATGCCGTCATGGATCTGTCGACCGGCGCCGATCTCGACCTCACCCGCGAGGCGGTCATCGCGGCGAGCACGCTCCCGGTCGGCACCGTGCCCATCTACTCGATGATCGCGGGCCGGCGCATCGAGGAGCTGACCGAGCGGATGATCCTCGACGAGATCGAGCACCAGGCGGCCCAGGGCGTGGACTTCTTCACGATCCACGCCGGCGTGCGGCGCGAGCACGTGCCGCTCGCCGCTCAGCGCCTGATCGGCATCGTCTCGCGGGGCGGCTCGCTGCTCGCGAAGTGGATGCTCGTGCGGGGACGCGAGAACCCCATGTACGCCCTCTTCGACGAGATCTGCGCGATCGTGCGCCGCTACGACGTGGCCTTCTCGCTGGGCGACGGCCTGCGCCCCGGCGCGCTCGCCGACGCCACCGACGAGGCGCAGCTCGCCGAGCTCGGCACGCTGGGCGAGCTGACCGAGCGGGCCTGGCGCCACGGCTGCCAGGTCATGGTCGAAGGACCGGGGCACGTGCCCTTCGACCAGATCGAGCTCAATATCAAACTCGAGCGCCGCCTCTGCCACGGCGCGCCGTTCTACGTGCTCGGGCCGGTCGTCACCGACGTCTTCCCCGGCTACGACCACATCACGAGCTGCATCGGCGCGACGGCGGCGGCCTACCACGGCGCCGCCATGCTCTGCTACGTGACGCCCAAGGAGCACGTCGGCCTTCCCCGGCTCGACGACGTCAAGCAGGGCTGCGTCGCCTACAAGATCGCCGCCCACGCCGCCGACGTGGCCCTCGGTATCCCCGGCGCGCGCGACTGGGACGACGAGCTGACGGCGGCCCGCGCCGCGCTCGACTGGGAGAAGCACTTCGCGCTCGCCTTCGATCCGGAGGGCGCGCGCGCCTTGCGCGACGAGCACCTCGGCCTGGGCGCGGACTACTGCTCGATGTGCGGCCGGGACTGGTGCGCGGTGCGCATCTCCAACGAGGTAGGGGCCACCGCTGCGGGGCAGCGCGACCCGCGCTAGGCCACGAGGCGTCCCCCTGGAGGTATGCCGTGGATTCGAGCTCGAGCCGCCTGGTCTGCCGACTCGTCGCTGGGATGGTCATGGCCGACGGCCGCGTCGATGCGGCCGAGGCCGCCTTCCTCGATCGCGTCTGCGCGCGCCTCGGCATCGCGCCGGAGGAGCGGGCTTCACTCACGCCCATCGCCGACCGCGCCGAGGCGGCAGCGCAGGCACGCGCTCTGCCCCCGCCGGTACAGGCAGAAGCCATGGATCTGCTAGTCGCGGCCGCGGCGGCCGACGGCAAGGTCGTCCCCGAGGAGCAGAGCGTGCTCGTCGCCGTGGCGCACGCCATGGGGCTTTCCGTGCGGGACGTGGTCGCACGGCTGGCGCAGAAGATCGGGTGAGGGGCCACTGCCTGGCGCCAGCGTTGCGGAACGCAACGGCGGCCGTTGAGCGCCGCCACATGGCGGATCCGGTCGCCCCACCAGGGAGCCGCGCAACCGCCGGGAACTCCAAGCCCGCGGTCGCGTCGCGGCGGCCCGCCGCGGCCTGGCACGGCGGGTGCATTGCCTTCTGGGCAGGAGATCCGGAACGGCGCGGCCAGGAGCCCGCCAGCCCTCCGGCCTCGAGAGGAGGACACCATGAGCGCAGATGCTGTCAACTGTACGCCCGAGGCAACGAGGGACGATGGCGATCGCCGCTGCACCTGGGTCCGCCGCGGCGAGATCTCCCGCCTGACCTGCTTCCAGGGGTTCGAGTGCGAGCACTGTGCCGTGGCCGAGCGCATCGCCGACCTCGTCGAGCGCGACTCGCTGAGGCTGGCAGAGCTCGACCCGGAGCCGCTCCTCGCCGGCAAGCTCGCCGCGTAGCTGCGAGCTAAAGCGCCCCCGGCTTGCCCGCCCGGTAGCGCTCCAGCTCGGTTGCGAGCGTCGCCGCGTGGTCGCTCTCCTCGGCCTCGAGCTCGCGGTACAGGCGCCACTCGGGCGTGCCGGGCTCCAGGGCTCGGGCGCGCTCGCTGTAGAAGCCGCGCGCCCGCTCTTCGAACCCGACCGCCAGCTCCAGCAGCTCCTCGGCGCTCCAGGCCGACGGGTCTAGCCCCCCGTAGACGCCGATCACGGCGAGGCTGGGCGCGGCTGCCGCGGGATCTGGTGGCGTGACGTGATAGCGCCGCGCCAGCGTGGCAAGGTGGCTCTCCTCCATCTTGGCGAGCTTTACGAACAGCTCCTTCAGCTCGGGCCGGTCGGTGCCCGCCCCGGCGCGCGCGTACAGCGCCAGGCTGCCGAGCTCGATCTCGAAGGCGTGCCGGATGGCCTGCTCAGCGGCAGTGTCGACCACGGCGGTGGCCTCGCCGGGCACGAGCCGGCCGCCGCAGGCCGCGCACAGCCCGTAGGGGAAGGCGAAGCCCTCCGAAACCTTCTGGCACGAGGTGCACCGCCAGACGAGGACGCGGTCGGCGCAACAGATGTAGGGCTCGCCCTCGGCCACCGGCCGGTGGCAGCGGGGGCAGTGCTCGGTGCCGGGCAGCGCGCCGGTGAGCGCGCCTTCCACCTTGGGCGGCCACTGGCCGGTTTCCAGCCAGGCACGGATCCCGCGCGCGGCGCGCCGGCCGGCCCCGAGGGCCAGGATGACCGTAGCCCCGCCGGTGACGATGTCGCCGCCGGCGAACACACCTGGCAGGTTCGTGGCCTGCGTCACCTCGTCCGCCACGATGTAGTTGCGCTTGTTGAGCTTGAGCTCGGGCGTGGCGCGCGGCACGATGGGGGGCGCGCGCGTGCCCAGGGCGTAGATCACGGTGTCGCACGCGAATATCTCGAACTCGCCCTCGATCGGCACGGGACTGCGCCGCCCCGACTCGTCGGGCTCGCCGAGCTTCATCCGCTGCACGCGGATCCCGGTCACGTTGCCCTTCTCGTCCAGCAGGATCTCCTGCGGGCTGCGCAGGAAGTGAAACTCTACGCCCTCCTCCTTGGCGTGACGGATCTCCTCGATACGCGCCGGCGCCTCGGCCTCGGTGCGCCGATAGACGCAGTGCGACTCCTTTGCGCCCAGGCGCAGGGACACGCGCAGGCAATCCATGGCCGTGTTGCCGGCGCCGAGCACGACGATCCTGTCGCCGATGTCGACCGGCGTGTCCTCGAAGGGGAAGCGATCGCCGCCCATGAGGTTCACGCGCGTCAGGAACTCGTTGGCGCTGTAGATCCGCCCCGCCTGCTCGCCCGGGATCCCCAGGAAGACCGGGTTGCCCGCGCCGGTGCCGACGAACACGGCCGCGTAGCCCATCGGCCCCATCAGCTCCTTGATGCTGAAGGTCCGGCCCACGACTTTGTTGACCTCGAAGCGCACGCCGAGCCTCTCCAGGCCCTCGGTCTCGCGCTTGATGATGTGGCGCGGGAGCCGGAAGCTGGGGATGCCGTAGCGCAGCACGCCGCCCACCACGTGCAGCGCCTCGAACACGGTGACCTCGTAGCCCATGCGCGCCACGTCGCCCGCGCAGGACAGACCAGCCGGGCCGGAGCCGACGATGGCCACCTTCTTGGCGCCGGCCGCGCGGGCCGGCGCCGGGGCCGCCGGCAGCGGGGCGTGGTCGCCCACGAAACGCTCGAGCCGGCCGATGGCCACCGGCGCCATCTTCTTGGCGATGACGCACGTCGCCTCGCACTGCGTCTCCTGCGGGCACACCCGACCGCAAATGGACGGGAAGAGGTTGGCTTCGTAGATGGTGGCCATGGCGCCATCGAGATCGCGCACCAGGATCTGGCGGATGAAGCGCGGGAAGTCGATCGCCACCGGGCAGCCGTCGATGCACGTGCTCTTCTTGCACTGGATGCAGCGCTCGGCCTCGGCCAAGGCATCCGCCCAACCAAAGCCGAGGTTGACCTCCTCGAAGTTGGTCCGCCGCTCCGCCGCCGGCCGCTCCGGCATGTGGTGCTGGGTCGGCGCGAGCTGCTTCAGCTTCTTGTAGTTGCGCTTGCCGTCCTGGACGAGCAGCTTGTCAAGCTCGCAGGCGTGCTGGAAATCGCCACTCGCCCGGCGCTCGTGCGCCGCGAAGCGCTCCTGGCGCCTCATCAGCTCCGGGAAGTCGACCTGGTGCCCGTCGAAGTCGGGACCGTCGACGCAGGCGAAACGCACCTTGCCGCCCACGGTCACCCGGCACGAGCCGCACATGCCCGTGCCGTCCACCATGATCGAGTTCAGGCTGACCACCGTGGGGATCGCTTGCGGCCGCGTGAGCTCGGCGCAGGCACGCATCATGACGAGCGGCCCGATGGCTACGACCAGGCTCGGGCGCGGCTCGCGCCCGATCACTTGCCCCAGCGCCTTGGTGACGAAGCCGGGCTGGCCGTAGGAGCCGTCGTCGGTGCACACGATGAGCTCGTCACAGTACGGCGCGAAGCGCTCCTCCCAGAAGACGAAACCCTTGGTGCGGAAGCCGATGATGCCGGTTACCAGGCTGCCGGCCTCTTTGTAGGCGCGCAGTTGCGGGAACACGGGCGCGACGCCCAGACCGCCGCCCACGAGCACGACGCGATCGAGCTTCTTGGCATGGCTCGGGATGCCGAGCGGCCCCACGAAGTCCTGGAACCAGTCGCCCTTCCGGTAGTTGAGCATCATGTCGTGGGTGGTCTTGCCCACAGCCTGGATCACCATGGTGATGGTGCCGCGGCGGCGATCGAAGTCGGCCACCGTGAGCGGGATGCGCTCGCCGCTGGAGGCGAGCCGGAGCATCACGAACTGGCCCGGCTGCGCCGTCCGGGCGACGTCGGGGGCGTAAACCTCCCAGAGGAAGGTCGAGTCAGAGAACTGCTCGCGGCGGACGATCTGATACATGGTCTTCTCCGCAGAGGTAACGGGCCGATAAAACGGCTTGATATTTCGGCTTGCCCAGGAGCGCAAGTGCGATGTTGCGAAACGCGACGTTGCCGGCCGCGGCGATGCGAAGCGCGACGGGCAGCCCCGCGGGCACTTCCCCGCTTCTGTAGGCACGGCGTCCACTTCGTCGGCCCTGGTGCGCGATCTCTGCTAGAGTGAAAAGCGTTGTGGCCGATTTCCGGTCGCAGCCCAAGGGACGAGACGGGCGTGGGGGATAGCAGCAGCGACGACAGAGGCGGATCCGACGGCCGGGACCAGGCGGCCGGAACGGACGGGCAGCAGCCGGAGCGACCCGGCCCGGATGTCGGCACGAGGACTCTGCCGAGCGCTCAGGCCCCGGCCGAGCCCGGCAAGCGCCGCTACGGGCGCCGCCGCCAGCGGCAGCCCGGCGGCGGCGAGCCCGAGCCCAGCCCCGAGCCACCGGCGGCCGATGGCGCGGGCGCCGAGGAGCCCGCCCGCGCGCCCGAGCGGCCCTTGGACAAGACGCTCCCCGAGGGCCGGAGCCCTGCCGTGGCAGAAGCAGCGCGCGAGGCGCTGGCCGCCGTGAGCGCGCCCGAGCCGGAGCCGTGCAGCACGACGGCCGCGTCCGAAGACGCCGAGTCCCAGACGATCCTCGCCAAGATCGAACCGCTGGTGCAGAAGGGCGACTGGGAGGGGGTATGCGGCCTGCTCGGCCCGCCGGAGCGCGCCGAGAAGCTGCCCGCCAAGCTCGCCCTGCTCTACGCCGCCGCGCGCGCGGAGGCCGGCGGTGCCGAGAGCATGACGGACGCCAACTTCATGGCCATCCGCTCGGTGGCGGCGCTGCTCGGCGTCTCCCCGGAGAGCCGCACCGCGCTGGTCGTGGCCAAGCGGATCATGCGCCGCAGCCCGGCGGCGTGGGGCCGCCGGCCTGCTCCCAAGGCCCCGCTGCGGATGGCGCTGGTCATCATCGCGCTCACCCTTGGGATCGTCGGAGGCTGGCTGGCCGGTCCGAACGGCATCCGCCTGAAGGAGATCATCCAGGCGATCTTCCCCGAGCCGGCGCACTGACCGTGCGGCTCACGGCAGCTTCTGCGGATCCCGGGCCGGCGGCAGCGAGGCGAAACCCGCGCAGTCGCTGCTCGACAGGCAGCGATCCGAACGCAGCTCGTGGCCGCTCGTCGCCAGATAGCGGCCGATCATGTTCATCATGAAGTTGCCGATGTCGAAGGTCTCGAGCGAGCCGCAGCCGCACGGGTCGTCGCCTTCCTTCTGGGCACACGCGTCCCGGCACTGCTGGCGTGCCCGGTCGGTCATGCCGCCGGGCATGTCGAAGCCGTGCTGCCCGCCCGGCACGTTGTACGGGAAGATCGCCGCGCTCTTGCCGCCGAGGGGGTCGGTGTCGCTCATGCCGATGCGCAGGGGCGGATCGAGCCGCGGCACCTCGGCGCCGTACATGTCGTCCCCGCCGCTGAAGTTCTCCACGTCGAGGTGGATGCCCTCGCCCTGGGAGTTGGTGTAGCGCTTGAGAGTGTTGACCGCCTCGGCCGTGTACGTATCGATGATCTCCTGGTTGTCCGGCTTGCCGTAGCGCGGATCGGCCTCGAGGTAGTCGATGAGGCCGGCGGCTCGGCCCACGGCCACGCCCGAGCTCGCAGGCACGTTCATGTCGCCCATCGTCGTGATGACGAGGGCGTGGGTGCCGGTCTGATCGCCCGCGCCGGGATAGCGCAGCGGCTCGATCAGGAGATGGCGCGCCAGCACCGCCGGATCGGCGGGATCGAGCACGAGCTGGCCCAGGCCCTGGAAGCCGCGTAGGTCAGGATGGCCGCGCCGCATGCCCAGGCCCTCGCTCAGCGCCACCAGAGGCTCTCCCGCCTCGTAGCTCCGTCCCTGGAAGTCGAAGCTCTCGGTGAATGACTCGACGAGCAGGCCGGGCCGGGCGCCCGGCCGGATCTCGCAGTCCGTGCCGGGCAGCGCCTGCGGCCCCTCGTAGAACAGGATCTGGACGGGGTCGCCGGCGTTGCTCGCGATGCCCACGCGCGCGCCGCCGTCCGCGGCGACGAACCCGCAGCGGCGTTCGGCCGTGCGCAGGTTCACGACCACCATGGTGTCCCAGGGCTCCAGGCCCTCGGCCGGGGCGATGACGCGGGTCGCCTCGCTGTTGAGGTCGGGCACCACGGTCGCGACGACCCAGCGCCCCGGATCCTGCTCGTCCTTCTTGTCGAAGGTGCGTACGAACAGGGGCCCCATGGCGCGCAAGAGGAATGCCTCGGGCACGCCGCCCTGCTTGGAGCGGATGCCGATGTCGGAGTAGCCGCCGCCGCCGGCGATGGGTGCGACCGCCTCAAGCGCGGGCTCGACCGAGCCCATGACGAGCGACATGATGCCCCCCAGCGAGCCGCCGAACATGCCGATGGGCGACGCCAAGCCGATGTCGAGCGCGCCGTCGGCATCGAAGTCGCCGGCGAGCTCGTTCTGGCCGTCGCCGTTGAGATCGAACTGCCAGCGGCGCGCGCCGTTGAAAGAGCGGACGATGCGCAGAAGCTGCATCAAGTCCAGGGCGTACTGCCGCACGATGTCGCGCGTGTGAAAGAGGTAGGCCGACCAGAAGTCCGCGCCCGAATCCTTGCGCCCGTCGCCGTTCTGGTCCAAGGCGCGATCGCGCAGCAGCGCCTCCACGCCCGCGCCGACGCCGAGCCCGGCCCCGAGCGCCAGGGCGAGCTGTTGCTGGCCGGCGTCGAGATCGATCCCGTGCGAGGGCCCGTCGATGGACAGCACCGCCAGCCCGTGACGGCAAACGTAGCTCGCCATCTCCATGACGTCGAAGCGGTTGCCGCCGTAGCCATGGCCGAGCAGCACGATGGGCACGCTCTTGCCCTGAGCGCGCACCGACACCTCCCGGCGCGGCACCGCCAGCGTGAAGTACACGGTCTCGGAGCGAGCCGGCGCGGGCACCAGGTCGAGATCGGGCGGCCATGCCTGGCTGTCCAGGGGCAGCAGCGCGCCTTGCGCGTCCCAGCGCGGGAAGAGCTGCGGCGAGTTGTAACTTCCCACCACGAAGAAGTCGACGTAGCCGGTGCCCTCGATCACGGTCGAGAGCATCTCGCCCTCGGCCTGGCCCATCATCTCCTTGGCGACCATCTCCAGCACCGGCTTCCAGCTCTCGCCGTAGAGAAGCTGTGGCATCTTCATGTTGGGGAAGGCCGAGGCGTCGCGCATGGGCTCGATGCTGGCAAGCTCCGCCGGAAACTCGGCGCCGAGGTGGGCCTGCGCGCCATGTCCGTAGAGGCCGTCGCGCACGGCCTGCCAGTGTGCCTGTACCGACTGCGTGGTGAAAGCGTAGGCGAAGGCCACGTCCTCCAGCGCAAGGCCGGGAGGCATGGCGTCGAGCAACGGCCGCAGCTCCTCGGTCTGGGCGGCGTGGTTGATGAACGCATAGGGTGAGCCCACGCTCTCGCCGCCCGCGTCGAGGATGCGGCGCGTGACCACGACGGCGTAGCGCGTGCGCTCGTCCAGGGGGACCATCGGCCGGGCGATGAGCGTGTCGGTCGTGCGCTCGTAGAAGGTCATCAAAGCGTCGGCGCGGCCGGCGAGATCGTCCGGCGCGGGATGCTCGCCCGGCAGGTAGTTGGCCAGATCGAGCATGCCGTCGGCGTCGGTGTCCTCGGGTGGATCGAGCACGCCGTTGCCGTTCAGATCCTCGCCCGGATCGAGCACCCCGTCGCCGTCGAGGTCCTCGCCCGCGTCGAGGACGCCGTTGCGGTTGTGATCCTCGCTCACCTCCTCGAAGACGATCGAGATGGAGTCACCGCGCGGATCGTGCGGTCCGTAGTTGTCCCTCTTCTCCAGCACCACCGGGTAGTTCCCGCCTCCGAGATCGAGGTAGTGGATGCGGCCGAAGTGAGGCGAGGCGCGGTCGATGTTGACGAGGAAGATCACGTCGTCGCTGAGGTCGTAGTCGGCGTCGCGATGGGCGAGGACGATGCTGCGCACGTCGAGCGGGCCGGTGAAGGGCACGCTGATCGGTTGGAAGACGCCCCAGCCGTCGAGCTGGTCGATCATCTGCCGCACCTGCGACTCGAAGGCCGTGGGCGCCAGCATCGAGGCGTTGATGCGCCGCCGCGTGGCCGAGCTCGGGTCGTAGCGCGTGGCCACGTCGTTGGGCAGCGCGATCTCCGGCAGCGGCTTGTGGAAGAAGTCCATCTTGACCGTGGTGCGCGCCGGCGCCGCCGGGGCGAGCCCCTCGGGCGCCGGCGAGCAGGCAAAAGCCGCCCACGCCACCAGCAGCGTCCCCATCCAGCGTCGCTTTGCGGTCTTGGCGCGGGCTGCGCCCGCAACCGAAAGGTGAAACCGATGCGCTCGCGGGAACGGAGCGGGCCAACGCAAGCAGCAACGCCCCGCGGCCGTCGCGCGCCGTACCCGCAGGCGTGCCGTCCGCGGCGAGGATTTCCACGCTGGGGCTTCGCCCCAGACCCCGCGAACGGGGCCCCGACCCCGTTCGCCCCGACCGGCGAGCATGTTGCGCGACTGGCGCGAATTCGGTCGAGGAGTAGTCATAGCCGCCCTCCGATCATCAGGCGTCCGCCGTAGACGGCCGGCATCTCGGTCCCATCGGTGCGGCGCAAGGCGCTGCCCGGCCGCAGCGCGCCGCACTCGGCCCCGAGCGTGACGTCGCTGCCGCCCAGGCTCACCCGGTAACGCACCCCTAGATCGAGCTCGGTGCCGAGGTAGCGCCCGGGATCGCCGCCCAGGGCGTTGCGCACCTCGCCGCCGGCGAGCCGCGTGCTGAGCGGATCGACTGGCGGCACCACGGCGAAGGCGAAGAGCGGGCCGCCATACGCCTCCAGCCCGGCGAGCGGTCGCACCCGCAGCCGCGGGAAGAGCGCCACCGTGTTGCTCGCGCTCTGCCGGGTGGGGACGCGATCCAGATCCTCGGCGGGCACGCCGACCAGGCTCGGGTCGCCGGCCGTGAACGCGGCGCGCGCGCTCTGCGCCGCGAGCACCTGCGAGAAGAGCAGCAGACCCAGCTCGTAGTTGGGATCCGTCTTGAAGGCGTTGTGCGCCGCGTCGTCGAGGTTCTGGTCGCCCGAGGCGTAGAGGAAGTCGAGCGCCGTGCCGAACCAGCCCAGATCGAGATTCGCTCGCGCGGCCCAGCCGAGCTGCAAGACGGCATGCTCCGGGTGCTCGACGCTGGGGGCGAGCTCGGTCGTGCCGGTCACGAGCGCCGCCTCGGTCTCCAGCCCGAGACGCAGCCCGCGGGCGGCGATGGTGGTGCGCCCGGTGAGATCCACGGCCCAGACGTCGGTGGGGCTGCCGTCCGGGGCCTCTTGATGGCGGCTCACGGCGTAGACGCCGACCGCCCAGGGCTGCCCGGCGCCCGCGAGCAAGGCGGCCACGACCTGGTGGCCGTGGTCGCCGCCGAGCAGCACGTCGTCGTCGCTCAAGAGATCCGGGTCGAGCACGTCGCCCCCCGCCAGCGCGACCAGACCTGCCCGAGGATGCGGGCCGGTCGAGAGGGCGAAGCGCAGCATGCGGTCGCCGCCGCGCGGATCGGCGAAGCGCGCGCTGCCCGGCTCCCAGCCGTGGTCGCCGTCGTTGGCGAGCAGGCCCATGCCCCAGTGGCTGGTGTTCCAGCCCGCGGTGAGCTGTGCGATGGTTCCGGCGGCGGCGCGAACGAACGCCTGGCGCAGCTCCTGGTGCAGGCCGTCGTCGCGCGGGTAGCCCTGGCCGCCCCACGGGATGTCGGCACCGGCGAAGCCCGTCAAGAGGTCGTGCTCGTATTGGGCAGCGAGGTTCAGAGGCGCGAGCTCGGCGCCGGAATCGAAGCGCAGGCCCACGCGCAGCCGTGGCCCGTAGGCGGCGCGCGGATCGAGCCTGTTGCCGTAGCGATCGAGCTCGACGGATGATCGCCCGTCGACGGTCAGGGCCGCATCGACCCGCCCCTCGACGAGCAAGCACTTCTCACCGAAGGGGAAGTGCAGCAGTGGCTCGTACTGTTTCCTGTCGCCCACCAGGGCCATGGCGCCGGGAGGCGGCAGCCCCGCCGCCGGTGGCTTGCGCCGGCAGCTTCGTTCGCCGGGAGGGCGAGCCGGCAGGTCGGCAGGTTCGGCCGGCGGGGGGCTCGTCGGCGGCTCGCGCACACCCACGGCCATCACATCGCCCTGGAGCGAAACCGCCGGCGCGCCGTGCTCCGGCGCCGGCTCGGCCCGGACCGCAGCGGCACCGAGCAGCAGCGTCAGCGCGTATGCGCTCACGCATGCTCCCACCCGGCTCGTCAGGCGGCCGCGAGCGCGAGCGCGCCCACAGGGCCGGCCCGGAGCGTACTCCTGTACGTGAGGAGCCGGCCCGCGGACGCTAGCCGCGATCGCGGCCGACTCGGCGAGCCGTCGTTGCCGGCGCCGAGATGCCGTGAACGGGTACGTCAGCGCGCCGCCCGCCCCGAGCAACGCGCGTTCTGGTGATTCGCGCATGCGCGCATGCTTGCACGATCTTGTCGCGGCCGTCCACGTGCCGTGCAAGCGCGGGTGCACGCGCCTACGGCTTCTTCCCCGGCGGGGCTCGCTCGCACAGCGCCCCGTTGTGCGATGCGCAGTCGACGTCCTCCCACTTCAGGCCGGAGTGCATCTTGACGCAGTCCTCGTTGCCGTCGCCGTTGTCCGGCTCTCCCGGCTCCCAGTTCGCAAAGGACCACGGCTCACCCGTGACCCACGTGAAGACGCCCTCCACCTTGATGTCACTGGCGCCGATGTAGGTGTCGCCGTCCACGAGCGGATGCACGAAATCGAGCTCCGGCGCGGAAGTGATGGCCACGAGATCGCCGCCCCAGGCTTGGCAGGCCGCCCGCGCGGCGTCCCACGTCTCCGCGTCCGGCACGAAGTGGTAGCAGTGGTGGCTGACCGGATCCTCGAGCTCGTCGCCGCCGCCGCACTCGACCTTGCAGTCGTCGCAGCCGTCGCCCGGGCTTGCGTTGGCGTCGTCGCACTCCTCCCCATCCTCGATGAGACCGTTGCCGCACCCCGGCCCCCCGCCGCCGCTCCCGCCGCC
>JACQWT010000147.1 GCA_016209145.1 Deltaproteobacteria bacterium | reverse complement strand
GTCGGGCGCATCGGGGTGCACGCCGGAGAGCACCCGGGGGCTCTTGCGCATGGCCTCCTGCATGCGCACCGCGGCCTTGCCCGTCGGGGCCGCCAGCGCCACCAATGGCGACTCGCCGCAGGCGGCCTGCCATTGCGCGAAGAGCAGCGCGAGCACCTTCTGCACCGTGCTGGTCTTGCCCGTGCCGGGGCCGCCCGAGATCACGGTCAAGGGCCGCAGCACCGCCACGAGCGCGGCGAGGCGCTGCATCGCCGCAGGAGGATCCGGAAACAGCGCCGCGAGGCCGCGCCGGAGCTCGACCGCGTCCACGGGGCGCCGGCCGCCCGGCCGCTCGGTGCCGACCGGAAGCTCCGGGCACCCGAGGCGCGCCTGGAGGGCCGCGGCCAGCCGCTCCTGCTGGGTCCACCACCTCAGGGTCATCAGCAGGCCGTCGTGGAGCACGAACGGGCGGCGCTCGGGCGAGCCGGCGGTGCCCACCAAGGGCGAGGCGCGGACGCGGCCGAGCCATGCCTCCGGATCCTCCGGCCAGGGCAGCGAGCGCAGCTCGGCCTCGGCATCGTCGGTGCCAAGCCTCGTTTCCTCGAAGGCGCGCTCGCGCACCGTGGCGAGGTCGACCCCGACGTGCCCGTGGCGCGGAGCGCGGACGGCGAGGGCGAACGCGAGCATCACGTCCGCCTCCGGCGTGACGCGGCCCCCACAGACGAGATCGACCACCTGCACGTCCGCCGTCTCCAGCACGCCGCCGGCGAGAAACGGCGCGGCGAGCTTCGCGAAGCCCTCGTGGAAGAAGGTGCCCGGAGCGCCCGCAGCGCTGGCGGCGAGGGCGGTCATGACCGCACGCTCCCCGCGACATCGAGCGCCGCGCCAAGGGCCGCGATCGCCTCGGGCTCGGGCCGGTGGAAGAACACGCCGTGGGGCCGGCCCTGCCCGTCGCGCGCCACCGCGGGGCCGGTCATGCCGCGCAGGAACAGGTATGCCGCGCCGCCCATGTGGCGGTCGTAGTCGTAGCCGGCAAGACGGCGCCCGAGCATGCGGTGCAGCGCGACGAGGTAGAGGTGGTACTGCAAGAAGTAGGCGTGCCGGTCCATCTCGGCGCGCATGTGCTGCTCGGCGTAGCACGCGGGCGTGGAGGGAAGGCGGCCGCGCTGGCCGCTCTGGCGCGGGGCCGTCAGGCGGTTGGTCTTGTAGTCGCAGACGTACCACATCTGATCGGGCCCACTGCCCACGCGGAAGGCCAGGTCGATGCTCCCGGTGAGCAGGCCGGCAAGCGCCAGCTCGTCGAGACCGCCCAGCCGGTCGAGGAACTCGGCCGGCAGGGCGCCTTCAGCCCTCTGCCGGAGGGCCTGCACGAGCGCCGCGCCCTCAACCGTGGCGCCGCCCGACCAGCGCGCCCCGCCCGCCACCGGCATGTCGAAGCCGAGCTCGTCGAGACGGTCGCCCGGGGCGATGTCCTGCAGCCGCAGCTCGGGATGCTGCGGCAGCCCGAGCGGCGTGGCGAGGATCCGCGGCAGGCCATCGACGAGCATGGCGTGTTGCGCCTCGTCCGCGATCCCGAGCCGGCGGCCGGTGTCCGCGACGAGCGCGGGAAGGGAGCGTCGCGCGCCCTCTTTCTCGGTGCAGGTCTCGAAGTCGAGGAGCTCGAGCACGCCGTGGACCCAGGAGCCCGTGCTCGTGCCGGAGTGCAGCGCGGCCAGAGGAACCTCCTCGGGCGCGGCCACGCCGGCAACCTCGCCGCCCGAGAGCGGCTCGCCTGCGACTTCGTCCGCCGCGGCCTCGACGTCGTGGTCCTTGCCGTCCGGGTCGTCGGGGACGCCCGGGAGGGCGGCGGCAACGGCGTGCTCCTGCCCCGCGTGGAGCTTGCCGGAGAGCGAGGTGTAGCTCATGCGACGCCAGGTGGTGTCGAGGCATGCGCGGGTGAACGTGGCAGCGGCGAGCTTCTCGGCCTCCGGCTGGGTCGGCGCGGGCGCGGACTTGCTCGGCGCGTCCTCCTCCGGCGGAGTGGGGCTCCAGCGGATGAGGCGTCGGCCATCGGCGCCGGGCCTGGAGAGGCGGTCGAGGTCGTCGTACATCACGCCAAGATCGGGCTTCTTGGGGTAGAACGCCTGCTGCAGGCGAGCGCGTGCGACCTGCGAGCGAGAGTGACCCTCGTGCTCGCCCGCCTCGCTCGCGCCGTGAAGGACGCTGCCGAGCGGGCTGGCATTGGCCTCGTTGATCGGCCCCCACCACAGCACGGCGTGGTGCTGGGCCCGGGTCAGGCCCACGTACAGCAGGCGGACGTTCTCGCGGAATGCCTCGATTTTCGCGCTCTCGAGGTGGCTGCGCTTGGGCTCGCTCTCACAATCGGTGCGCAGATCGATGCGCAGCGCACCGTCGGCCTTCTCTCCCTCGTGGAACAGGAGAACCTGCTTGTCTTTTGCCTG
The DNA here is from genome assembly GCA_016209145.1 of Deltaproteobacteria bacterium. GTDB lineage: Bacteria > Myxococcota_A > Polyangia > Polyangiales > Polyangiaceae > JACQWT01. Next base: position 2,380 of record JACQWT010000147.1, on the reverse strand, counting down.
AAGAAGGGCGCCGTCCCACAGGTAGGGAAGCAGCACCACGCGGTATTGCAGCCCCTTGGACTTGTGCAGCGTGGCCACCTTGACCGCCAGGGCATCGGACTCGAGCCGCAGCTCGGCCACCTCGGCTTCGGTGTCGCCGCGGTGGCGCCGCGCGTGCAGCCACCGGGCCAGCCCTGCCGCGTCGAGCCGATCGCGCACGGCTGCCTCCTCGGCGAGCTCGATCACGTGGCGCAAGTTGGTGATCCGCCGCTCGCCGTCGGGCAGCGCGGCGAGGCGCAGGAGCGTGCCGTGGCGCTCCAGAGCGGCGCGCAAGGTCGCGTGGAAGCCGCGCGACGGCATCTCCTGCGCCCACCGGCGGATGCGGCGCCGCAACGCGGAGAAGCCATCCGGTCCTGCAGGGTCACGGCCGGCGGCGGGCGCCGGCTCGTTCGCCGCGCGGATGGCGGCCTGGAGCTGCGGCGCGGTCCAGCCCGCGAACGTCGTGACGGCGAGGCGGCGCGCGGGCGTCTCGCGGTCGGGGCTTGCGACCGCATCGAGCCACGTCTCGACGAGGCGCGCCTCGTCGCTGTCCATCACGCTCCCGGCCTGGGCCACGATGGCCGGGACGGCGGCGCGGCGCAGCGCGGCATGGACGGCGGCGGCCTGCCGGTTCGTGCGCACGAGCACGGCGATGTCTCCGGCGTGAAGCGGGCGCTTCGCGCCATCCTCCATGCGTGCGCCCGAGTCGAGCAGGGCCAGCACCTCTTTCGCGACCTGGCCGGGCAGGAGCCTGTTGGCCTGGCCCTTCGTGAGCACGACCGCCGGCTCTTCCCGCCGGGGCCCGATCCAGCGCAGCTCGATGCGCGCGCGTCCGGGAGGCAGCGTCAACCTGTCGGCGGGCGTCCGATCCGGTGTGGTCACCGGCACGTAGCTGACGGCCTCGTCCTCGAACGCGTCGGGCGGCGAGCCGAAGAGCCGGCCCAGGGCATCGACGTAGCTCCGGTCCGAGCGGTAGTTGACGGTCATGGTACGCCCGCCCGGTGCCGACTTCTTCGCCCGGACGTACACGGTGATGTCCGCGCCGCGGAAGCGGTAGATCGCCTGCTTCGGATCGCCGATGAGAAACAGGTAGTGCTCCGGCGATCCGTGGAACAGCGCCTCGAAGATGGGCCACTGCACGTCGTCGGTGTCCTGGAACTCGTCCACCAGCGCCGCCCGGTAGCGCTCGCGCAGGGCGCGGCGCAGGCTCTCCGCCTGGGGAGCCGCGGCGCGCAGCGCATCGCGAACGCGGCGGAGCAGATCCTGGAAGGTGAGCTCGGCACGGGCGGCGAGGCGGGCTTGCAGCTCGGTTCGAGCGTGGTGGGCGAAGGCCGCGCGCGGGGCATCCACCAGGCGGTCGGCGAGCTCGACCAAGCTCTGCCATTTTTGCAAGAGCGAGTGCTCGATCGAGCCAGTCTTGCACGCGCCGGCGACCTGGCATGCCGTGAAGTAGCGGACCCACGAATCTCGCTTGCCTTTCTTCGGGAGCAGCGACTTCGGGTCGGTCGGCATAGTGAGGAAGTCCGCAACCATCTGCCGGTAGTCCCTCGACCGGCCTGTCTGGTAGCTACGACCGTCGAGCCGCACCGGCGCCTTGGGTTTCCCGGAGCACGCCGCGTCGAGCGCCGCGATCAAGCCGTCGCCCTCCGGCCCGCTCCAGCGGGCGCACAGGTCGGCCGCCTCCTGCCACCATTGCCGGAGAAGCTCGCGCCATTCCTCGATTCTGGGCTCGACCGTCGCGTCAGGCTGGGCGGTCACCTTGGCCGCCAGCTCTTGCAGCGACGAGCGCGTCACGTCGCAGCCGTGTTGCAGCAGCCGGCACTCCTTGTCGGATGTGTTCCAGAGGGTGCATGCAAGGAAGTCGTCCACGATCTCGCTCGTGAGCTCGGCGCTGTCCTCGATGAGCTCGCCGTCGATCGGCACGCCGGTCTCCACGGGCCGCGCGCGCAGCACCTCCTGGCAGAAGCTGTGGATGGTCGCGATCGGCGCTGCGTCGAAGTCGCGCACGGCCATGCCGAGCAGGCGGGCGACCGGCGCGAGCTCGTCGCGGGGGGCGGGGGCGAGGCCGCGCCGCTCGTGCGAGGTCAGAAGTCGCAGCACCGGATCGGCGGTCGCGCTCAGCCACGTGTCCTTGTCCGGCTCCCCGTCGCCCTGGGCCAGAGCGATGGCGAGGTCGCGGGCCTGTGTCAGGCGCCGGCGCACGCGGCCGCGAAGCTCCGCGGTCGCCGCGCGCGTGAAGGTCACGACCAGGATCCGGTCGATCGGGATCTCCTTCTCCACCACGAGCCGCAGCACGAGGTCGGTGATCCCGTGGGTTTTCCCAGTCCCGGCGCTGGCCTCGACCAGGAGCGTGCCGGGCGCC
>JACQWT010000380.1 GCA_016209145.1 Deltaproteobacteria bacterium | reverse complement strand
CCGAAGTTCCCCGAGCCGAAAGGCGTAGTGCCGCGGAATTCCTCGCAAGCGAGGAATTCCGCGGCCAGGGGTTATGGGAACAGGCGGATCCCCAGGAGGTCGAATGCTCGTTGCTGGAGAGGCGTGGGCGTCGTGATTCGGTCGAACTCTGGCGCCCCTGCGAGGGTCGGCCGGATGCGGTTCTTGGCCACGGTCCCGAGGTCGGCGAGCAGAGTCTGGAAGCTGTGCACGGGCATGCCGGCGTCGGTGCGTTTGGTCGCTGCCTTGCGCAGCGCGCGCGGTGAACGTTGCGCCGGCGCAACGACCGAGGGGCGTGACGCCTGCGCGGTCTCCGTGTCGTCGTCGTCGAACAGCATCGGCGCCAAGGCCTGGCGCATATGCCACTCGACGTAGTACGCCAGCATGCACAGCAGAACGTGGGCGCGCACGCGGTCGGCCTTGCGGTGGTTGATGGGCCGCACCTTCAGGTCCACCGTCTTCAGACTACGAAACGCCCGCTCGACGACCGAGAGGCGCTTGTACCAGTGCACCACCTGCTCGCTCGACAACTCCTTGGCCGCGAGGGAGGTGCGGATGACGTAGATCCCATCGAGCGCCGCCTCCCGCGCGATCTGTTCCTCATCACGCTCGTACTGGAAGGTCTCTTCCTCGATCACGAGCCGGAAGTGCTTCTTCATCTTGAAGCGACCCAGCACCCGACCGACCCTCACGCTCGGTCGCATCGAGCAGTTCCTTGCGCTTGCGTGCCCGCTGCTCGGCAAGCAACGGGTTGCGGCACACCATCAACCGTTCGTCGGGATACGCCGGGTCGCTGATCTCGCCCATGTCCCGCGTGTCGAACAACGACAACTGCAGCGACCCGCCCTTGACGAGGTTGCGGATCGCCGGAGCGCGCAACGCCGTGATCCACGCGATCCCCTCCTCGCTCGCCAGGTCCTCGCGAATGCGTGCGCTCGTCAGCATCCCCCTATCGCCGACCAAAACGACACGATTGAGCCCAAACCGCCCGCGTAGTTTTTGAACCTGCGAAGCTACCGTCTTCGGGTCGCCGGTGTTGCCCTCGAAGACCTCAACGGCCACCGGGCGCCCCTGGCCGTCGCACAGCAGCCCGAAAACGATCTGCAGTTTGCCCTTCTTGCCGTCGCGGTTGTGGCCGAGCTTGGCCAACGGGCAGGTGCGCCCCTCGAAGTAGGTCGACGTCAGGTCGTAGAGCGCCAGCGTGCCGTCTCCCAGATGACGCTTCGCCAACGCGTCCTCGATGCGCCGCTGGCGAGGCAGCAGCCAGTCCATCGCTTCGTACAGTTCGTCCTCGTCGGCTGTCTCGACGTGTAGCTGCTCGCCTAGCGTGCTCAGCTTCGTCTCGGCACGCAACGCCCGCACGGTGGCGAGCTTGCTGCTCGGATCGAGAACACGCGCCACGATCATCGCCACGGCGCCGTTGCGCTCCGCGCACCGGCGCTTGTCCAGGAGTGGCTCGATGCCGAGCCTGCGCAGCGTGCCGAGCACGGCGACGACGTGACCGTGCGGACGCGTGCGCACGACATCGAAGGCGTCCTCGAGGCGGCCGGCAACGCTTCTTCCCTTGAGGGCCGCGCGCAACGCCTCGATGCGCGCCGTGGGCCAGTCCGACAGGTTGGCCAGCGTCCGCTTGCGGACCTTGTTCCCTTCGCGCCAGCCCTCGCGCAGCAACACCGCTGGACGCGAGCCACGATTGGGGACGATCTCGACGTACATGGGAATTCAATACCACCACATTGCCTTCAATACAAGAAATACCATGCAAATATACATGGGAACATTTCGCCGGCCATGCCAAAACGAAAAGGCCCAGAGTTCGCGCGCATGCGCGAAATCTGGGCGTAACTTCAGGGGGAACTTCGGGCTAGGCTCCGCAGAGACCACGCCGCCGACGCTTCCGCCGTCGGGGGCATCGTGCACCGAGACGACCGGTTGCTCTGGCGGACCGACGCGGACCCGGGACGGAACATCGCCGGAAACCACGACGGGCAACAGCAGCGCCGGGAGGCCAAGCTTCGCCGTGAGCTCTTGGACCTCCGCACGCACGTAGGGCCAGGCATGCATGTAGCCGGTCACCCCGACGTAGTGGCGAAGATCGCCACCGACCATCTCCGCATCGTCGCGTACGCGATAGGTCAGCCGAATCACCACTACGAGCTCGGCCAAGTCTTGAGGTGGGCTCTCTCCCTCAGAGATGCGGATCCTGAACAGAAACGGGAAGACGGCACCGACTTGGGCGTCGGCCCTCGTCCAGCGCACGTCGACTGGAGGCTGTTCATACGAGAGCGTACCCTTCAGCACGGGCGCCACGTACCGTGCCGACAGCTCGATGAAGCCCAGGTCGACCAACTGGATGCGCTGTCTGAGGGCGCCGGCGCGCGTGTCGTCCACGGGCTCGGGGTCTGACTGCGGGGCTCGGGTTGTCACACCGCCTCCTGGACGACGTTGTCGTTGGCGGGTCCGGGCGGTGGCGGCGGTGACCAGCGCCAGTCCGCTGCCGCAAATCGCTCACCGGTGAGAGGCTCTTGGGGAGCACGCCACGCCAGGCACGGAAACGGCGCAGGCATCAGGAACGTGCGACCTTGCAAGTGTCGCTCGAACTCAGGAGGGTACGCGGCGAGTGACTCGAACAGCCGCAGCAGCGTGGCGCTCGCCGCATCCTGCCCCGCCAACAGATGTGACAGGTGAGAGGGCGTGATGCCGGCCGAGCTGGCAACTTGCCGCTTCGTCGCGTCATGGCGGCGCTGGAGCAGCGCGACGACGCGGGCCAGGTGGTCGCGCTGCCACTCCCGGTATCGGTCGTCGAGCGCCTTGTTCAACTCGCCCTCGGTCTCGACGAGCACGAAGGAGTCGCCGCAATCCTCGCAGGTGGGGATGGGCAGCTCGTCCGGAACCGCCAGCGGCGGTACGCCACGACGATACTCCCTCGTTCGCCCCGGACCCGTCGTAAGCCTCACGGTGCCGCCGCACTCAGGGCAGGTGAATGGTTCAAAGCCTTGGCGCATGGCTACCTCGTTCCCACCACTTTCCCGCTCACGCATCGCAAGGGCCACTCAGGGCGATGACACGAGGTGATGATGAGCGCGTTGCCCTCGATGAAGAACTTCACGAACCAAGCTCCCTTGTCGTTCTCCACGCCGTAGATGTCGGCGTGGACGGCCTTCTTGTTCCTGTACCGCTGTAGCTCGGTCTTGCAGAACTCTTCCGGCCGGAGATCGCGGACCAGCTTTCGCGCGTAGGCCCTCGCGGCGCTGCGCCGCAGGCTCGTGTCGACGTCCGCAGCCGACTCCAGGGCCTCGGCCGTCCGGTCGGCCGGCCTGTCGCCCATGCATGCCGTCGGGGCGAGCCGGCGCACCTCGTTGAGATCGTACCGCAGGATGCCAAGAGCCTATCCCAGGCGCCGGATGGACGCACTAGCGTCCGCGAGGGGTCTGTCCGTCTGATGCTGGCTTGTGGTCACCACAATGTCAATAGCCTGGTGCGGGAGACGGAGACGCGCCGCTGAACAAAAACGCAGGGTTCCGGTCGCCTGGCTCCCGGCAGCGCGGCCAAAGGGAGGCAAGGTGGCCCGTTCGGGCGAGGGGTCAGCGTGGGTGACCGGCAGGGCGGCACCGCCCGTCGCCGTTCTGTTGCCAGAATCGGGGTCGCCGCGCGGGGTCCTTCGTCGCCTCGTTGACATGATCCACCCGGCGGCGGGGGCAGCGGGACGCGGAGGGCGTCGAGCCGGTCGGGCCCGTGGCGGTCGCAGGAGCGCGCCGCGAGGCCTGAAGCTCGCCGCACCGGCCCTCGGTGGCACAAGACGGGCGCCGGGCGGCCAGAGGCGGCATGAGGAGGGGTAGGGCGGGAGCATGCCAGCCCCGGCACCCGGCGCCCGGGGCGAGCGTAGCACGGGCGGGGGCCGAGGCGGTGGCCGTTGCCGGCCCGCGATCGCCCGTACTTGCCGAGCACCGTGAGCAGGAACTCCCGCATCTGCGTCACAGGGCTGGGCTCTACCACTTGCTCCACCGCGGCGCACAGCGGCTCGACGGCGAAGGCCGCCAGCTCGATGGGGGCATCCGGCACATGGATCCGCTGGGCCTCGCGCAGGGCGAGGCCGACCACCTCGTCGCGCACCGCGGCGGGCACGAAGCGCTCCAACGCTTCATACACGAGCAGGCGCGCTTGGCGCACGCTGTCCGGGGCCTTCTCGTCCTGGCTGCTCGCGTCTTCCCCTCCGGCTGGCTGCATCGTAGCACGATCGGGCAGCGAGGGGCAGGGCCGGGCAGCGTGCGCGACGCGCGAGGCCGCGCCGTCTACGCGGGCACATCGAGAAACACGGGACAGTGATCCGACGCCGCCAGCGCTTGCTCCAGGACCCCGCCGAGGCGCGGGAACTGGAAGTCGATCGGCAGCGGCTCCGGATCGTCGTCGCTGTGGAAGATCCGCGTCGCGCGCGGCGCGGTCGAGCCGTCGGCGAGCCGGCCGCGGGTGCCGAGGCCGCCGCGCTCGATGCGCGGCAGGATCCCGCGCCGCTCGGTGGCCCGGCGCAAGGCCGGCGAGAGGAGCAGGTAGTCGAGCTGGCCCGCCCGGTTCTTGCTCTTCCACCAGTGGGTCCAGCGCTCGGCAGCCGGCAGACCGCCGATGGCGTCGTGCAGGCCGGCCTGACCGACGAGCGGTCGCAGCCACGGCGACGCCGGCTGGTCGTTGAGGTCCCCGACCACGGCGAACAGCTCGGTCTCGAAGCTCTCGGCCGGGAACCGAGCCCGCACGATGGCGCGCACGGCTCGCGCCTGCACGCGGCGGCGCTCGTCCGCGAGCTGCTTCTCCGCGGCGATCTGCTCGGCGGTCTTGCCCTTGGTGTCCACGAACTTGGACTTCAGGTGGTTGACCAGCACGGTCAGGCGCTTGGAGCCGCTGCGGTTCAGGCCCAGGGTCAGCTCGAGGCAGTCGCGCGAGAACAGGAAGCCGCCGGCCCCGTCGCCGTCGTCGACGTGGCTGCGCACGCCGAGGATGTCCTTGGTTTGGTGGTGAGGATCCCCACGTCGATCTGCCGCAGGTCCCGCGAGTCGACGAGCAGCGCGCGCGAGTAGTGGCCGCCCAGGTAGCGCTCGTTGAACACCCGGAGCGCGAGCAGGCTCTCGACCTCGCACAGGCACAGGATGTCGGGCAGCCCCTGGGCGGCGAGCACCTGCGCCGTCAGCGCCGTCTGCTCGGGGCGGAACGGCACGAAGTTCTCCGCCCGGTACTCCGGCAGGAAGCCCCACTGCCGACTCGGCACGTAGCTCGTGCCCCCGATGTCGCCCGGGTACTTGCGCCCCATCCGGTAGCGCAGGAAGAGGTTGTTGGCGTTGAAGAAGCAGAGAGTGGTGGGCATCAGGGGGGTCCGAGCGGGGGTGGGCGGCGGCGGGGGGCGCGTTGGCGTGGACGGGCCCCGTGTCCGCTCACTTGCGTTGCGGCCCCAGCACCAGAGCGTGCCGTCGGCTTTGACCGCGCAGGTGTGGTAGCTGCCCCCCGCGACCGCGAGCGCGTTCGTGCCGAGCGCCGCGACCTACACGGGCGAGCTCTTGTCCTGCGTCGTGCCGTCGCCGAGCTGGCCCCAGAGGTTCAAGCCCCAGCACCAGAGCGTGCCGTCGCTCTCGACCAAGCAGGTGTGCTCGTCGCCCGCCGCGACCGCGACGGCCGCGCCCACGCAGCTCCCCGCGCAGCAGAAGGGCGTCGGGGCCTGGCACGCGGGCCCACTCTGCCACACGCCGGCCTGGCCGCAGGTCCGCGGCACATTGCCCACGCAGTCCTTCAAGCCCGGCGTGCACTCGGCACAGATGCCTGCCGGGCACAACCCGCTCGCGCAGTCCGAGCCCTTGCCGCAGGTCTTGCCGAGCCCGCAGCTCGGGCAGCTCGGGCCACCGCAGTCCACGTCGGTCTCCTGGCCGTCCTTGATCTTGTCGTCGCACTTGGGCGACGCGCACTTCTGGCCCACGCACCAGTAGCCGCCGACGCAGTCCCCGTGGCCCGCGCAGTCGCTGGCGCAGGTCGCCACCTTGCCGTCGCACAGGTACGGGTCGCACTTGCCCCCCGCGCTCGGCTGGCCGTCGGCGATGAGCCCGTCGGCCGGGCAGTCCTTGCCCTGCCCGTCGCACTTCTCGGCCACGTCGCAGTCACCCGCTGCCGCGCGGCACTCGACGTCCTTCGCGACCGGCGCGCAGGTGCCCTCCTTGCCTTGCACGTCGCAAGCACCGCAGCCGCCGTCGCAGGCCTGGTCGCAGCAGTAGCCATCCGCGCAGAAGCCGCTCTTGCACTGCGCCGCGCCGAAGTCCTTGCAGCCCTTGCCGTCGCCGAGCTTGCCGGCGCACTTGCCGCCCGCCCCGCAGTACTGGCCCTGCTGGCAGTCGGCGTGCTCGCTGCACGGCGTGCACACCCCCGCCTTGCAGAAGCCGCTCGCGCAGTCGGCGAAGGCCTTGCACTTCTTGCCGTCCTCGCAGGACGCGCACTCGCCCCCGCCGCAGTCGACGTCCGTCTCCGCTCCGTCGAGCTTGTCGTCGTAGCACTCCTTCGCCACGCACTTATTTGCCTGGCACTGCTCCTGGGCGCTGCAGTGCGCCTGCTTCGTGCACTCGACGCACTCGCCGTGGCCGTCGCACACCTTGCCGCCGCCCTGGGAGCAGCTCTTGCCCGCGTTGGCGTCGGCGAACCCGCAGATACCTTCCTTGCAGGCGGCCGGCCGGCAGGTCGTGCCCTTCGGGCAGTCGGACGCGACCGCGCACTCCGGGATGGCCCCGCCGCTGCCCCCAACGCCCGAGCTCGAGCTCGAGCTGCTGGTGCTGCTGCCGCCAGCGCCGCCGGCCCCGTCATCCTTGCCCTTCTTCTTGACGCAGTTGGTGTTGTCCGGGTCGTCCGGATCCTCCCAGACGTAGCCCTCTTCGCATTCCCATTCCTCAGAGCAACTGCCCGCTGCCAGCGGGACGACCACGCACGCCGCCACCGTCCCGACCAGGATCGAGGCGCCACGCAACCTCATCGCCCGCCTCCCTGCCCGGCCCCGCCCTACGGGCTCGCCGAGCGCAAAACCGTCACCGCGCCGCAGACCCGACGCTACCACCAGCGCGCGCTCGCCGCCACGCCTAGCGGGCCAGCCCCCGCAGGCACGCACAGAGCCGTAGCAGCAGCTCCCGCAACTCGTCGTGCTCGGCCCGCCCGAGCGCACCGAAGAGCAGGGCGGGGTCGAGGCAGCCCCCGGCCTCGGCCGCCTCGCCGAGCGCGATCCTGAACTGCCGCTTGGCATCGGCCCCCTGGCTCGCTGCTGCGGCGCAGAGGTTGGTGTGCGCGCCAACCACGGCGCGATCGAGCTGGGCTCCTGCCTGGCCAGGCAGGCCCCGGAGCCGCCCCCGGAGCCCGGCCACGCGCTCCAGGACGGCCCGCGAAAGCTGGTAGGCATCCAACTTCTCGTGGGGGAAGTAGCGCTGGGACGAGAGGTGCTGCTGGGACGAGAGGTGCTGCTGGGACGAGAGGACGAGAGGTGCTGCTGGGAGGAGAGGTGCTGCTGGGACGAGAGGTGCTGCTGGGACGAGAGGTGCTGCTGGGACGAGAGGTACTGCTGGGACGAGAGGTGCTGCTGGGACGAGAGGTACTGCTGGGACGAACTGGAACTTGGTTGCGGCGTCATCGTTGCCTCCTTCGCCCGAGAAGGGGGCAACGATGACGCCACCCCGGTCCTGCCCCGGCGACGCTCGCCCCGAGCCCCCCAACCAAGGCGCAGCGAGCGGCGTGCCAGCTTCGCTGGCGCGACGCTCGCCCGCCGGCCCGCTCGCGCGGTCCCCCTGCCTCCGCGCCCGACGATGGCCTTTGCGCCGACCATGACCTCCGACGATCACGATCACGATCACGATCACCACGACCATGACCATGCCCGCTCTGTCCGTCCTTGGCCGCCCTGCGGGGTCATGGCGCTGGCCGAGGCGCAGAGCCGGCGGCCTACGCCGGGATCCCCTCGCGCACAGGCGCGAACGTAGCGTCCGCGAGATCGGGGCGCGCACACGCGAGCAGGCGCTCGGCCAGCTTGACCGGACTGGCGCGGTAGCCCATGAGTGCTCGGCCGAAGTCGAGGAGCTGCTTGCTGCTGACCACGTCGATGCCCGCCTCGCGGGCGCAGTCCGCGACTTGGCCGAGCGCGGCGAGCCAGGTGGCGTGGCTTGGGGCGCGTGGGACCTTGTCCCGCTTCACTAGCTCGTCGTAGGCGGCCTCGACGCGGTAGCTGCCGTCCTTGCCCTCGAAGGCGAGCCCTTCGCTCCGGAGCCTGGCTTCGACTGAGTCGAAGATCTCCTGTGGCGTGCCATGGTTGAGATCGAGCGCCAGCACCACGACCGGCGGCATCTGCTGGCGCAGATGCGTCACGGCGTCCGCGATCGCCGCACCACGACGCGATCGGTCGGGCCCTCGCAGAAGATGAACCGCTCGACCATCGCTCCGCCGCTACTTCTTCGCGTACGACGTCAGGTCCCGCAAGTCGACGCCAGCCTCGAGCAGCCGGAGCGCGTCGCCGCGTTCCATCCCGCGCGCCGTGAGCGTGCCATCGGCGCCGAGCTCGAGCGGGAAGATCTTCAGCCCGCCGTCATCGAGCCCGGCCGCGCCCGCGACGAACGCGTGCACGCTCTCGAGGCTGTGGGTGGTCATGAAGAGCTGGACGCTCCGGTCGACCGCCATCTTGCACAGCGTGCGCGCGAGCTGCGCGAGGCTCGCCTTGTGCTGATACGCGTCGAACTCCTCCAGCAGCAGCGCCGAGCCGCTGCACACCATGGCCGCCATCAGCACGCGCACGGCGACCCGCATGCCGGCGCCGAGATCGTCCAGCCGCAGCGGCCGGGGATCGACATCGGCCAGCAGCGAGCCGCGGCCCGTGTAGGTGAGCGCCCGGATCTCCTTGCCGTAGATCTCGCGGAACGAGGCCATGATCTCCCGGTGGCCGCCGCTCATGAACACGCGCTCCCAGAGCTGCTGCTCGACGAGCGGCGAAAGGGCCGTCGGCGCGTCGAGCAGCAGGATGCCGCCGAAGAAGGCCAGGGCTGGCGGTGAGGGCGGTGGCAGCGAGCGCGCACAGGCGCTACGATCGGAGGTAGCCAACGATGTCTCGTCGTGGTCTCGGCCTGCTCGGTGCCCTGGCGGGCGCCGTCATCTGCAGCACGATCGGCTGCGACGGCTGCGGCACCACCATCACGACCTTCGGCGGCGGCGGCGCCGGCGGCGGCCCGGAGTGCGAGGAGCCGAAGGACTGCGCGGGCAAGGACACCGAGTGCCGGGTGCGTGCGTGTGCCGACGGCGCCTGCGGCTTCGCCGACGCCGACGAGGGCACGGAGTGCACCGACGACCAGGGGCAGGTGTGCGACGGCAAGGGCAAGTGCGTGCTGCCGCCGTGCCAGAACGGCAAGCTCGACGGCCAGGAGACCGACATCGACTGCGGCGGCCCGAGCTGCCCGAGTTGCGGGGTGGGCAAGACCTGCGGCAAGGGCTCGGACTGCGCGAGCGGGGTGTGCACGGCCGGCACGTGCTCCGGCTGCCTGGGCGGGGTCGTCGCGGTTGCGGCGGGCGGGGACTACACCTGCGCGGTCAAGGCTGACGGCACGCTCTGGTGCTGGGGCTGGAACCAGTACGGCCAGCTCGGCGACGGAACGACACAGGACAAGCCCCTACCCACGCAGGTCTCGGCGCTCGGTACGAGCGCGGTCGCGGTCGCGGCGGGCGCCGACCACACCTGCGCGGTCAAGGCCGACAGTGCGCTCTGGTGCTGCGGCTGGAACCAGTACGGCCAGCTCGGCGACGGGACGACACAGGACAAGCCCCTACCCACGCAGGTCAAGGCGCTCGGTACGAGCGCGGTCGCGGTCGCGGCGGGCTGGCTCCACACCTGCGCGGTCAAGGCCGACGGTACGCTCTGGTGCTGGGGCCACAACGAGTACGGCCAGCTCGGCGACGGGACGACGCAGGACAAGCCCCTACCCACGCAGGTCTCGGCGCTAGGCACGAGCGCGATCGCGGTTGCGGCGGGCAGAGCACACACCTGCGCCATCAAGAAGGACGGCGCGCTCTGGTGCTGGGGCCGCAACGACTACGGCCAGCTCGGCAACGGCACGACGCAGAGCAAGAGCTCTCCCGTGCAGGTCTCGGCCCTCGGCGGCTGCGAGTGACGCGCGCCTCGGGCCGGCGGCCGGCCCGCGCCGCCCCCAGCGTCACGCCGAGCAGCCAGAGCCACGGCCACGACCCGACCGGAGCGGAGCCCGCCGCGGCCGGGGCCGCCATAGCACAGCCGGCCTCTTCCTCTTCGACCGCCGGCGGCGGCCTCTTGGGCTGGACCAGGGCATAGCAGAGCCCGTTTTCGCGGCACTCGTAGCCCTCGGGGCAGGGGGCCTGCGGGAGGCACTGCCGGGAGCAGTAGCCGTCATGGCAGAAGCCCGAGGGGCACTGCCCAGGCTCGCTGCACGCCGAGCCCACCGGGTAGGAGTACGCCGGATCCGTGGGGTAGCCGGTGGCCCAGGGCGGCGGGGCGATGCCGGCCTGCCCGGCGGCGGAAGTGGCGGCCTCGGCGAGCCATTCGCTCCAGCCCGCCACGGCCTCGTAGACCGGGCTCTTGCAGCCGGGCGCGCCGCGCGAAGCCACGCCGAAGCCCCGGCCCTTGAGATCGAGCGCCGGACCGCCCGAGTCGCCCTGGCACACGCCCGTGTCTCCGAGCAGCTCCGCGGCCTTCAGGAACGCCTTGGCCTGACAGCCCTCGCCCACGCACGCGACGAAGAGCTGGTCGCGGCGGTGGCGCGTGCCGGTCTGGGCGAAGGGATCGTCCTCTACCGCACCGTACCCCACGGCCGCGTACTGCTCGCCCGCGGACACGGCCGCGTCCACGCGCGGCACCATGGGGACGGCCTCCTCGGGCGCGATGGGCGCGTCGAGCACCAGCATGGCGAGGTCGCGACCACAGACGCGCGTGCCGCCCGGCGGCAGCGCGATCTCGCGCACCGCGTGGTACTCGGGCAGGCTGGGCGGGACCTTCAGGGGCAGGGTCGTGTAGGTCGTGACGGCCACTTGCGCCGGCGCGTAGGGCGTACCGAAGTCGCTCGTGGCGCAATCGATCTGCGCGGGCGTGGGCGCCACGCAGTGCTGTGCCGTGAGCACGGCGTTGGGCGCGATGAGCGTACCGGAGCAGGAGGCAACGCCCTCGTCCAGGTGCAGGAGCAACCCGACCACCGCCTTGTCGGCCCGTCTACGTAGCCGCCCTGGATTGCCTGCCCCACCGAGCCGGCCGGAAGCTCCAGCGGCGGCGGGTCGGCCTCCAGCCCGCATCCCCCCAGCGCGCCGAGCGCAGCGAGCAGCAGGGGGCGGGCGCGAGGCATGGCGTCTCTCTAGGAGCGTGTCGGGCGAAACCCGCCAGGGCTCGTGTGTGGCTGTGACAGCAGGTGGCCGACGGTGCGCAAGGCGTTGCGGCTAGCCGCGGCCCGGTCGTCAGTCGGTCGGGGTCGCTGAACGGTGCCGGCGGAGAGGA
>JACQWT010000379.1 GCA_016209145.1 Deltaproteobacteria bacterium | reverse complement strand
CCGGCGGCGGTGGCGGCGGCGCACACACCTTGAGCGTCTGGCACGTGCCTACGGCGCAAGGGGCCTGCGCGGGGCACGGGCCCTCCACCTTGTCCTGATAGGAGGGCCCGGCGTCCTCGGGGTAGTGGGGCCAGCACTCCATCTGGGTCAGGCAAAGCGCGCGCGGCTGGCACAGCTCGCCCGCGGCGCACTGCGCGACGTCGGTGCAGATACGCGGCGCGCAGCGCGGGCCGCAGTGCGAGGTATCACCCGTCGATCCCGCAGGACACTGCTCGGGGGGCTCCTGCACCACATCGGCGCTCGCGGCCGGAGCGCCGAACAGCGCGCTTGCCACGAGCAGCACCGCGCCGAGGGGGGATCGCCGGTCACGGTGACTTGGCCTGTGCTTGAAGTCGGCACGAGTCATGTTGCGTTCCAGCGTAGCGCGGGCTGCCTCACATCCCAAGAGTGGAAACATCGAGCTGGAGCTCGACTCCAGCGACCGCGGGCGCAGCCCGCTGGTGCGTGACCTCTCGGTGGCCGGGCAGCCGGTCGGCCGCTGAGGGCGCGGGCCGTGGTGTACGCTGGCAAGAAATGCCGGTACAATGGACAGGCATGCCGGCCCGGGCCCCGCGCGAGCCGGCGTCACCGCGGCTTGATCTTCCCCGTCTCCCGTCCTCGGCTTGCGCCCGCATGAGCCCGCACTTGTCTCGCGGCCCCTCTCGGCTTCGGCCTGCGCTGTCGTGCGCGTGTCTGCTCGCCTGCGCAAGCTGCGGCGGCTCGAGCATCGACGACGCGGCCTTCGCGCAGGCGGTGGGCTCGCTCGGTCAGGCCATCCAGGGCGGCTACGTGGACGAGACCGACACGGCCGCCGTGGGCATCGTTGCCATGATCGGGTGGAACGCCGGTGCCTGCACGGGGTCGCTCATCGCGCCCACGGTCGTGCTCACGGCCCAGCACTGCGTGGCGCCCGTGGTCGGCGGTGACCAGGGCGTCCAGTGCGGCAAGACGACGTTCGGCAGCCCCTACGACGCTGCCGACATTTTCATCACGACCCGCACCAGCCTGAGCCAGAACCTCAGCGACTACCACAAGGCCCAGCAGGTGGTCATCCCGCCCGGCGGGAACGACTTCTGCGGTCGCGACGTCGCCATCATCATCTTGCGCGACCCGATCGATCCGGCCGAGGCCGTCCCGCTCGTGCCCGCCGTGGACGCGCCCCTTGCCAAGGGAAGCGAGTACTACGCCATCGGCTACGGGGCGACCAGCGACTCCCAGTCGGCGCCCTCGGGCACGCGCCGCCGCCGCGACAAGCTGTTCACGACCTGCGTGGCGGACAAGTGCCCGAGCCAGCAGATCAAGCCGGAGGAGTGGCTCGGCGACACCGGCGTGTGCTCCGGCGACTCGGGCGGACCGGCCATCGACCTCGCCAACCGCGTGGTCGGCGTCGTCTCCCGCGGCGGCGCCGGCTGCACGACGCCCATCTACGGCTACGTGCTCGCCTGGGGCCAGTGGATCAAGGACACGACTCTCTGGGCTTGCCAAAACGCCGCGCTGGAGCCGCCCCAGTGGGCCACCGGCTGGCCGACCGATCCCGCCTACTCGTATCCGGTGGGTGGCCCCTGCGGCAAGCCCGAGGACTGCCCCTCGAACGCCTGCCTCGCCGGCTACTGCACGCGGCTGTGCAACGAGCTCGCGCCCTGCCCGGACGGGTACGAGTGCAAGCCGCACGGCTTCTGCGAGGCGCTGCCGCCGCCGCCCCCGGCCACCAAGAAGAAGAAGTCGAGCAGCGACGACGAAGAGGAGGTCGCGTGCTCCGTCCGGCCCGCGGCCCCGGGCGCCGCGGGGGCCGCGCCGATCGCTTGGCTCGCCCTATGCGCGCTCGGCGTGGCGCTGGCGAGCGCCCGGCGCCACCGCGGACGGGCCGCGGCGTGTCCGCAACCGTGAACCACACCGAGGCGGTGCCGGGCATCCACCGCACTCTTTTCGTCGCCCGCGCAGTTTTTTGTCTCCGGCGCACCTGCCGGACGGCCCAACGCCGCGAAATCGTTGCGCCGCGTCTACTCGCCATCACGGCCCGCCTCTTGCACACCGTTCCAGCGGATTTTTCTGCCGCCCGCCGTGAACCACCGAGCACGCCCATGAGCACGCCTCCGAACTGCCCCCCACTGCTCTCTCTCGCCGTTCTCGGCCTGGCTGCCTGCGGCGGGTGTCCCGGCCCCGAGCAGGCGAGCGACATCTCCAGCTCTACCAGCGCCGCCGACGCCAGCCAAGGCGGCTCAGGCGCCGCCGACGCCAGCCTGGATGCAGATGCGGCCAAGCCCCTCAAGCCCTGCAACTGCCCCGATCCCGACTACTGGCTCAAGGTCGAGGGAGACGGTGACGCTCAGGTCTTCCCGTTTCCCAACCCGGCGATACCCGACCACAACTGTCAACCCACGAGGCCGTCCGGCTACACCTACTTGCCCGACTGCCAGGGCACCGAGCTGTACGTGATCGCCGCATGCGCGGGACAAGGCACCGAGAGCGGGTGCATCTTCCTGAATCAAAGGGACGCCCCCTACGCGCAATACATCGACCGCTCTGGCACGACCTGGGCACTCTCCAACCCGGCAATTGAGATCGAGCCGCCGCCCGGCACGCTCTATCCGCCCTGGAGGGGCCGCTACAGCGCAACCGCCAACAGCGCCAACAACAGCCCCCTTCTTCTCCACGGAACGTTCCGGGTCTGCTACCTCTGGACCGTCGGGACGGTATGCTAGCGCAGAAAGCGAGGCTCCTATGCCGATTGCCGACAGCCCCATCCGACGAACCCGGTCAGGCGGCTCTGCCTGCGCCATTGCGGCACTGCTCACCTGCACGTCCTGCTCCGCGACGAATCCGGAGCACGATCTCGCCGGCACCAGTCAGGCCGGTGTTCAAATGAACCGCTATGGCACCTACTACGAGGTATCCATCGACGCCTATCGTGCTTGTCCGTGACGGCGGCGCGAACGGCTTCGATACGATGGTGGAGCGGGCCGGCGTCGGGCTGTTGCCGGCGGGGGAGCTTTCTGACAACGGCAAGCCGGTGGAGCCGATGCGGTTTGTGGGCGACGCTGAGGGCGGCTACGCGCCGCTGTTGCGGGCGGACGAGCGGATGGTGGTGACCCGCGGGGCGTTCGTGGAGGGGCGGAAGTGGAAGGTGGGATTCGGCGTGTCGTCTTCGAGCCAGGATTTGACCTGCGGGTTGATCTTGAGCGACGGCACTTCGGTGACGGAGCCGTGCGCGGCCGCGAGCCCGGTGGATCTCGAGCTGGCGCCGCCGGTGGAGGCGCAGCCAGTGTCGTTTTTCGTCGAGGCGGGCGCGGACGCGGAGCCCGCGCTCATCGATGGCCTGAGCATGGAGTCGCGGCCGGTGGTGGGGAAGGTGGACGAAGTTGCCATCTGCCACTTCCCGCCGGGCAACCCGGGCAACGCACATACGATCACGGTCGGGGCGCCGGCGCTCAAGGCGTACCTCGCCCATGGGGACAGGGTGGGGCCGTGCCCGGGCAAGGGCCAGGCAAAGATGCTCATCTGCCACTATCCGCCGGGAGATCCGAACAACCCTGAGACGATTGATGTCGCCCCGCCAGCCCTGGGAGCACACCTCGCCCACGGCGACAGCCTTGGGTCGTGTCCGTGGGACGAGTAGCCGCGGCGGGCCACCGAAGAGAAGTAGAAGAGCCGCGAGCACCCGCTCACGGGGTGCGGCGAGCGCTTCTCCTGACGCTGCTCGTGGCCGCGCTCGCCGTTTGTGCCCGGCAGCCCCCGGCGCCGGGCGCGGCCGAGCGCGTGGTCTCCGTCTCGCCCAACACCACCGAGGCGATGTACGCCATCGGGGCGGGCGAGCTGCTCGTGGGCCGCTCGCAGCACTGCGACTTCCCGCCCGAGGCGCGGCGCCTGCCCAGCGTCGGTGGCTTCGCCGCTCCCAGCGTGGAGGCGATCGTGGCGCTGCGGCCGACGCTCGTGGTAGGCGACCGGGGGCCGGCCGGTCCCGAGCTCGTCCAGAAGCTCGGCGCGCACGGCATCGCGGCATATTTCCCGGCCGCCGAGCGCATCGAGGACATCGAGGCGCTGATCGTCGGCCTGGGCCGGCGCGTGGGGCACGCCGCCGAAGCCGAGCGCGTCGCCGCGCAGATCCGGAGCGAGCTTGGTGCCATCGCGCACGCGCTCGGCGGCCGGCCCCCCGTGTCGGTGGTGATGGTCTTCGATCCCAGCCCGATCGTGGTTGCCGGCCCCGGCGGCTTCCCCGACGAGCTCATCCGCCGCGCCGGCGCCAGGAACGTGGTGGACCGGGGCGGCGCCTTCCCCACCGTGAGCATCGAGCGCCTGCTCGTGCTCGATCCCGACGTCGTGATCGACGCCTCGGACGCCGTGCGCGCGCCGGGCTCGGCCGAGCGCACCGCCCCGTCGCCGCTCGCGTCCGCCCCTGGCTGGCGCGAGCTGCGCGCGGCGCGCGAAGGCCGCGTCCGCCGGCTCGCGGCCGACGCGGTCCTGCGTCCGGGACCGCGCATCGCCGAGGGACTGGCCGCCGTGGTCCGGGCCTTGCACCCGGGCGCTCTCGAAGACCGGAAGGGGCGTCCGTGATGGCCGGCGCCAAGGAGCGGGCCGACGAGCTGCTCGCGCGGCTCGGCCTCGCCGACTCGCGCAGCCAGGCCCGGGCGCTGATCATGGCCGGCCGCGTCTATGCGGGGCCGATGCGCATCGAGAAGCCCGGCACGCCGCTCGCGCCCACGGCCGCGCTGCGCGTCGTCCAGCCTTGCCGCTACGTCTCGCGCGGAGGAGAGAAGCTCGAGCACGCTCTACGCGTCTTTGCCGCGCACGGGCTCAGTGCGCGCGACAAGATCTGCGTGGACGTGGGCGCCTCGACCGGCGGGTTCACCGACTGCCTGCTGCAGCACGGCGCCGCGCGCGTGTTCGCGGTGGACGTCGGCCGCGGCCAGCTCCATCCGAGGCTTCGCGCCGATGCGCGCGTGGTCGTGCGCGAGCGGACGAACGCCCGGTCGCTCTGCGCCGCCGACTTCCCCCTGCCCCTCGATCTCGTGGTCGTGGACGTCTCGTTCATCGGCCTGGGCCAGCTCGCCTCCGCCCTGGCCTCGATGGTGCGCCCGCAGGGCGAGCTCGTCGTCCTGGTCAAGCCCCAGTTCGAGGCCGGCCGCGCGGCCGCCAGCCGCGGCCGCGGCGTCATCCGCGACGAGGCCGTGCGCGAGCAGGCCGTCGCCCGCGCGCTCGCGGCGCTGGGGCAGGCCGGCTTCGCGTTGGTCGCGCAGGTGGACAGCCCCCTGCGCGGCCCCAAGGGCAACCTCGAGCGGCTCGCCTACTTGCGCAAGGGGTAGCCCTTCGTTTTTCGCCCCGAGGCCAGTGGCTCGACAGTCAACGGCTACGGTCTGCCGTCGAGAATCGCCCGGCCGAGCGCCGCGAGGAACATCTGCCTCACGCGCTTCGCCTGCGCCTCTCCCGCGGCGGCGTCGCGCAGTTCCTGCTCGAACTGCTCCCGGCACGCCACGACGTAGGCGTTCAGGTCCGAGTACAGTCGGGCGGCCTCCCTCCGGTCCGAAGGCACCTCGACGGCACCGCACCTGCCGAGCGACAGCAGCAGCGCCGCGCAGTGCGCGGCCTCGATGCTGGGGCACTCCAGGCGCGCCCCGCACGACCAGACGAGGGAGCCCTGGGTCATCAGCGCCTCGACCCTCGGAAGCTCACCCGTCGCATCGTCCGGCAGCCGTAGCAAGACCCTGGCTCCCGTCGGCGAGAAAGACTGCGGGTAGCGGCGCAGGCCGACCTTCGCCAGCATCTCACCGAGCGCGAACTCCAAGACGTCGTCGTCGGTAGCGGTCTTGACCTTCACCTTCCCCGTTCGCTCGACAGAACCGGCTTTCGAGCGGCGGCGATGGTTCATTTCCAGGAGCGCTGCCCGGACCGCATCCCGTTCGTCGTGGGAGAGGCCAAGTGCGTCGAACACGAGCTTGTCGATGGCCGCCCGCTGCGGCGACGTGACCTCCTGTTCGACCGGAAGAGGCTGCCGCTCGGCGAGCTTGCGGTAGGCGTCGCGCAACGCGTCCTGCGTCTCCTGCTTGAGGCGACGGGGGTCGATGACGGGGATCGAGCCGATCTCGTAGACGGCGAAGTCGAGCGCTCCCTGGCCGAGCGAGGTCCGTCCGAGGATCTCGAGGAACAGCGCCGTCATGCTGCTGTTCAGCAGTGCCAGCAGGATCTCGTCGTCGATGCCTTCACGCGGCGTGAAGCTCGCGAACCGAGCGCCGAGAACACACTCCTTGGGATTCCAGAGCACCGCATGCCGCTCGTTGTAGGTCTTGCCGAACGCCACGCGACCACACTGCACCTGCTGGCTGAGGTCGTACCAGCGCCCGAGCGTTCGCTGGCGTCGCTCGCACTCGCCCTTGCGGCTATGCCCCCGCCTCTCGCCCCACGCGACGTATGTCGCCGCGTTGGTCCCCTTGAGATGCGCCTTGGGCTGCGAGATGAGAACGAGCGAGTCGGTGGCGTCGGCCGGGGCGAGGACGAAGCTATCCGCGTCGCCAGGAGACCAGAACGCCGGCTTCGAGAACCTCTTCTCCAGCCCTAGCCCGGCCAGGTCCTTCTTCGCGCGTACGAAGAAGGCGTCGCAGCCGGTCTTCGTCCCCAGGACCCCTTCGGCAAGCTCCCGCAGCGGTGCGAGCAGCCGCTCGCCACGCTCGAGCAGGGTGAAGTAGATGTCGGGGGCCCGGAGATAGACGGCTCCCCACCTTCCGCCGACCCATTCGCCGTTGTCGTCGTAGCACCGCGCGCGGGCCTGAGCCTGGGTGACGGGATAGAGTCGCCACTCGGCCGTGGTCGTGCGTGTGCTTGGCGCCATGACCGCCTCCACGAGCGCACCGGCCCCGCCGAGCGAGTCATCGCCGAGCAGCTCGTGCAGGGGGCGGCGAAGCGAGACGAACCGGACGACGTTCTTGTCCCGCACGTCTGCGCGGCTGCACCGCTCGACGACGGTGATCGCCGTATTGATGTCGGCCTGGGAGAAGGACCTCTCGACGCGCGACTCGATGACCGCGACGATGCGAAAATGGTCGAGGAAGAACCGTTGGAGGTCCCACCCGTACTTGTGGTCGAGCCACCCGTTCGAGGTGACGAACCCGAGCCGCCCGCCGTCCTTCAGGAACCTGCCGGCATGGACGAAGAAGTACACGAAGATGTCCGCCGCCTCCGTGAACCTCTTCAGCGCCCAGTCCTCCTTGAGCACACGGAGGATCTTCTTCTTCTCGTTGGCGCTCAGGTTCCGGCGCTCGATGTACGACGGCGTCGAACTCCGGTATCTTCACCATCACGTCGGTCATGCCGCCAAGCTGGTGCGCCGGGTAGCGCAGCGCCTGGTGCGGCGGAAACGGCCACTCGGTCTCGGTCGGACGGACGTCGAAGGCATCTGTCGCGATGACGTAGGGGAAGTTCTCCTGCTCGGAGAGATCCGGCAGCACGAGGTTCATGGTGGCGATGTGCGCCGGAAACTTGCCGATGTCGATCCCCCAGAGCTGCTCGAGCAGGGAGCGGTGGGGCCGCGGACGAAGCTCGTTCAGCCGGGCATGGGCCCGCACGAGGAAGGTCCCAGCTCCGCACGCGGGGTCGAGGACAACGTCCTCGGCTCGGCGGATGCAGAAGGCGTTGATGAGATCGACAGTGGTGGGCGGCGTGAAGTACTGGCCGAGCGCGTGCCGCTCCTTCTCCGGGATCAAGGTTTCGTACACGCGTCCGAGGATCTCGAAGTCGAGGGTCGCGAAGTCGTAGGCGTTCAGGTCCGCGACGAACCGTTCTAGCTGCGGCACCGCCCGGTCTGGCACGACCAACTGGTCGAACACGTCGATTTCGAGCACCCGCCGGAAGTACCCCTGCAGTCGGACCTCGAAGTCCCTCCCCGAGCGCAGGCCCTTGAATCTCATCTTCGGCAGCGCGGGGTGCTGCGAACGGACCAGATTGTAGAAGATGACGCGGTTCATCAGGAGGAAGATGACGAGCCTGCCGAGCACCTCGAACGCGCCGGGATCCGTCTTCGCGACCTCCGGCTGGAGCAGCGCCCACCACCCATGCTCCGCCGTCCACTTCCGCAGCGCCGCGTAGTAGCTCCTGCTTGCCTCGCACTTCTGGCGGATCAACGTCGAGTAGATGCGGCAGTTGGTCGCGACAACGGAGCTGAGCTTGCGCACGAAGAACTCGTCAATGGCCAACCGCTCGAACCGCGTCCCCCGGTTGTAGAGCCCGTCAAGCTGGTCCAGCAGGTCCGTGAGAAACCCCCTGATGCGCTCCCAGTGGTGCTCGCGAAGGTCGTTGAGGTCCGCCACGTCCACGATGTTCGGCCACCAGCAGCAGCGCCGTTCGAGCAGCGGCTTGCCCTCCTCGAAGGTCTGCCAGAGCGCCAGATCGCGCACGTTCCAGGTCAGGAAATACGGCGCGCCGATGGCGTTGGCCTTCGTCGCCGCGTTGTTCACCAACTCGATGTCAGCCACCTCGAGGAAGGGACGCTTCAACTCCATCTCGCAGACGGCAGTGGTCTTTGACGCCTTCCAGAGCACGCCGTCGCAGAAGAGGTGCTTTCTCCCGACCGCAACGCTCTGCTCGGCCTCGGCTCGCTCGAAGCCGAGCCCGCGCTCGCGGATGATGGAGTTGATCATCTCGACCACCCGCTGCTTGAACGCGGGCTCGGTGTCCCCGATCTTCAACGGCATCGGCGCATCGCTCCAGGCATCGGCTTCGGAGGGCAGTCCGTCCCCCGAGTCGGGCGCGACCGTGCTGGGGGGCGGCGGAGCTACCTTACCACCGGGATGGAGCCGCGCGCGACCGGAGTCGCCGTCCAGCACGTCCGGGAAGGCGGCGAAAGCCGCCTGCCGCCCCGAGTTGCGCACAATCGATTACCAGTTCCCGTGGGTCTCCGATCCCAGCCCCGGCGGCTGGCGCGCCAGGCTCGGGGTGAGCGTCATGACCGATCTCGTGCTCGTCGAGGCCGATCGGCAGTTGGGCGGCGGCTTGACCTTCGCGCTCTCGGCCGAGGGGTTCACCCACGCCGAGGGAGCCTTCGCGGGCGCCGAGGCGTCCGGCGCCGACTGGTTCGCCGTGCGGGCCGAGGACGTAAGTCCGTCCCTTCGGGACGGGGTTGGGGTCCCGACGCGCCCTTCGGGCGCGTCACCCCTGCCCCGCGATCGCGGCCGACTCGGCGAGCCGTCGTTGCTAGCGCCGCAATGCGTGAACGCATACCCAGTGCCCGCAGCGTGGGCGACGCCTACTACTGGGCCACGACGCTGGGGCTCACGGTGCGCGCGCCCGCCACCGCGGGCCTGCTGCTCATCCCCCTGACTGCCCTGGCCGACCACTGACTGCCGCAGTGGACAAGCAGCATCAGGACCGCCGCCACCCCTGCCAGCACGCGAGTAGCTCGCGTGCCACCGCCTCGGGCGGGCGGCCCTGCGTGACGATGTGGGCGTGGGCCTCGGCATAGGCCGCGGAGCGCGCGGCGAGCAGCGCCTCGATTCTCGCGCGCCGTCCGCGGCCGCGCGCGAGTAGCGGACGCGCGGAGCCGGCCGTGCGGCGCAGGATCGCCGCCGGGGTAGCCGTGAGGCAGACCACGAAGGCACGCCCGAGCGCACGCGCGCGCAGGGCGTCGTCGAGCAGCGTGCCGCCTCCCAGCGCCACCACGCGCGGCCGGCGGGCGCGCAGGACTCTTGTCAGCGCCGTGCGCTCCAGGCGGCGGAACGTCACCTCGCCGTGCTCGGCGAAGATGTCCGCAACGCTGCTGCCTCCGGTCGCGGCAAGCTCTTCGTCCAGATCGCAGAAGGGCACGCCCGCGCTGCGGGCGGCGATGCGGCCGGCCGCGCTCTTGCCCGTGCCCATGAAGCCCCAGACGAGCAGCACCGGCCGCTCGGCGGGCGCTGCCTGCCGCCGGCTCAGCGCTGCCTCCGCGTCGTTCCCTGCTCGCGCCATACCGCGTCAGGCACGGCCGCAGCGGGGTTGGTGCGGCAGCTCATGCGCCGCCAGTCGAGCGAGCGCGGCGCCCCGGGCGTGGGCCGGAACAACCAGGCGCGCCCGAGAGAGCCGGCGAGCAACGCCCGGATCTGCCCGGAGCCCGAACGCAGCTCGCTCGCGGTCCACGCCGCCACGCAGGGCTGGGCGGGGGTGCCGTGCAGCACGGCGAAGTCCGTGATGAGCACGGGGTTCTCGGCCATGGAGCGGACGAGCACGGGGTGGCGCGTGCCCGGAACCCAGGGAGCGAGCAGCCGCGCCGAGCGCGCCCGGTCGGCCCCGGAGCACGCCCGGGGCTGGGCGCCCAGATCCGCCTGTGTGGGCAGGATCTCGGGCGGGCCGAAGCTGCCGTCGCCGCGGAACGGGCTGAAGTAGGCCCAGGCACGCGCCGCGCCGAGATCCGTCGCGTGGCAAGTGACGCCAACGACATCGGCGCCGCGGTACGACCAGCGCGCCTCGTCCACTGCCCGCCCGGCCGCCGGCCCCGGGCAGAGCGTGGTGAAGCCCACGCGGTCCGCGCTCTGGGCGATGGGAACGAGGCCGACGGCGGCGATGTGAGAGCGCGGCGTGGACAGCATCTCCACTGCCAGGGGCACGCCGCCCGCCATGACCGCGTCGCCGCGCGCGGCGAGCTCGCCGCCGACCGCCGGCCACTCGGGATAGCGCAGCGGGGGTCCTGCCTGCCCGCGCGCGTCCACGAAGAACATCTGCGCCGAGGCGCCGTGGGGGCGCACGAAGATGCCCCCGGGGGAGACGCTGAGCAGCCCGCTCTGATAGAGGGGCTGCGGGCCCGGCTGCACGTCGCCGCGCTCGAACGCGCCTGCGCCGCCGAGCTCCGCGCGGCCGGTGCTGCCGCCGAGATAGTTCACCCAGGCGATCTCGATCTTGCCCATGGGCGCGCCGCCCGGCGCCGGGGCGGCCGGCAGCGCCACCCGCGCCACGGCGTAGCCCTCCATCTGGGGCGCCACGTCGTAGGCGGCCCGGCGGCGGTCGGCCACGGGACCGAGCAGTCGCTGCCGCACGATCTTCGCGGGCGAGTCTTCGGCCAGGCCCGTGGCGCTTACGGCCTCGGTCTCTCCCGTCTCGGCCACGAACCGCAGCACCGACCACGCGCTCTCGCTCCGCGCCGCCTGTGCTTCGGATGGCACGACCGACCCCGGCTGCGCGTACACGTCGGCGATGGTGGTCCACGGCTCGGCCGAGTCGAGCACGCACTCGAACGGCGCGCCCAGCGCCGGCTCCGGCTCGGCCTCGTCCTCCGGCGCCGGCGAGGGCAGGCCGGGCTCGTCCATGGTGGGCCCCCAACCGACGCGTGTCGCGAGATCGGCAAGCACGCAGCCCTCCACGGTGCACCAGAGCATGGCCTCGTCCAGCTCATCGAGGCCAAGGCGCGGACCTACGCTCACGGCCGCGAACGACGCGCCGGCATCGGACGACTCCCAGGCAGCGAGCTGCGCGGGCCCGCGCCCCTGGCCCGGTTCCGGCCCCAGCGCGAGGACCTGGCGGCCCGAGCCCGAAACAGCCAGGGCCCGCGGCGGGAGCCGGGCCACCGTCTCCAGCGCTCCGTCCCGGTCGGCCACGGCGTAGCCCGGCTCCTCGGCGCGCAGCGCGATTCCCACGGATCCATCGTCACCGGGGTGCAGAGAGGCGGCGGGCGGATCGCCCTCCAGCTCGAGCTCGTCTGGCTCGCCGCCCGCTTGCGCCCTGGGCACGCCCAGGGCGCGAGCCGCGAACGAGCTCCCGGCGTCATGCGAGACGAACAGCGCCGCGCGCTCGTCCTTGGCCCTGCGGCCCAGGAAGTACGCTCTCTCGCCGCCCCGCGAGAAGACGAGAGCGGCCGGCGCTCCCACGAGGTCAGGCGCGCGGCTTGGCTGGACGACACGCGCACCGGGGGCGAGCACGAGGGGGGCGCGCGGATCGCAGTCGCGCTCGCGCGCCGCGGCGCACAGGCCGCCGAGAAGCGCGCGGCCGTCGCGACGGACGGCGACGGAAACCAGATCCGCGGCTGCCACGCCGAACTCGGCCACGCGCTCGAAGCGAGTCCCGCCGTCGCGGCTGCGCCAGATCTCGGCCGTCCGACGAGCGTCGCCCTCGGCCCCGCTCAGACAGGCGAAGAGCACGTGGTCGCCGACGGCGCCGAGCCGCACCTCGGCGCAGGGCTCCGCGCCGGCAAGAGGCTTCACCTCGAGCGGACCCCCGAGCGGGCCGGCGGCAAGAAGCCACGCAGCCGCCGGCCGCGGCCCCGCGTCCCGTTCTTCATCGCCGACAGCCTCGGCGTCGCCCTGTCCGCCCTCATCCTGTTCCCGGAATGCCTCGTAGTAGCGTCCGCCGGCCAGAGCGGCTCGCCCCTCGAGGAGCGCCCGAGCGCGCGGGCCTCGCTCCGGAGCGAGCGTGCCGGGGCGCTCGCCCGGCAGTCGCCAGCGCTGGACGCCGCCGGCCGGGGCGAGGCCGCCCTGCGCGTCCCAGCGCATGTCGCGGTCGATGCCTTCGACGAGCACGCCGCCCTGCGCGGCCGGCAGCAGCCTCTGGACCCCGAAGGACGAAGCACCCGCGAGCGGCGTCCAGCTCTCACCCCCGTCCGCGCTCACGCGCAGCGCCTCGGGGAAGCACAGGCCGAGCAACGCGCCCGAGCCCGCGGCAGCAACGTCGAAGAAGCGCTCGCCCGCGGCGGCGCCGGCGCCGCGCCAGCCCCCGGCATCGAAGCGAAGCACCCCTCCCGCGGCCGTCAGCCCCACGAGCCGGCTCCCGGCTCCCGCCACCTTGACGAGCGGCTCGGGAGGCCGCGTCGCTGCGACGAAGGGCCCGAGGGGGCTCTCGGTCGCGTACAGCATGCCGCTCTGGCCGGCCGCGAGCCACCTATCCCGCTCGGCGCGAATGACGGCGGCCAGGGGCTCCGGAGCCCGAAACGGGCTCGCCTGCGCCCGGAGGGGAGGCCGGTCCTTGCTGTCGCCGCCGGGCACGGCCGGCACCGGGCCGGTCAGCCACCGCTCGCCGCGCTCGCCGACGAGCAGCCACGCCCCCGTGTCGAGCGGCAGCCCGCCGAGGATGCGGCCCGGATCCGCGGGGTGATAGCACCAGCGCGCGCCGGCCGGATCGCCGGGCGCCTCCAGCTCGATCGGGGCCGCGGCCGGCATGGGCAGGGCCGGCGGCGGCGGGGGCGCGGCACAGGAGGCCAGCGGCAGAAGCGCGAGAAGGCCCGACGCGCGTGCACCGGCTAGCATCAGCTCGCGATTCTACCCCCGCCGCCGGTCGGCCACCACGTGCCACAGGGCGCACAGCACGGCCGCGCCCAGAGCGCCCGCGCCCAGGGCGCGACTCGGCTCGTGCGTGAAGAGCCAGGCCCCGGACAGGAGCAGGGAGCCCACGACCAGGCCGGCGAAGAGCCTGCGCCCCAACCGATCGGAGATCCGGCCCGCGCTCGGATCCTCGGTGCGCAGCGTGAGCCGGCCGGTGCGTAGCTCGTCCAGCACCTCGCGCGCCTGCTGCGGCAGGTCGTAGGCGGCGCCGGCGAGTCTCTCGGCCGCGCGCCACAGGTCGGCGGCGACGCGCTCGGGCGAGTAGCGCTGGCGCAGCAGGCGCGCGAAGTGCGGGCGCGCCTCACCGAGCACGTCGAGCTCGGGATCGATCTCCTTGCCGACGCCCTCGATGGTCATCAGCGCCTTGCCGACGAGCGTGAAGTCGGGCGGGATCTCCAGGCCGAACTGGGTGGCGCCCTTGACCAGATCGCCGATCAGCGCGGCGAAGTCGATCTCCTTGAGCGGCCGGCCGAGGTACTTGTCCGCGAGCCGGCGCACCTCGGCGCGGAAGGCACGCATGTCCAGGCGCTCCGTGGGCGTGCCCACGGCGTAGAGGGCATCGGCCAGGGCCTCGTAGTCCTGGCGCATGGCCGCCAGCATCATGTCGATCACCTTGTCGCGCAGCTCGGGCGAGAACCGGCCCACCATGCCGAGATCGATGAGCCCGATCCGGGGCTGCTCCGGGGATCCGGAGAGCACGATGTTGCCCGGGTGCGGATCGGCGTGGAAGAAGCCGTCCTCGAAGATCATCTTGATCAGAATGCCGACCGCGGCCTTGGCGATGGCCGGACCCTGGTAGCCGTGCCGGGCGATGGCCTCGTAGACCTTCCATCCGTCCAGGTGCTCCATCGTCAGCACGCGCCGGGTCGTGGCCTCGCGGTAGACGCGCGGGAAGTGCGCCTGGGGATGGCCGGCGAAGTTGCGCGCGAAGCGGGCGGCGTTGTCCGCCTCCTGCGTGAAGTCCATCTCGGCGCTGATGGCCCGATCGAACTCCTGCGCCAGGGCGCAGGGCGAGTAGATGTGCGACTCGGGGATGGAGCGCTCGACCAGACGTGCGAGCGCGTGCAACAGCTCGACGTCCCGCGCCACGGTCTGCGCGATGCCCGGGCGCTGCACCTTGAGTACCACCTGCTTGGGGCCCTCGGCGTGCTTGAGCACGGCGCGGTGCACCTGCGCGATCGAGGCGGCGGCGAGCGGCTCGGGCGCGATGCTCTCGAAGAGGTCGGCGAGGGGGGCGCCGAGGCTCTCCTCCAGCACCGCCTCGATCTCGGCGAAGGAGACGGGCGTCACCTCGTCCTGGAGCTTCTTCAGCTCCTCGATCCACTCCTTGGGCAAGAGGTCGGGGCGCGTCGAGGCGATCTGGCCGAGCTTGACGAACGAGGGGCCGAGATCCATCAGCACGAGGCGCAAGCGTTGGGGGAGCGCGATCTGGCCGCGCTCCTTGTCGCCGCGCTCGCGCTCCGCCGCCGGCGCCAGCGACGGCGGCACCTCGTCCGCGGCGGGGCCGAGGGCCGCCGCCTCGCCGCCCTCGCGGATGCGCTGGCGCAAGCCGAGACGCTGGGCGAGCTCGCCGAAGCCGTGGCGCACCAGGACCACGTAGATCTCCCGCAGCCTCTGTATGTCGCGCAGCGCGGTGACGAGGGAAACCATGAGGAAACTCTAGCGCACCCGCACCACGGTGCCCCGGTCGAAGGCCGTGGGCAGCGCCGCGGTCCAGCCGGCGGGCAGGCGCGGCCCGGTGAAGCGGAAGAGGCGCTCCGCGTCCAGGGGCGCGAGGTTGATGCAGCCATGGCTGCGCACGCGGCCGAAAGACCTGTGCCAGAAGGCGGCGTGCAGGCCGACTCCCTTGGTGAAGTACTGCACGTAGGGCACGTCCTCGATGCGGTAGTAGCGCGAAGCGTCCTCGTCCTCGATGTTGTCCATGACGGAGCTCAGGAGCTTGACCCAGATCCGGTGGGCGCCGGGCGGCGTGGCCGTGGCGCTGCCGGGCTGCCCCTTGCCGGTGGACACGAGCGTGGCGTACACGGGCCGCTCGCCCTCGTAGGCCACGAGCGTCTGGCTGGCGAGATCGACGTCGATCCAGCGCTCGCCCGGCCCCAGGCTCGTCTCGGACGGCGGTGGCGCGAGGGCGGGATGGCGCAGGCTGCGCACGTCGATCCAACTTGCGGCATCGATGCGCGCGAAGACGCCCTGG
The DNA here is from genome assembly GCA_016209145.1 of Deltaproteobacteria bacterium. GTDB lineage: Bacteria > Myxococcota_A > Polyangia > Polyangiales > Polyangiaceae > JACQWT01. The sequence goes on along the minus strand of JACQWT010000379.1, from coordinate 1,362 downwards.
AAAGAGCTCGCCTGCTCCAGCCAGCCCACGCGCGTGAACCGCGCCACGGCGCGCCCGCCACGGAAGAAAGCGCCGCCGCGGCGCGAGTAGAGCGGGGCGTCGTCGACGAAGACCCAGCCGAAGGGGACAACGCCCCCCGGCGTCTCGGTGATCTCCTCGCCGCGAAAGGCGAACGGCCTGGCCGGAAAAAGGTCGCGCATCGGCACCCACAGGGCCCGATTGGTGCGCCCGTAGATCTGTCCGGCAAAGACGCGCTGCTCGACCACGGCTACGGCGAATCCCGGCTCGAGCGTCATGCGCGGCTCGCCCACGTCCACGTCCTCGATGCGCCGGTAGCCGAGCGAGCCGTCCGGTCCGGCGAAGAAGTAGGCGTAGGGCAGACCCGTGGGATCGGGCGCAACGAGCCGCGCCTCAGTGCCGATGGGCGCCGCGCCGGAGAGCAAGGCACCGTCCTGGCAGAGCCATGCCTGCGGGCCGACGTGCAGCCACAGGCCGAGGCAGCCTGGCCCCGGACGCGCCCCGTACAGGGGCAGCCGCGCCTGGCGCGAGGCCGCGCCCCGGCGGGGTGCATCGCCCGACGGGGCGGACAGGATGGGCTGGTCGGCCTCGACGACGCTCGCGCTGCGGGCCCAGGCCATGGCGGCGGGCACGCTCCAGGGCGGCACAAGGGGCGCGTCGGCTCCTGCCTGCGCAGGGCCGGTCCCCGCAGCCACGCCCAGGGCCGCGCCGAGCGCTGCGCGCGGGCCCCAACGAGGCACTCCTACTCCCACAGAAAGCGCAGCTCGTGATCGCAGATATTGAACGTGTCGCCGTGCGCGATGGGCTTACGCTGCAGCCGCTGGCCGTGGTACTCGATGCCGTTCGTCGAGCCCATGTCGACAATGAAATACTGGCCGTTGACGCACTCGACCATCGCGTGCTGCCGTGACACGTTGGGGTCCTTGATCGTCAGATCGCTCGACTGCTTGCCGCGGCCAATAATGAACCGGTCCTTGTTGACCTCGTTGCGGCTGCCCCGGTAGTAGAGCACGAGCCTCGTTCCCGGCACCCCGGCGGCGGCACCGACCGGCGCAGGGGCAGGCGGCGGTCCGGGGGCCCGGTACGCCCCGCCCGGCGGCGGCGCGGGCGCGCCGTAATGGGCCGGTGGCGCGGGCGCCGGCGCAGGGCCGAAGCCCGCGGCGGGAGGAGGCGGCGGTCCAGGAGGCCCGGCCGGCCGCGCGGGCGGCGGCGGGGGTCCCGGCCGCGCCGCCGGCGGGCCAGGGACGCCGGGGGCAAGCGGCGGCCCCCCCGGCGGGGACGCCGCGATCGGGCCGGGAGGACCCACGGCGCGCATAGGCGCCGTGGGCACCGCTGGCGGCCGCC
>JACQWT010000378.1 GCA_016209145.1 Deltaproteobacteria bacterium | reverse complement strand
GCCGGCCAGGGTGGCGCGCGGCGCGCCGAGCGCGGGCAGGAGGGAGGGCACCTCGAGCGACGGCAGGTTGGAAAGCAGCATGCCGGCGAGGGCCACGGCGCAGAGCAGCGCGCCGAGCGTCCACGGAATGGGCTAGCCTCGATCCGGGCCGGCCGGGTACGCGTTCACGCCCTCTCCCACCCGGCTCGTCAGGCGGCCGCGAGCGCGAGCGCGCCCACAGGCCCGGCCCGGAGCGTACTCCTGTACGTGAGGAGCCGGGCCGAGGACGTAAGCCGCGATCGCGGCCGACTCGGCGAGCCGTCCTTGCTGGCGCGGAAATGCCGTGAACGGGTACGAGAGATGGCTGAGCCGCCGCGAGTGGTGGTGGCAGGGCTTGCCGGTGACACCGGCAAGTCGCTGGTGACGCTCGGCCTGGCGCGGGCCCTGCGCGACCGAGGCGCCCGTGTCGCCGGCTTCAAGAAGGGCCCTGACTTCATCGACGCCGCCTGGCTCGGCGCGGCCGCGGGCGGCCCCGGCCGAAACCTCGACACATTCCTGATGAGCGAGGCGGCGATCCGGGAGAGCGTGGCCGGGGAGCAGGGACGGGCCGACGTGGTGCTCATCGAGGGCAATCGCGGGCTCTTCGACGGCCTCGATGCGGCGGGAACGCATTCCACCGCGGCCCTGGCCAAGCTGCTGCGCGCGCCCGTCGTGCTCGTGGTGGACGCCAGCAAGGCCACGCGCACGGTGGCCGCGCTCGTGCTCGGCTGCCTGCGGTTCGACCCGGAACTGGCGCTGCGCGGCGTGATCCTCAACCGCATCGGCACGCCCCGGCAGCTCGAGGTCATCCGCCAGGCCATTGCCGCGAGCACCGAAGTGCCGGTGCTGGGCGCCCTGCCGCGGCTCGGCGGGCAGCCGCTGCCGAGCCGTCATCTGGGCCTGGTTACCGCCATGGAGCATCCGGGCACCGACGAGGTGCTCGAGGCGCTGGGCCGCGAGGTTGGTGCAGCGGTCGATCTGGCGGCCCTGATGGCGATCGCGCGCTGTGCCGGGCCGCTGCCGGCCGCCGTCCTGCCGGCGTCCGCCGGGCCCGGTGCCGCGCCGGGCGCCGTTCGCATCGGGGTGCTCCGGGACCGCGCCTTCTCCTTCTACTACCCGGAGAACCTCGCCGCGCTCGAGCAGGCAGGGGCCGAGCTCGTGTTCCTCTCGCCCCTGGCGGACGGCGAGCTGCCGCCGCTCGACGGCCTCTACGCCGGCGGGGGGTTCCCCGAGATCTACGCGGCCGAGCTCGCCGCCAATCGCGCTTTCCGGGAGGCTCTGGCGGCTCGCATCGCCGCGGGCCTTCCGGTATGGGCCGAGTGCGGCGGGCTCGCCTACCTGGCTCGCTCTCTGCGCGTGGGCGGGGCAGAGCATCGCATGGTGGGGGCGTTGCCCATCGTGGTGGAGCAGACCGGCACGCCCCAAGGTCACGGCTATGTCCGCGCCCGGGTCGACGCCGGCAACCCGTTCTTGCCGCCTGGGACCGAGCTGCGCGGCCACGAGTTCCACTACTCGCGTCTGGCCGAGCAGCCCGCGGGGCTCACCACCGCCCTGGCCGTCGAACGCGGCCGCGGCGTCGGCGGCGGGCGCGACGGCATCGTGGTCGGCCAAGTGCTCGCCACCTACACGCACCTGCACGCGCTCGGCACGCCCCAGTGGGCACCGGCGCTCGTCGGCGCTGCCCGCTCCTGGCGGTCGGCGGAGCCGGCGGCCGTGCCGGCGCGCCGCAACCGGACGTTCGCCCCCCGGGCGGGGGCTAGCAAGAGCAACCTGACTGCATTGCCACTGGAGGAGTAGCCATGCCGGAATTCAAGGCCGGAGATCTTACGCTCGAGATCGACGAGGACGGGTTCATCCAGCAGCCCGATCTGTGGAATCAGACCGTCGCCACGGCTCTCGCCAAGACCGAGGGCGTGGACGATCTGACGGAGGAGCACTGGAAGGTGGTCAACTACCTGCGCCAGTTCTACCTGGAGTTCGGCGTCGCGCCGATGATCCGCAAGCTGTGCAAGGAGACGGGCTTCAAGCTGAAGAAGATCTACGAGCTCTTCCCCTCCGGGCCGGCCAAGGGCGCCTGCAAGGTGGCCGGGCTGCCCAAGCCCACCGGCTGTGTGTAGCTGTTAGCTCTTAGCTCTTAGCTCTTAGCTGCCAACGGCTAATGGCTAACTGCTAAGAGCTACGCCGGGAGGCGTGCTCATGGCACTGCGAGATCTGCTGCTAGAGCGGCGCGCTGCAATAGGCCGGCGGTGGCTGGCACAGACCCTGGCGACCTATCCGCCCCAGGCGGCCGCGTTTCTCGCACGAGAAGAGGATCGCTTCGCCAATCCGGTCGGCCACGTCCTGGCCACGGGCCTGAACGCGCTGCTCGATGCGCTGATCGAGGCCACGGGGCCGGACGGAGACGCGGCGATCGGTTCGGAGCGCTTCCAGCCGGCCCTGGACGAGATCGTCAAGATCCGGGCGGTGCAGGCGCTCTCGCCAGGACAGGCCGTCGCGTTCCTGTTTCTGCTCAAGGACGCCGTGCGCGCGGAACTCGAGGACGAGCTGGACCAGGGGCGCCGGACTGACGAGCTTCTGGCCGTGTTTGCCGCGATCGATCGGCTCGCCCTGCACGGCGTAGATGTCCTGTGCCGGTGGCGCGAGCGCGCCCACGACATCCGCGTGCGCGAGGTCAAGCGCCGCGTCTCCGGGCTGCTGCGGCGCGTGGGGTGGGGCGCTGATGCGCCCGGGCTCGATCCGCCCGCTCAACCGAGTTGTCTGCCATGAAAGCCATGTACGCACTGATGGCCGTCTTGGTCCTTGGCACGCTCGCCGCCCTGGGGGCGCAGAGCGACGGGCTGCGCGGCGTTCTCGCGATTGGCGTGCCGTACCTCGCCCTCGTCCTCTTCGTGGGCGGCCTCGCCTATCGCGTGGTCAAGTGGGCGCGCGTCCCGGTGCCCTTCCGCGTGCCCAGCACCTGCGGCCAGCAGCGCTCGCTCGCGTGGATCAAGCCGAGCCGGCTCGACAACCCGCACGACCTCGTCGGCGTGCTCGGGCGCATGGCTCTGGAGGTGCTGGTCTTCCGCTCGCTGTTTCGCAACACCTCCGCCGAGCTTGGCCCCGTCGCGGCGCAGGCTGACGTGGGGCACGGCGGCGAGCCGGAGCCGTACCAGGGACCGAGGCTGGCCTACGGGGCCACCAAGTGGCTGTGGGCCGCCGGGCTCGCCTTCCACTACTCCATGCTGGTAGTGTTGCTGCGGCACCTGCGCTTCTTCACCGAGCCGGTGCCCTGGCCGGTGAGCTCGCTCGCCGCCCTGGACGGCTTCCTCCAGGTGGGCGTGCCGACCGCCTACGTCACGAGCGCGCTGCTGCTGGCGGCCGTCACGTACCTTCTGCTGCGCCGTCTCGTGATGGCCCCCGTGCGGTACATCTCGCTCTGCGCCGACTACTTCCCGCTCCTCCTCATCCTGGGCATCGGCACGACCGGGGTTTTGCTGCGCCACTTCGTGCGCACCGACATCGTGGCCGTCAAGGAGCTGGCGCTCTCCCTCGTGAGCTTCCAGCCGACGGTCCCGGCCGGCATAGGCTCGCTCTTCTACGTGCACCTGTTCCTGGTCTGCGTCCTGTTCGCCTACTTCCCCTGGAGCAAGCTCG
>JACQWT010000377.1 GCA_016209145.1 Deltaproteobacteria bacterium | reverse complement strand
AATCTCTGCGTCAGCACCGACAAGGATCCGGCCAACTGCGGCGGCTGCGGCGTGGCCTGCGGGCCGGGCAAGGTCTGCTCGACTGGCCAGTGCGGATTGGAGTGCGCCGGCGGCGCGACCAAGTGCGGCAGCAAGTGCGCCGACGTCCAGACCGACCCCGCCAACTGCGGGAGCTGCGGTGCTGCTTGCCCGCAGGGGCAGGCTTGCTCGGCCGGAGCGTGCTCGCTGGTGTGCGCGGGCGGCACGACCAAGTGCGGCAGCAAGTGCGCCGACGTGCAGACCGACCCCGCCAACTGCGGAAGCTGCGGCGGCGCTTGGCCGCAGGGTCAGGTTTGCTCCGCCGGCCAGGGCTCACTCGTGTGCTACGGCGGCACGACCAAGTGCGGCAGCAAGTGCGTGGACACCAACGTCGATCCCGCCAACTGCGGCGGCTGCGGCAAGGCATGCCCCTCGGACCAGGCCTGCGTCAGCGGAACCTGTTCCGTGCTGTGCGGCGGCGGGCTCACCAAGTGCGGCAACCAGTGCGTGAGCACCGACACCGACCCGGCCAACTGCGGCAAGTGCGGCAATGCCTGCGGCCAGAACGAGATCTGCGAGAAGGGCGCGTGCAAGGCCGTGCAGCCGGTCAACGTGACGTTCACGAGCTGCGGGCAGAGCGGCCCGACCGGGCCGAGCCAGAGCCAGTGCGACGTCGCGTACGCGAACTCCCAGCTCGCCGGCAAGGTCACGCTGCTGAGCGGCATCCAGCAGTGGACGGTGCCCTCGACCGGCACCTACCGTATCGAGTCTTTCGGCGCCGAGGGGGGCAAGCACACGTACGGGGCAGGCGGCCGCGGCGCGCGGTTGCGCGGCGACTTCGCCCTGAGCCAGGGCGACGTGCTCAAGGTCCTCGTCGGCCAGAAGGGCAGCGACGGCGGCGCCTGGGCGGGCGCCGGCGGCGGGAGCTTCGTCGTGCGGCAGAACAACCAGGCTCTGGTCGTGGCCGCGGGAGGCGGCAGCAACGGCAACTGCGGGCAGATCGATCTGAACGAGCAGGACGGCAAGGCCGCCACGGGCGACGGCAGCGGCGGCAAGAGCACGGACAACGGCGCCTGGTGCGGCTGCGGCGGGGAGGGCAGCGGCGGCGGCGGCTTCTCCGGCGACGGCCAGGCCAATGGGGGCAAGGCGTTCCTGAACGGCGGCGCCGGAGCCACGGGCAAGCGCTCGGGCCAGTGCATCGATCCCGGTCAGGGCGGCTTCGGCGGCGGGGGCAACGGCGGCAACGGCGGCGGCGGGGGCGGCGGCTACCAGGGCGGCAATGCCGGCGGCCCGCTCGGCACCAACCGGGGCCAGGGCGGACTCTCGTACAACGGCGGCGCCAACCCGAGCAACGCCTCCGGTGCCCAGACCGGCCACGGTACGGTCGTCATCCAGAAGCTGTAGCCAGGCGGACGCCGCTCAGGGCAGCTTGATCGTCTTGGGCTCCCCGCCCTGGCGCAGGAAGTAGAACGCGTCGGCCGCCACGGTGAAGCTCTGCGTCGTGCCCGCGGCGTCGGGCCAGCGCACCGTGACCTCGGCCTCGTCCTGTTGGCCCAAGCCGAAGTAGAGCACCATGTCCTCCTGCGTGCCCACCTGGCCGTGGCCGCCGTCGACCTCGCGGCTCTGGCGCAGGCCGCATGCCTCCACGGTGACGCGCGCGCCCACGGCCGCGCGGTTCGAGCCGCCCGTGCCCTCCAGGCGCAGCTCCAGCCAATGGTTCTTGCCCCCCAGCAGGTTCTCGAAGATCCGCAGTTGCGTCGTGGGGTAGCAGTCGGCGCCGCTGGCCCCTTCACAGCGCATCCGCGCGTTGCCAACCACCAGATCGAGATCGCCGTCGCGGTCGAGATCGACGGCCACGGCGCCGGCGCTGCGGCGGTGGTCGATGCCGTCCTCGAGAGACACGGGATCGAAGCGCCGGGGCTCGCGCTGGTGGAACAGCAGGCCGCGCGTGCCGGGGTAGTCCGACGAGGAGATGTAGACGTCGAGCCAGCCGTCGCCGTCGAAGTCGAAGACGGCGTTGTTCATGTCGCCGTCGTTCCACCACTGGCTCGGCCGGTCGCGCACCAGCCCCGTCGTCTCGTTCCCCGGCCGGTCGAAGCGCACGTCCGTCTCGCCCGTGTTGAACATCAGCTCGGCCGGATCCGAGCTCGAGCCCACGTCCGAGTGCACGATCTCGCCGGTCATCAGATCCATGAAGCCGTCGTTGTCCACGTCGGCGCAGGTGGTGGTGGCGCTGTTGCCACCCAGGCGCCAGGGCTCGCGGTCGTAGTCGTGGTCCCAGCGATAGAAGCCGCCGAAGCCCTCCCACAGCGCCTGGCAAAACTGGTCCGAGGGCGTCTCCGTTACCTTGTCGCAGTCCTCCGCCTCGGGGTTGTCGTGGCAGTAGCACTGGGCGTTGAGGTTGTCGGTCCAGTCCTGCCGCTGGTCGTAGTCCTGCCGCTGGTCGTAGGCGTAGCCCGACTCGACGCTACGGTTGACGAACTCGATCTGGCCGGGCGCGCCGCTGTTCTGCCACAGATGGTTGGGCGCGCGGCCATAGGAGGCGGAGAGCAACTCCGGCAGGTTGTCGTTGTTGAGATCGCACGCCGTGGCGCCCCATCCCCAGGAGTGGCCCTTGGCGGCGTTCAGATCCTTGATGCTGCTCCAGTTCTTCGTCTTCAAGCCGAGCTCGAAAGTCCGGTCGGTGAAGGTCCCGTCGCCGTGGCCGAGGTAGAGCCGGTCCTGCAAGGGGGAGTAGGCGCCGGGAAGCATGTTGTGGCTGATGAACAGGTCGACGTTGCCGTCGCGATCGACGTCGCTGAAGGTGACGCCGACCGGCATGGCCGGCTTGCCCACGCCGCGTGCCTCGCTCTTCTCCGGCCCCAGGGCGAACTTGCCCTTGCCCAGGTTGAGCATCAGCTCGCTCGTCTCCTGCTCGGTGTCGTCGGTGTTGGTGATGGCCTTGGCCATGAAGATGTCCTGGTCGCCGTCGTTGTCGGCGTCGGCGATGGCCATGACGTCGCTCGGCCGACCGGTCGCGGCGTTGGCGGGGTTGCGCACCGCGGTCACGCCGGACGCCTCGGTCACGTCCTCGAAGCCGTGCTTGCCGTTGTTGCGCAATAGCCAGCGCGCGCGCTTGCCCTCCGGGCCGAACTCGTCCGGGCCGCCGCCGTTGCGGGCGAACAGATCCGGCCAGCCGTCGCCGTCGAGATCGATGACGCTGACCTTGACGGCCAGCACGCCCTCGATGCCCCAGTCGGCGGTCGCCTCGCGGAAGGCCTGCGTGCCGGCCGTCCAGGGCGTAGCCTTGAACGTGCACCCCGCCGCGCCGCCGGAGCCGCCCGAACCACCGCCCCCGCCGTCGGGCGGCGGGCCGGTCGGGCTCGGCCCGGTCTCCTCGGACGACGAGCAGGCGGCGGCGAGGGCCGCGAGGGCAAGCAGGATGGGGGCGGAGGAACGGGGCGCACGTGAGGCGAACATGACGCCACCAGGGTACACACGTGCCGGGCGAGGCGGCAACGGGGCACGACGAGGCTACAGAGCGTGAAGGCTCGCACCGAGCCGTTCGAAGTGGCTACGATTGAAGGTGGCGATGGCGTCAGCGCCGCCACGCCGGGCGCTGGCAACGATGTACGCGTCGGCGAACTCCTGACCGCTCGTGCGGGAAAGCGCGATCGCCTCCTCGGCCACGGCCGCGTCGGTAGGCCGCAAGCCGGGCAAGGCCAGGATGGCGCCCAGCACGTCGAGCACCTTCTCGCGCGGCTGCCGGTAGGCGGCCCGGAGAGTCCAGGCGACCTCGAAGAAGACCGGAGGCCCCGTCACGAGCTCCAGCTTGCCCGCGGCCGCCTCCCGCAGCAGGCGCTCGGCGCGGGAGTGCTCTCCTGCCTCGTCAACCGTGAAGAAGCGAAGAAAGACGTTTGAGTCGGCGAAGATCCGCTTCACTTCCGCCGTCCCTCGGCGTGGGCGGAGGCAGCCTGTTGGGCCAGGCGCCGCTCCTACTCCACCGGCAACGCGCGGCCGAGGAACCCTGCCAGCGCGAACAGATCCGCCGCCGGCCGGACCACAATTGCGTCCCCGGCCGCCTCGATCACTACCCGGTCGCCGGGCGCGATGCCGAGCCGGCGCCGCAGGCCCGCCGGCAGCGTAATCTGCCCCTTGGACGAGACGGTGGCGACAGACATTGCTCTCCAACTTCTACGTTGTCGTAAAGGCAATGATACGATGTAAAGCGTCCGCCGTCAAGGTGCGAAGTCGCGCCGATGGCCTCATGGCTCCGGCCACTGCTCCGTGCCCTCGTCGCGCAGCCGCACGCGCTCCAAGTACAGGCCGTGGGGTGGAGCCGTGGGCCCGAGGTCGTTGCGGCGCCGCGAGGCCAGGCCGCGGGCGACGGCCCCGGGCGCAAGCCGGCCGGCAGCCACGGCGACGGCGGTGCCGACGAGGATGCGCACCATGTGGTGCAGGAACCCGTCGCCCGTGACGTCGACGGCGACGAGGCGGACATCGGCCGGGTGGCGGCTGACGCGCACGTCGGTCAGGGTGCGCACGGTGCTCTCGCGCCGGTCCTGGGCCGAGCGGAAGGCGGCGAAGTCGTGCCTCCCCAGCGCCACAGCGAGCTCGGCGCCCAGGCGCTCCAGGCTCGCCGCCGCGCCAATGCCGCCCAGGCGCCAGGCCCGGTCAGCGAGCAAAGGATCGGAGAGCTCGTCGCCCAACAAGAGGTAGCGGTAGGTCTTGTCGATGGTCGCGCGGCGCGGATCGAAGCCGCACGCCACAGCGGCAGCGGCGCGCACGGCGATGGCCGGCGGAAGGTAGCGGCGCGAGCCCAGGACCCAGGCGCGCAACGGCAAGGCGCGCGCGCTGTCGAAGGCCACGCGCTGAGCCCGCGCATGCACGCCGGCGTCGGTGCGGCTCGCCGCCCGGAGCCGGCCGACCGCCGGATCGAGCGCCTGCAGCGCGGCAAGCAGCTCGCCGGCCACGGTGCGCCGGCCCGGCTGCGCGGCGAAGCCGCAGAACGGCCCGCCGTCGTAGGCCACGCTCAGCAGCACTCCCCGCGCCGGCGCGGCAACCGCCGCCGCCGCCTCGGGCGGCTCAGCCACCCGATCCGCCGGATCCGCCGGCGGCGCCGCCGGCGCCACCTGCGCCGCCTGCGCTACCTGCGCCGCCGCCCCCGCCGCCCGCGCCACCACCCCCGCCGCCGGGGCCCCCGCTCGACAGCTTCTTGCCCGCCATGCAGTCGTCGTACTGCTTCTGCGCCGTGCCGCAGCAGCCGGCGGTGCCCGAGCAGTTCTTGTCGTAGTCCTGCGCGGCGTCGTTGACGCAGATCTTGAAGTTGCGGTTGGCGTAGTCGTGGCAGCACTGCTGCTGTGGCTTGATCCCGCCGTGGCCGTCGTCGCAGGCCGCTACCGGCCAGCAGGCGCTCGGGTCGGTGGGCCCGGCCTGGGGATCACACTTCGGGGTATACGCCTCGCCCAGGCTACAGGACGCGATCCACGCTGCCGCCGCACCGGCGAGGAGGCCCGCCGCGATGCTCGTCAACACGACTCTCATGACTGCTCGTCGTCGCTCCGGGGCGACCAGGCAAATCTAGCACGACCTGACGCGCATGGGCAGCCCTACCGCGGGGAAGCCGGCGCTGCCGACGAGGCGCTCGGCGCCGGAGCCGGCCCGGGCCTCTGGCTGTGCTTCCACCACAGGAGCGCGACGATGAGCGCCGCGAACACCAAGACGCCGACGACATACCCGCCGTGCCCCGAGCTCCGGCCCGGAATCATGGACGAGGGCGGCGGCTCGGAAAGCGGGCCGATGCTGAGGGGCGGCTCGGACTTGTGTGCCACTATCCAGTCATTACCGCCGGTGCCGGCGCCGGGTCAACGCGCGAGCGCACCAAGCGCACCGAGCCCGGTCGTGCCGGCCGCCACGTAGCTCGACAGCGCCGTGTCCCCGTAGGCGCGCGTGCGCACGCGGCTCATGCCTGCCAGCGCCGGCGCCTCGTCGCGCGCCGCGTGCTCGAGCACGAGCCGCGCTCCGGCGACCAGCACCCCGGGCGACGGCAGGAGGCGACCCAGGACGGTGGCCACCACGCCCGCGGCCAGCGCCTCGTACGGCGGATCGACCAACACCAGGTCGTACGGGCCGCGCGCGCGCACCGCGCCGCCCGCGCGCTCGAGCGGCAGCGCGACGACCGCGGCCCGGTGCCCCAGCCCCAGGAGGCTCAGGTTCGCCCGGAGCACCGCCAGCGCGGCGCGCGATCGCTCGACCAGCACGGCGCGGGCGGCGCCCCGGGAGAGAGCCTCGATGGCCAGCGCGCCGCTGCCGGCGTAGAGGTCGAGCACGCTCAGCCCCGCGACCGGGCCGGTGGCGGAGAAGAGGGCCTCGCGCACGCGGTCGCTCGTGGGCCTGGTCCGGGCCCCGCGCGGAGCGCGGATCCGGCGTCCCCCGAACGTCCCGGCGATGACGCGCATGGCGCGACGGCGGGGGCTCAGAACCGGTAGACGACGTTCAGCCGCTGCTCGTGCACGCCCACGAGCGGCACAACGGTCCATGCGCTCTCCTTCTGCCCCACGCCCTTGTACTTCTCCTGTGCGCCCTCGCCGGAGCCGGCCACGAAGCGGCTGGTGCCGATGAGGTACGCGCCGACGCCTGCCGCCACGGCGGCCACCGGGAAGGTGATGGCCTGCATGAGCTCCATGGTGTTGGCCTGGCCGCACAGATCCTTGACTTGGTCCGGCCGCAGCGCGCCGGGCTTCTTCGGATCCGTGCCTGCCTCCGCCGCATCGCAGACATTGGCGCTGGTCTGGAACCCGGCACGGTACGCTTCGTAGCCGGCGTCGCTGCCCAGGCTGTTGACCTTGAGGGCGGCGTACACCCCTACGGCCCCCGCGGCCACGCCGGCGCCCAGACTCACGAAACCCATTACTGCCCGCACGTCCGCGCTCTCCCCCTTCTCGGGCACCTTCTCGAGCGTGAGCGCGAGCTCGGTCATGCCCGCGGGCAGCACCTTGGCGCTGCCCTTGGCATCGACGTAGCCAGCCGCCTTGACCAGGAACTCGTGGTTGCCCGCCGGGAGCTGGAACGTGCCCCCCGTGGCATCGAGCGCGCCGCGCGGCTCGCCGTCGACGAAGATCTGGGCGGCAATGCCGCCCGCCGAGACGTGCACGCTGCCCTTGGGCGGCCCGCCCGTGACGGCGTCCACGGCCTCCTTGGCCACCGCGATGAGCGCCGGCTCGTTGGGCTCGGTGAGGTTGGACGCATAGTGCAGCCGCTGCTTGCTCGTGCCCTTGCCGCGCACGTAGAGGTTGACCTCCCCGACCACGAACTCCTTCTGGAGGCGGATGACCGACCACAAGAAGCGGTCGGCGCGGACCACCTCGGCCAGCTTCGCCTCGCAGGAGGCGTCGATGGGCTCGGTGCAGCCGAGCTTGAGCGCGAGGAACTCGAGCGAGTAGTCGCCCTCGCCCAGAGACCAGCCCTCCGAGTCGCGGATCGCCTTGCGCAGCGCTTGCGTCAGCGCCTCCGCCTGGTCGAAGGCGTCGTCGGACTTCACCGTCACGACGGTGATGGGCAGCGCCTCCGGGCCGACATCCGCGGCCCCTGCGAAGCGGCCGGCGAGCGCCACGACGGCTCCCAGCAACGCCGCGCCAAGACGCAGGCGCCAGCGCGTACCCTCCCTGCCCTGACCGAACCTCATGTGCGTCGCCATGCCCCGACGTTAGCGCTGGTCGGCCGGCAGGGCAATCGCGCGCTCGCCCCGGGCCACGGCGGCCCTCAACCTATGTCGATCTTGGTCCAGGTCTCCCGGCGCATGCGTGCCTTGCGCCTATCCGAGCGCGTGACCAGGCGCGCCACGCCTAGGGCGGCGAGCAGCCGTCCCTCCTGGCCCAAACCCGGTAGCACGGACGGGCCTACGAGCAGCGTGCGCTCGATGGGGCCGCGAATCGGCTCGCCTGCCAGGCCGAGGTAGCCGGGCGGATCCACCTCGATCTGTCGCTCGGCCGGCTCCGCGCGCGCACTCGTCCCGGTGACGGCGACCCGCTCGACCAGCTCGGGGCCCGCGGCCGCCGGCCCGTAGCGCCAAAGCGGCAGGCCGTCGTGCACGCAGTCGGCCAGCAACAGATGCCGCTCCAGGAATGGCAGCGCGGCGCATAGCCGGGCAACGACGTGCTGCCGGACGTCGCGCAGCCGTAGCGGACCGCGCTCGCCGAGCAAGAGCTCGGCCACGAGCAGCACCTGGTCCGTACCGGAGATGTCGACGCGCTGCAGGTGGATGGCAGGCGCGGCGCCATCCTCGCCAGCGACGGGGGAAAGCATGAGCGTCTCCGGCCCGAGCGGCGCCGGAACCCCCGCGCGGCGCACGGCGACGGAGACCACGACGCGCGCCACGGGCGAGCGGATGCGCGGCCACTCCCGCTGCGCGCGCTCGCTTATCCCTTCGCCCCCGCCGAGCGCCGCCACCTCCTCGCCGGTCAGATCGCTGATGACGAAGCCGGTCCCCACGGTCCCGGCGTCCCCGTCGATGCGGGCGCCGCAAGCGGCGCCGCGCCGCACATCGAGACGCACGGCCCGTTCGCCCATGAGATGGCGGCCACCGTGGACGGCGATGCGGTCGAGGAGCAACTGCTCGAGCTCCTGCTCACCCCCGCCCAGCGCGCATGGACCGCTTGCCCACGATCCGTGCAGGCGCGCCACGGCAAAGGCCGGGGGCGGGGACGCCAGATCGGTGGCAAAGCGAATCGACTCGGCCACGATGCGCCGGTACGGGTGAGCCCGGGGGAACTCGGCGAGCAGATCGGCGTGCGGCTCGGCGCGCGCGTAGGGCAGCGTGGCCGCCAGCCGCCCCGTCTCGCGCCGCTCCAGGAAGGTGCCGGGCGGCCAGAGCGCCTCCCGATCGAAAGCGGCGTCGGCTGCGGCCCGCACGCGCCCGAGCTCGGCGTACAGGCCGGCCACCAGCCGCCTGGCCTCGGGGAACTCGCGCTCCACGGCGCGCCCGAACAGCTCCCGGTCCCCGGAGATCTCGAACCGTCGGCCGGGCATGATGACCTGCAGCACGGGCTCGACCAGCCGGCTGCGCCGCCTCCAGAGCTGCGTCTGCGCCAGCTCCGCCAGCACGCGGCGCCACGCCGGGGAGCCGCCCGCGAGCATGGTGAAGGCGCGGCGCCGCAGCGTCGTTCCCTCGAACTGGTACTGGGCGGGAAGCTTACCCTGGCCGAGCACGAGCACGGTGAGCTCGCGCCGCGCGAGAAGCGCGGCCGCCACCAGCGCGCCGAGCGAGCGCCCCAGAACGACGACGTCGTAGTACCGGTCAGACACGGTCCCGCCCAGTCGGGCCGTGGGACAAGCCCGCCCTGCCACCTGCCGGCACTTCGCGCCAGGAAGGGTCGAGCCCAAGCACGGGGAACACGCCACGCAGGAGCACGCGCGCTCGCCCTCCCGGTGCGGCCGGCGGCTCGAGGCGCAGCCGGTCCTGTGCGATCCAGCGCAGCACGGTGACGAGCAGCTCATGCTCGCGCACGAGCAGGCGGGCGGCCAAGCTCTCGCGGCTGTCGCCCTGGAGCACGGGCACGAGCGCCTGGGCCAAGATCGGGCCCGTGTCCACGCCCTCGTCGACCAGGTGCACGGTGCAGCCCGTCACGCGCACGCCGTGGGCCAGAGCCTGCGCCTGCGCGTCAACCCCGGGAAACGCCGGACAGAGGGCCGGGTGGATGTTGAGCACGCGATGAGGAAACGCGGCCAGGAAGGTGCCGCTGAGAATGCGCATGAAGCCCGCGAGCACGATCCACCGTGCCCCGGCGTCCTGCAAGACGCGCGCGAGCGCGGCGTCGAAGGCTTGCCGGTCGGCAAACCCGCGGCTTGGCACGACCTCGGTCGGAACGCCGGCCCGCCGCGCCCGCTCCAGCCCCGCCGCCCCCGGCCGGTTGGACGCGACCAGGCGGACGCGGGCGTCGAGCTCACCTGCGGACACGGCGTCGAGGATGCTCTGCAGGTTGGTGCCGCGGCCCGAGATGAGCACGCCGAGATCGAGCGTGGACATCGGCGCGAGCATAGATTAGCGCCGCTCCGGCCGCTACCCGATCACCACGCGCTCGCCGGCTCCCGCCTCGACCTCGCCCAGCACCCAGGCGCGCTCCCCAGACGCGTGCAGCGCACCGAGCGCGGCGTGCGCCGCCCGGCTCGCCACCACGGCCACCATTCCCACGCCGAGGTTGAACGTGCGCCGCATCTCCTCCTCGGCCACGGGCCCGCGGCGCTGGATGAACGCAAACAGCGCCGGCCGGGCGAAGCTCCCCAGACGCACGCGCGCGACGAGCCCATCGGGCACGATCCGGCAGAGGTTGCCCGCGAGCCCCGCGCCCGTGATGTGGGCCAGGCCGTGCAGCTCCGCGCCGCACGCCTCGTGCAGGGCCCGCACCGCCCGCGCGTAGATCCGCGTGGGCACGAGCAGCGCATCGCCCAGGCTGCTCCCGAGCTCGGCCACCCGATCGCCGAGGCCCAGGCCGGCCCGCTCGAGCAGGACGCGGCGCGCGAGCGAGTAGCCGTTCGAGTGCAGACCGCTCGAGGCGATGCCCAGCACGGTGTCGCCGGCCCGCATCGCCGTGCCGTCGACGATGGCCCGGCGCTCGACCACCCCCACGGCGAATCCCGCCAGGTCGTACTCGCCCGGGGCATACATACCGGGCAGCTCGGCGGTCTCGCCGCCGACGAGCGCGCAGCCGGCCTCGGTGCAACCGCGCGCTATGCCCGAGATGACGGTCTCGGCCAGCCCTACGTCCAACTTGGCGGTGGCGAAGTAGTCGAGGAAGAACAGCGGCCGCGCCCCCGTGGTCAGCACGTCGTTGACGCACATGGCGACGAGATCGATCCCCACGGTGTCGTGGACGCCGGTGGCGAAGGCGATCTTGAGCTTCGTGCCCACGCCGTCGGTGCCGCTCACGAGCACCGGCTCCTGCAAGCCGGAGGGCAGGGCAAAAAGGCCGGCGAAGGGACCGACATCGGCCAGCACCCCGGCAGTGCGCGTGGCCGCGCAGATCGGCGCGATGCGGCCGACCAGCGCATCGGCCGCGTCGATGTCCACCCCGGCGTCGCGGTAGCTGATGGCCATGCCCCGGCCGCCCTGCCATGGAACCGGCCCCGCGGGAAGGTCTTCACTTGTGAATGACGACCACGGTCCCCTCGTCGCCCAGCGCGCGCACGCCGTGCCAGCCCTCGGGCACCGCCGGCTCGGTCCAGTGGAACAGCCGCAGCGAGTCGGCCGGCGCGAGGTTGATGCATCCGTGGCTGCGCGGGATGCCGAGCACGTCGTGCCAGTAGGCGCCGTGGATGGCGTAGCCCGTGGCGAAGTACTGGATGTGGGGCACGTCGCGCAGCTTGAACAGCCCCTCCCCGCGCCGCCGCAACACGCCGTAGATGCCGTCGCCCCGTGAGGGCACGTACTCTTCGTCGCCGGGCCGCAGGCCCTTCTGCTGGTTGAGCCGCGCGGCGGAGCCCTCGTCGGAGTCCATCGTGGCCGTGACGTGCTTGGCGCGGATGCGGAACACGCCCCGCGGCGTGGCCGTGGTCGTCTCCGGGTCGCCGATGGCCGGCCGGCCGGTGGACACCAGCGTGGCGAACACGGCCCGCGTGCCCTCCCAGAGCACGAGGTACTGGTCGCTCAGGTCAACCTCGATCCACCTCTGCCCCTGGCGGGCGACCTCGGGCCACTTGGCCGGCGGCACGACCGCGGCCACGTCGGCGCCGCGCAGCCAGCGCTCCCCGGCCGTGGCGTAGTACGGCTCACCCTGCACCGTCTCGGCCCGGCCGGTGAGCCGGTGCACGCTGCGGTGCTCCAGATCTCCGACCGCCGCGGCCGCACCCCGCCCCAGCCGATATGCCTGCGCCCCGCGGCCGCGCACGAAGGCGAGCGGCAGGTCGAGCCCGCCGCCCAGCTCGACGCCGTGCCAGGGCGAGCCCGAGTCGGGCTTGACCTTGCTCGTGGGCGCCAGTCGGAGATCGGTGGTGATCGCGAAGCGGCGCTGCAGCGATTCCGGTCCCGTCGCGAACGAGCCAACGAACGCGAGCCCGGTCTTGCGCCGCGCTCGGTCGGCGAAAAGCGCGTAGTCGGGAACCTCGAACTCGCTGACGTTGTGGATCAGGCGCTCGTTGCCGCGCAGCCAGAACGGGGCCGGCTCGGCGTCGCTCTCCGCTCCGAACAGCTCGCCCAGGCCGAGCTCCAACGAGTTCTTCGCCGTGCCGAGCTCGCCCAGGCGCTTGCCCGCCATCACCCGCCCGCTCGTGTCCACCGGCACGTCGGCGGCGCCCAGCGTGACGGCTTGCACCTCGGCCCGGTTCTGCCTGTACCACTCCAGGTGCTCGTCGAGCTTGAACTCCGCCTTGTACTGCTGCGCGGCCGTGGGCACGCTCAGGTACAACGGCAGCACCGCCCGCACGAAGCCGTAGCGGTAGGGCAGCGGCCGGCCCAGGTCCGGCCGCCGGCGGGCCGCGCGCAGGACGGGATCGTCGAGATCGGTCGTGGCATCCGCGCCGGCGCACACGTACCCGCGCGGGGCGATGGCGTACCAGCCGCCCTTGCAGCCGGAGTGGCCGGCCGGCTCGGCCGACCGCTCCACCACCGCGCCGACACGCAGGTAGCCGAGCTTGGCCGGGCCCTCGCGCGGCTCGGCGTTCACGGCCACGGCAAACTGCCGGATGCCGAGCCGCGGCCGGGGCGCCGCAGCGCCGCCGGCAGATGCCGGCGCCCCGGCGCTGCCCGCGCCGCTCGCGATCGCCGGCGCGCCGGTGCCAAGGGTGCTGCCCGCCGGCCCGCGCGGGCCGGAGGCCGCCTCGCGACGGCAAGCCGTCACCGCCCCCGCGAGGGCGAGGAGCGCCGCAATTCGCAGCGGCTTCTTGCATCGATCCCGCGTTTTCCGAGGCACGTCCGCCACCGACCGATCGCTTGCGGATCCAAATCGCCGTTCACGATTCTGCACGGGAATCGTGAACCCTGATTTAGGCGGCAAGACGGGCGGGATCAACACACTATGCCGGCCATGCCCCTGGCCGCGCACCGCGCCGCCCCGCTATGCTGGGCGCCATGCGCACCCTGCATGGCTCCGCGATCGCTTCCCTCCTGCTCGTCGTGCCCGCCCTCACCTGCGGCGGCAGCGACGGCACGGGCGGCCCGCCGCCCGGCGGGACCAGCACGGGGGCGGCCGGCGCCGG
>JACQWT010000376.1 GCA_016209145.1 Deltaproteobacteria bacterium | reverse complement strand
AGCTCGCGCGCGCTCAGATCGGCCTCGGACTGCTCGTCGAGGCGCGCGACACCCTGATGCGGGTGCAGAACCCCCCTGCGGCGCCGGGAGAGGCGGCGCCTTTCGTGGCGGCCCGCAAGGAGGCGGCCGAGCTCGCCACGGACCTTGGAGGGCGCATTCCCTCGCTGGCCGTGGAGGTCAAAGGGGTGCCCGACACGGTGGTCCCCGGAGGTGAAGATCGACGACGCGCCGCTGCCCCCCTCTGCGGTCAAGCTCCCACGCAAGCTCAACCCGGGCGAGCACACGGTGGTCGTGACTGCGCCGGGCTTCGCCGAGGCCAGGCAGACGGTCAAGCTGGCGGAGCGCGAGCAGCGGGCCGTGACGGTCGAGCTTCGGCCCGAGCAGCCGGCGCCGGTGCCAGTGCCAGTGCCCGTGCCTGCACCCGTCCCCGCGCCGGCTCCCGAACCGGCGCCCGCGCCGCCGGCCAAGCCCGCTCCGACGGCGGCCCCGGCGTCGCCGCCTGTGACTTTCGGCCCGGTCGAGCCCAAGCCGGCCGCGACCGAGCCGGAAGGAGCGCCGGTCTCGCCGGTTGCGTGGGTGGGCTTCGGCGTGGGCGCGGCCGGCCTGGTGCTCGGAACGGTGACGGGCATCGTCACGCTCTCGCAGGCATCAGACGTGAAGGAGCAGTGCCCGGGCGGCACGTGCCCCGAGGGCCAGCGCGAGGACTACGACGGCGCGATGGCGCTCTCGTATGCCTCTACCGTCGGGTTCGTGGTGGGAGGCGCGGGGGTCGTGGCCGGGCTGGTCGGGCTGCTGGTCTGCAGCCTGGAGTGCACGGGCGGGCTCGCCAAGTGCGGGGACAAGTGCGTCGACACCGCGGCCAACCCGGCGCACTGCGGCGCGTGCGATGCAGCGTGCGATGAAGGCGAGGTCTGCTCGATCGGCAAGTGCGCGCTCGAGTGCTTCGGGGGCACGACCAAGTGCGCCGGCGCCTGCGTCGACTTGCAGCTCGATCCCGCGCACTGCGGCGGCTGCGACACGGCCTGCGCGCAAGGCGAGATCTGCTCCGCCGGCAAGTGCGGCATCGAGTGCTTCGGCGGCACGACCAAGTGCGGCAGCAAGTGCGTGGACGCGCAGCTCGACGCGGCCAACTGCGGGGGCTGCGGCAAGGCGTGCGCGCCGGGCGAGGTCTGCTCGGCAGGCCAGTGCGGCTTGCAGTGCACCGGCGGCATGACCAAGTGCGCAGGCAAGTGCGTGGACCTCCAGCTCGACGGTGCGAATTGCGGGAGCTGCGGCAAGGCGTGCGCGCCGGGCGAGGTCTGCTCCGCCGGGCAGTGCGCGCTGGCGTGCGTAGGCGGCACCACGAAGTGCAGCGGCAAGTGCGTGGACGTGCAACTCGGCGCCGCCAACTGCGGGAGCTGCGGCAAGGCGTGCGCGCCGGGCGAGGTCTGCGCGGCCGGGCAGTGTGCGCTCACCTGCGCCGGCGGCACCACCAAGTGCGACAGCAAGTGCGTGGATACCGCGAACGATCCGGCGAACTGCGGCTCTTGCGGCAAGGCTTGCGCGCAGGGCGAAGTGTGCGTCCAGGGCGCGTGCAAGGTGGCGTGCGGCCAGGGGCTGACCAACTGCGGCGGCAAGTGCGCCGATCTCGCAGGCGATGCCGCGAACTGCGGGGGGTGTGGGAAGGCGTGCGCGCAGGGGGAGAGCTGCGTGGCCGGGGCATGTCTCGCGGCGCTGGGCCAGCACCTCTGGAGCAACCGGTTCGGCGGCGGTAGCGACCAGCTCGGCTGGGCCCTGGCGGCCGACGGCTCAGGCAAAGCCATCGTGATCGGCGACATCCAGGGCACCGCCGACTTCGGCGGCGGGCCGCTCGCGAGCGCGGGCGGCCACGACATCTTCGTGGCCAAGCTCGGCCCGGACGGAGAGCACCTCTGGAGCAAGCGCTTCGGCGATGGCAGCAACCAGGGTGGCCACGCCATCGCGACCGACGCCTCGGGCAACGCGCTCGTGACGGGCTTCCTCCAAGGCACCGTCGACTTCGGCGGCGGCCCGCTCGTCAGCGCCGGCGGCTACGACATGTTCCTCGCCAAGTTCGGGCCGTGAGCGGCTCCCAGCGCGAGCGGAGGACAGTATGACAGCAAGACTCGGGTTGAAGGCGCTTCTCGTGGCGGCGGTTGCGCTCGCCGCGAGCTGCCACGTCGTGGCCGGGCTCGAGGGCCTGGACTTCCAGGGCCCGGCCGCTGGCGGCACCGGCGGCGCGGCCTCTGGCTGCCCCGCCGGGCTGACCGGCTGCGGCGGCCAGTGCGTCGACACCGACATCGATCCCTCCCACTGCGGCGCTTGCGGCCAGGCCTGCGCCGAGGACCAGGTCTGCTCCGCCGGCACGTGCGGCCTTGGATGCCTGGGCGGCGCCACGCGCTGCGGCGACCGCTGCGTCGACGCGCAACTCGACCCCGCTAACTGCGGCGGCAGCAAGTGCGTCGACACCCAGGTCGATGCGGCCAACTGCGGCGGGTGCGGGAAGGCGTGCGGGCAGGGCGAGGCGTGCGTCCAGGGCGCGTGCAAGGTGGCGTGCGCCGAGGGCAAGACCAACTGCGGGGGCAAGTGCGTCGACCTGCAGGCCGACCCGGCGAACTGCGGGGGGTGCGGGAAGGCCTGTGGGCAGGGGCAGCTCTGCTGCGCGGGGAGCTGCACGGGCGGGGTCGTCGCGGTCGCGGCAGGCAACGCCCACACCTGCGCGGTCAAGGCCGGCGGCACGCTCTGGTGCTGGGGCTGGAACGAGTACGGCGAGCTCGGCGACGGGACGAAGCAGAACAAGAGCTCGCCCGTGCAGGTCACAGCGCTCGGCGGCTGCCAGTGACACGGCTTGCTGCCCGGGGGCGGCGGTCTGGGCTGCTGCTTGCCCCGGGGCCGCCAGCCACCGGCGCTCGCCGGGCAGGTCATGGCGGAGCAATACCGAGCAGTGCGAAGTCCCGCGCGCCGCGCGGCACCTCGGCTGCCGCCTGACTGGGGGGCGCAAACGCGCACCGCCCCGCCGCCACGGGCAGCGCGAAGTGGTGACGGCCGCCGGCGCCCCGTGCTATTCAAAAGGCATGCAAACGAATGCCCGGTCCACCATCACCCTGCCACGCGAGGAGCTGCGCCTCGTGGAGCGGCTGCGCAAGCGGGTGGGGGCGCGCAGCAAGGTCGCGGTTGTCCGCCAGGCATTGTGCTTGCTCGCGGAGGCGACCGACCGGGAAGCGCTGCGTCGGGCGTATCGCGAGGCGTCGCTCGCCACGCGCGACGCGGCGTCGGCCGAGCTCGCCAATCTGGACCACCTCGCCGCCGAAGGCATCGACGAATGAAGATTCGTCACGGCTGGCTCTACCTCGCCGACCTGGCCCCGAGGTTCGGCACAGAGCCAGGGAAGCTGCGGCCCGTGGTCGTAGTGCAGACCGACCTGCCCAACGATGCCGGTCACTCCTCGACGTGGATCCTCCCCTGCACGACGCGGCCGGCAGGGGAGAATCTGCTGCGCGTGGTGCTTCCGGCAGGCGCCGCGGGGAACCGGGCCGAATGCGAGGTCATGATCGACCAGAGCCGGGCGGTCGACAACCGCCGGCTGCGCCGCGAGCTAGGTGCTGTCCCGGCGCTGCTGCTGCGCGAGCTCAAGTCGAAGCTGCGGCAGCTCGCCGAGCTGTGACCGCGCCGCTGGCGGGCGAGCCGTGGGCGTAGCTGGGGCCGCAACCGCCGCGCGGCCATGTCGTGGCACGGCAGCACGGCTGCCGGGTGTTCCTCCCAGAGGGCCAGCGCCGCCACTTCGCCTGCGTCGAGCATGTCCTTGGTTTCGGCGAGCAGACGCCGGAGGCGCTCGGGTGATGGCTCCGCCGGGCGCACACAGTCAGGGCAGCGGCGCCTCCAGTCGGGCCGATGGCGTTCCGCTTCGGCCGCCACTGCTGCCGGCACCAGCACTTGGGCGAAGCCAGCCAGGATCTGCAGGCAGCCGATCTCGTCGAGATGAATCAACGGTCCCGCGTCCGCGATCGCCGCGAGCGGCAGATCAGGGGCCGGCATGCCGTCGGCTCCACGCGACATCTTGATGCACGTACTGCTCCCACTCGCGGCGCGCGTGGCGTTCGCAGTAGTACTTGATCGCTGCGGCCACGAGCTCGGAAGCGTCCCGGAACTCACCATCCGCGAGGCGCCGCTCGACCTCCTGCCGCACTTCGTCCTCAGGCCGGATGCGCATCTCTTGCACTGTCCCCTTCAATACTATCAGACTATGCAGCGGCGCGGCTCAACCATCGGCGCGCACGATCTGCTCATCGCCGCCACCGCGGTCGCGCACGGCCTGTCGCTCGCGACCCGCAATGTGCGGGAGTTCCGCCGCGTGCCTGGCCTGACCGTCTCGGTCTGGTGACGGGGCAGGGCGTCGTCCGGGCTGCGAAGACCACTGTCGAGCCCGCCCGCCGGACCCACCGCCAAGTGACTTGCGTCCGGCGGGCGCCACGGCCCGCGGCGACGTGGACCTGCTTGGCGTGGTTGCGAGCTTGGCCCTGACGCTCGTGGCTCAGGACCGACCGCCAAGGCCGAGGAAGAGCTCCAGCCCCTGGTCGATGGCAGCGAGCTCATCTCCGGTCACGCGGCCGAATACGCGACGGATGCGGCGCTTGTCGATGGAGCGAAGCTGGTCGACGAGCGCGTACGATGTCCTCGCAAGCCCGCTGTTGCCCGGCGACAGCCTCGGATAGAGCGATCTGGCCGCGCGCGATCCGGCCGCGCGCGATCCGCCATTGACATTCCGCCCCCTCCGGTTCACGCAGCGCCCATGGCAGGCAGCCGTCCGCGCGCGCTTCTGGTCGGGGTTGCGGCCCTGGGCGCCGGCATTCTCCTGCAAGAGCTGCTCGCGTTCCGCCTGTGGGCGGCTACGTTCGGTGATGGCTACGCCCTGCTCCTCGGGCTCGTGGCGCCGGCGGCGGTCGGGCTGGGAGCCGTGGTGCTGGCGCGCGGTGACGCCCTTTCCGAGGGCGCGGTGGCCCGAGCGGCGGCGAAGCTCGCCCTCGGTGCGGGCGCGGCATGGATCGTAGCGCTGGTCGCGCTTGCTTGGCTTACGCAGCGCATTGCGCGGCTGCCCGGCCAGGTTGGCGACTGGGCCCTTTGGGCGATGGTGGCCGGCTGGCTCGTGCCCTTTGCGCTCGCCGGTGGAGCCATGGGCGCGGCCGTGCGGCGCGGGATCGGGCAGGCCGGCCGCATGGGCTTTGCCGATGCCCTGGGGGGCGCGTGCGCCGGCTTGGCGGTGCCGCTCGTCATGCGGCTCGGGGCGCCGCGGGCCGGGCTCGTGACCGGGCTCGTCGTGGGCATCGCCGCCGTCGCCTTCGCCTGGAGCGCCGCGGGCGAGCCGGGAGCCAGGACGCCGCCCTGGGGGCCGCTGTGGGCCTTCGTCCTCGCGGCGGTGAGCCTGCTCTGCGGCGATCTCGGCGATCCGTGGCTCGAGATGCACACGGATCTCGGCTCGCGGCGGAGCCGGCTGCGCCATCAAGTCTGGTCGGGGCTGGGGCTGGCGTCCGCCGGACGGCTGGCCAAGGGCCGGATGCAGCTCGCCGTCGACGCCCGCCTCGACCGCGCGCTCGACTTGGCCGACGGCTCCGGCCGCTCGCCCCCGGACCGGCCCCAAGATCTCGGCTACGGCCTGGCCGGTAGGCCGGGCGGCCGGGTGCTCGTCATCGGATCGGGCGGCGGCCGGGAGATCGAGGTCGCATTTTCCGAGGGAGCGCACGCCGTGTCGGCCATCGAGGCCGATCCGGTGCTCGTGGGCCAGTTGCTTCGCGTCGAGCTCGCCGCCACGACCGGGCGCATCTTCCGGCACCGTGGCCTGCGCGTGCGCATCGGCGACGGTCGGGTCGGGGCGGGCGATCTGCCCGGCGGCTACCGGCAGATCGTGGTCGTGGGGGCCCCGCGCCACGTGCAGGCCGCGCCCCGGCTGCTCGGCCCGAGCGACCGGCTCTACACGCGCGAGGCCGTGCAGGGCTACCTCTCGCTGCTCGCGCCCCGCGGCAGCCTCGTGCTGCGCTGCGGTCGGGAGGGGCTCGGCTCCGTCGTGGCGGCGGTCGCGGCCGCACTGGGCGCCGGGGCAAACGAGATCCGCGAGCATCTGTTCGCGTGCAGCGCCGCGGACGGCGAGGCCGCCCTTCTGGTCAAGCGCGAGCCCCTGTCGGCACTCGAGCGGCAAAGCCTCAGCAAGCACTGTAAGAGGTTCCGCCTTGCTGTGGACTTCCCAACGGAAATCCCGATGCTCCAGATCCGCGGTCACGTGCACGAGCGAGCGCTCGCGCTCCTGCCGCCCGCCCTGGCCGGCGTTGCGGCCGCGGTCGACGAGTGGCCCTACCTCGGCGCAAGGCCCCAGCCCACCGAACTGCCCGCCCTGGCCGGGCAGGCGCTGCGGGAGCTGCTCGAACCTCCCTGGTCGTCGCTCCGATCCGGCACCGAGCGTCCCGGCGGGCCGCCCGGACGCGGCGTGGTGGCGAGCGGCAAGGCAAGCGGCCGACCCGAGCCGGCGGCGAGGGACAGCGGCGCCGGCCCGGGGCCAGGTAGGGACGACGTTGCCGGGCGCGGCCTCGGGCTGGCGGCGGCCGGCCTGGCCGCGCCGCTCGTGTTGCTGCTCGCGGGGCTGGCGCTCGCCACGGCGGGGTCGGGCCGGCGGCAGGCACGGCCGGCTGCGGCACTCGCACTGGCGTGCTTCGGGGTGGCGCTCGGCGTGGCTCAGGTGGCGCTTGCCCAGCGGCTGATCGAGGTCCTGGGGCAGCCTGCGGCGGCGTGGCCGCTCGTCATCCCGCTGCTGCTCGTCGCGACCGGGGCGGGCCGGCTGGTCGTGGACAGCGTCTCCGAGGCTCGCGTGCGGCGGATGGCCGCGTGGTGCGGCGCAGCGGCGGCCCTGTGCGCGCTCGCGGCGAGCCTCATGCCGCTCGGCTCCGTGCCGGCGCATTTGCGCCCGGCCGCTCTGGCCGTCGTGGCGATGGCTGTGGCCGCGCTGCTGGGCGCTCCGCTGGCGGCAGCCTTGCGCTTGGCCGGCCGCCGTGGGCCGCGGGCCGCGCCGGCCGTGGCGGCTGGGCTATGGGGCGCGCACGCCCTCGGCTGGGCCGTGGGCGCGGCGGCGGCGGCCGTGCTGGTGCGCTACGCCGGCACGAGCCGCCTCTTGGCGGCTCCGGTGTTCGCGGTGGTGCCGGCGCTGCTGCTGCTCGAGCTCGGTCGCGCAGGCGGAGGGGCGGGGAGCGTTGCTCGCTCAGCGCCCTCGTCCGATCAGGCTGCGTAGCTCGAACAGACCGAGAGCCGGAGCGGCTACGGCGAAGCTGGCTGCCAGCGCGGCGAGCACCAGGGCCGAGCCGCCGGGGCTCGAGGCGAATCCCTCGCCCAGCCCCCAGCCGAGCAGCCAGCGCACGCCGAGCGGCACGGCGGCGTTGACGGCCGCGAGCGCGCCGAGGCGGCCGAAGCGGACTTGCGCCAGCCCGAGCCCCCCCAGCGCCCGGCGGGTGCGCCGGCCGAGCAGCACGGCCTCCAGCCAGCCGGCCGACATGGCGCCCACGACCACGCCCACCACGCCTAGGGGTTGCATGAGCGCCAGCGCCACGGCTGTGCTTGCGACCATGCGCACGAGCGCGTAGCGGCCTGGGCCCCGCGTGTCGCCGAGGGCGAACGACGCCGTGGCGAACAGGCGGCCCGACGCATTGGCGAGGAGGGCGAAGCCGTAGATCGCGAGCACGGCGGCGACGCGCTCGGTCGAGGAGCGGTCGAACTTGCCGGTCTGGAGCAGCAGGGCAATGGTTTCCCGGCCGAGCAGGATCAGCGCGACCATGGTCGGTACGGCGAGCACGGCCGTGCGCGAGAGCCCGGCGCCGAGGCGCCGGCGCAGCAGGGCGTTGCGACGTTCGGTGTCCGCATCCGCGCTGTAGCCGGCCATCTCGGGCAGGCTGGCCGCGGCCTCGCCCGTGCCGAGCAGGCTCATGGGCAAGAGGTAGAGCATCTGCGCGTAGGCGAAGGTGGCGTTCGCCCCCGTGCCGAGGAAGCTCACGAGCAGCGTGTCGATGAGGCCCGAGAGCTGGATGACGCCGCGGCCGAGCAGGGCGCCCGGGAGTCTGCGGATGGCTTCGCGCAGCCACTCGTCCGCAAGCGTGAGCCGGGGCCGGATGGCGCCGACGAGCGGGCGCGCGCGCTCCATGAGCAGTGCGAGCTCGACGCCGGCGCCCGCCAGCGCGCCCCACGAGAGCGCCTGGGCGAGCGGCTCGCCCTGCTGCCCGAGCCAGCTTCCCGCGACGAGCAGGGCCGCGATCTGCGCGGCGCTCCAGATGACCGGCGCGGCGTAGGGCAGGAAGAAGCGCCGGTGCGCGTTGAGCACGCCCAGGGCCCAGGCGCAGAGCACGAGCAGGCCGGTCATGGGGAACACGATGCGCACGAGCCGAGCGGTGACCGCGAGCTTGTCCGGCTCGAAGCCCGGGGCGACGAGCAGCGTGACCCAAGGAGCGAGCGCCACGCCGAGCCCCGACAGTACCAGCACCGCCGCGATGAGCAGCCCGAGCGCGCTCTGCGCGAAGCGCGCGGCCTCGTCGTCGCGTCCCGCGGCACGCAGCTTGGCGTAGACGGGGATGAACGAGGCGGAGAGCGTCCCTTCGCCGAGCAGGTTCTGCACCACGTTGCCGATGCGAAACGCGGCGGCGATGACGTCGGCGAACGCCGAGGTGCCGAAGTAGTGGGCGCTGACGCGCTGGCGCACGAGGCCGACCAGCCTCGATAGGACGATGCCCGCCGTGACCAGGGCGGCGCTTCGGCGCGCGCCGTCCTCGGGGCGGCCGGGCGGCGCCTGCTGCGCGGTGGTCGGATCGCCGACCCTCTCGACGTGGTCCTCCGGGAGCACTCGGGCACGTCTTAGCGCGCCGGCCCCGGCACAACCAGAATCTGGCGGCGACTCACTCCCGGTCCGGCTTGTCCGCGGGGCCGCCATCGGTTCGCATGCTCACCGGCGGCGGCGGCGGTAGGGTCGAGATCTTCTTCGAACTTGTGGGCTCGTCGGACGCAGGACGAGGGACGGGGCTGTAGGGCACCGGGCGCAGGGACTCGCGCAGCTCGGCCCGGATGAAGGCATCGGGGTCGAACGCCGGGACCGGCGTCGCCAGGCGCCACGGGGCCTCGTCGAGCAACTCTGCCAGCTCGGGCTCGGTGCCGGCCTTGTCCGCGGCCTCGGCCCGGCCGCGCCAGACCACGAGATCGAAGGCGCAGAGCACGAGCAGCAGCTTGCGCAGCGCGTCGCGCTCCGTCGTGGCCTGCTGCAGGCTTTCCCTCCCGGTGCGCAGCTCGCTCATGCTTTCCAAGAGCAGGTGCCGCTCCCCCGGATCGAGCCCGAGCTGGCGGATCTCGTAGGCGCGGTCCGCGCGCAGCCGGGGCACGAGAGCGAGGCGCGCGCCCAGGGCCTCCTCGATGTCGGCCGGTGCGAAGCGGTTGCACAGCTCCTTCAGGCCGGCGGCGGTCAGGGCCACGAGGTCGGTGGAGCGGCGATCGGCGCGCGGCACCGTGACCTCCGACTCGAAGGTGTAGCCCCCGACCGGCCAGGTGAAGGCGTCGAGCAGGGCCTCGCGCTCCCCATCGCCGAGCTCGCCCCGCCCGGCCACGAGCGTCAGCTCGGCCCGCTGGGGCCCCCGCTCCAGCCGTAGCGCGCCGGAGAGCGGGCGCGCCGTGAGCACGCGGCACAGCAGCACGGGCAGCGCGACCGGGACCAGATCCTTGCGCCTGACCCGGCGCGCCAGGGCGAGCTCGAGCACGGTTTGCGGGCTCGTGGGGTTCACGAACCGGCCGCGGCGGACGATCCCGAGCAGGCGGCGTTCGGCCGTGGAGGGCGTCGGCGGCGGCACGGTCTCGTCGTCGGGCGCGGGCTCCGGCTCGCCCGCGCGCGCGCTGCCGGCGGCGGCAGCGGGCTCCCGGCCTTCGCGGAGCGTCGGCGGTGCCGGCTCTTCCGGCCACGCTGCGCCCCGGTCCGCAGCCGGCTCGCCGGCCGGCCGCGGCTCGTCGCGCGGCACGTCGTCGATCGCGACGGGCGGAGGCGTGGGCGTCGTGAGCGCCGGCTCCGCGGCGCCCTCGGCGGCGCCTGGCGGCGCCGGGGTGTCGGCTCCAAGCGCGGGGGCGAACGGCGGCGGCGACCAGTCGGGCTCGCCGGTCACGGGAGGGGGAAGCCCGGTTGCGGCCCTGCCCTCGTCGATGTCGATCTCGTCGACGACTCCCTCGATGATGCCGGCCATCCTGGCCGCGCCGAGCGCCACCACCTCCTCGGGCCGCTGCCCGGGCTCGGGCTTCTTGCCGAACGCGGCTTGGACGCGCTCGCGCACCACGCCGAGGCGTGCCATCCCGCCGGCGAGGTAGACGAGATCGAGGTCGGTGAAGCTCCCGCGGCGCATGCCCGCGCCGAGCAGGGCCTGGCGGCAACAGTCGCCGATGCGCTCGACGAGCTCACCCAGCAGCTCCCGCAGGCGCCAGCGGTTGAGGGTGAGCGCGCACAGCTCTCCCTGCCGCGCGGGCGGAAGGTAGGGTACGCGCACCGTGGAGGACGGCATGGCCGAGAGATCGCGCTTGAGCTCCTCGCAGCTCTGGCGCAGCCGCTCGCGCGTCGCCGCGTCGTCCGGCGGCGCCCGACCCAACTGGGCGCCGAGCTCGGCCACCGCCCAGTCCACCAGGGCGTCATCGGCGCCCTCGCCGCTCGCCAACTCGTCGCCGGCCATGCCCAGCAGCCGGAGCCGGCGCGACGAGAGCGAGAAGACCGCGGCGCTCGTGCCTCCGGCGCCCACGTCCACGATGGCGACACGGGGAGCCGATGCCCCGGTCTGGGCGCCGAGCCGCTGGCAGAGCGTGAGCGCGATGGCCGTCGGCTCGCGCAGCACGTGCGGCGGAGGCAGGTTCGCCAGCTCGGCGGCCCGCTCGAGCGCATCGCGCTGCGCGGCGCGGAACCAGGCGGGCGCGCACAGCACCGCGGCGCTCGGCGGCTCGTCGAACTGGCGCTGCACCATCGCGAGGAGATGATCGAGCACGCGGGCGTAGATCCACTCCGGGGCGAAGCTGTGGCCGCCTACCGAGACGCCTACGCGGCCCAGCAGCTTCTTGGGCGCGCGGACGGCCACGTCCGGCCGCGCGGCTGCCAGGCGCAGGGCTGCGGCGCCCACCTTGGGCGGGTCGGCGTCGAGCGCGACGGCGCACGGCACGGAGCGGGCGCCAGAGGCGTCCTCCACCGCCACGGGCGTCCCTCCCGAGAGGATGGCGACCCGCGCGCTCGCCGTACCGACGTCTACGCCAATCGATGGCACCGGATGACTCCTTCGTGCAGCCAGGGGCGAGTCTACTTCGCCCGGGGCGGGGCAACAACCCATCGCCGTTGACAGCTCGGCGGCCCGATGTGCGGGAGGACGTGGGCCGCGGAAACGTGCAATGTGGAACAGAGAACAGGGAATGTGGAATGTCATCCCTGGACTAGCAGAAACGATCGAGCCCTTGGCAGGCAGGCAGGCTCGCGAGGGCATCGCCCTTGCGGCCCTCCGCTCGCCCTTGCCGACTACTGGTGTTCCACATTCCACATTCGCCGCGGCGGGCGCCAGGCCGTGGCCACGCCTGCCGGCGTCTCTCGGCCCGTGCCTCGACCGCAAGGATCTCGGACGGATAGAGCTGTCAGCGGCGACGGGGCAACGACCCACGCGCTGGCCGGAGCCAGGGCCGGCACGGCATCCTACATTGGCGCCACGCTGTGGCGCCGGGCTACGGGATCGCGGCCCTGCACGCCGGCCGCAGCTTCGCCGCGTTCTTCTCCAGGCACATCACAGAAAGGAGATCTGGCAGATTCGGCGAAGCACGGTGGCACCTCCGGCCGCCACCCTGCACCGCCGCAGGGCGCGATTCCCGCGCCAGCAACGACGGCTCGCCGAGTCGGCCGCGATCGCGGCTTACGTCCGCGGGCCGGCTCCTCACGTACAGGAGTACGCTCCGGGCCGGCCCTGTGGGCGCGCTCGCGCTCGCGGCCGCCTGACGAGCCGGGTGGGAGAAAGCGTGAACGCCTACCCCTTGTCGCGGGCCGGGCTCCACGTGCTGGCCGCCGCCGCGCTCGTGGCGTGCGGCGGCACCGAGACCGTAGCGGCGCCGGACGTCTGCTCCGACCTCGACCAGGATGGCTACGGCAGCCCGGGCTCCGCGCTCTGCCCCATGCCGCAGGCGGACTGCGACGACGGCGACGACGCGGTCAACCCGGCGGCCGAGGAGATCTGCGCGGGCGGCCTGGACGAGGACTGCGACGGCCTGACCGACGCGGCCGATCCCGACTGCGGTCCGCCGCTGTTCTCGTTCGCCGTCATTGCCGATTCCCATATCGTGGCGGGAGAGCAGGAGCACCGGGACCGGCTCGCCGCCGCGGTAGGGTGGCTCAACGCCAACGCCGCCGCCGAGCGCCTGGAGCTCGCGATCGTGGTCGGAGACATCGGCTGGGGCGAGGGCGGGGTCGAGGCGGCCAAGGAGATCCTCGACGCTCTCGACGTGCCCTACGTGCCCCTGATTGGCGACAACGAGATCCACGGCGGCTCGGAGGAGCAGTTCGAGCTGGCCTTCGCGCCGCACTTCGCCGCGCTGGCGAGCAAGCTGGAGGGCTTCGAGAAGGCGCCGGCGCCGGTGCCCAATCCGCAGACGGGCGCACCGAGCTACCTGCAGAACGTGGCGTTCGGCGTCCAGGGCGTGCGCTTCATCGGCCTGGACTGGTGCACGCGCCGCTTCGAGGGCCTCGAAGGCGAGCAGGCGGACCTACACGACTTCCCGGGCGGGACCCTGCCGTGGCTGGCGGCGAGCCTTGATGCCAGCCCGAAGAGCACCAAGGAGAGCATCGTGCTCGCGTCCCACCATCCGGTGCACTGGATCGAGCTCGCGGCCTTCGCACAGGACGAGATGGGCGTGCTGGGGGATCTGCTCGGCAAGTATCGCGACTACGTCTACGCGAGCTTCGGCGGGCACTACCACAACAACGCCTACACCGACCTGTCCGACGCGGGCTACGAGGTGTTCGTCACCGACGCCACCTGGGACGACGAGGTCACCATCAGGCTGGTGGGCGTGCGCGAGGCGGAGGGGACGTTCAAGTACCGGCACGAGCTGGTCGTCGTCCCCTGACGGACGCTGCTGCGCGCACACCTAGGGCACGAACTTGGCGAGGAAGATGTCGGAGCCGCCCAGGGAGGCGAACTTCCCCGTGCCGAGGTCGATCTTGCCGCCGAAGTCGCCGGCCAGCACGGTGTTCCCGTCCGGGTCGAAGGCGACCGCCCCGCCGCTCTGCTGCTCGTCGTCGCCGAAGCTGTGGGCCGAGCGCAGCTCCTTGCTGGGCCCGTAGCGGAGGAGGAACGCGTTCAGCCCTGCCGATTCCAGGACCTGCTTGCTGCCGACCTTGAGCTGGCCCGAGAGCTCCCCGCCGAGCACCACGTCGCCGAGCCACTTCGGTGCGCCGCTGGCCGCCACGGCACGGATCGCCACGTGGCCGGTGCTGTCGAAGGCGCCGGCGTCGTCCGGGCTGCCGGTGTCGGCGGCAAGTCTCGCCACGAACGCGGCGGGGGTTCCGTCCTCGACCGTCAGCGGTGGCTCCTGCCCGAAGACAATCGTCTCGTCGAAGGTGCCGGCGAGGATCGCGTTCCCGTCGCTGTCCAGCGCGAGGTCCGTAGCGGTGGCGGTGCCATCTGTCCCGAAGGCGGCGCTCCACATGTGCTGTCCGCCGCTGCCGTCGAGCTTGCACGCGAACACGTCCTGCGTGCCCTGGACGGCGTAGGCGTGGCCGGCACAGATGACCTCTTCCGTGAAGTGGCCGAACACGACGGCGTTGCCCGCCGCGTCGAGGGCCACGGCGACCGCTTGCTGGTTGCTCTGGCCGCCAATGGCCTGAGCCCACGTTTCCTTCCAACCAGGCCCGAGCTTGACCGCAAACCCGTCTTCGTCCGGGCCGAGGTTCGACAGGGGTGTAGTGCCGAAGTTGGCGACTCCCTTGAATGTGCCCACGACGGCGATGCTGCCGTCCTTGTCCACGGCCACGCCTGTGGCGACCTGGCTCTTCGCGCCGTCGCCAACGCCGTGCGCCCACTGCACGGTACCCTGGCTGTCGATCTTGGCGACGAAGACGTCATCCTGCTCGATGACCTGCGAGTTGCTGAGCTTGTAACTGCCGAAGCTGATCTCGCCGCGAAATGAGCCCGCGAGGATCACGTTGCCGCTCGCAGCAAGCGCGATGTCCGCGACGTTCTGGCCCGCGTCGCTGCCGAACGCCTTGCTCCAGACGTGGTTCCCGTCCTTGTCGAGCTTCGCGATGAAGATGTAGGGGACCTTGCCGGCCTGCAGTGGCCCTCCGCCGAAGTTGATCTTGTCCTCGAAGCTGCCCGCCAGGATGATGCTGCCGTCCTTGTCCACGGCCACGGCTTGCACGTGGTCGTTCCCGCTGCCACCGAACTCCTTGCTCCACAGGCTCCATCCGAAGCCGCAGTGCGAGGCATAGCCGAGGCACGCCATCCCTTTCTGGCACGTGTCAGCGGTGCCCGCGGCCTCGGGCGAGCACTTGCCCTTGTCGCCCGGGGCATCGCACCGCTGGCACTCCTTGTCGCAGGCGCCGTCGCAACAGAAGGTGTCGACGCAGTTGCCGCTTGCGCACTCATTCTTGTCCTTGCAGATCTCGCCGTCGCTCTTCAGGCCAGGCTGCCCTCCCGCGCCTGCGCCGCCGCCAGTGGCGCCGCCCTCGCCGCCGGTAGCGCCGCTGCCACCACCGGAGCTCGTGGCGCCGCCTGCGCCTCCGCTCGTGCTCGTCGAGCTCGCGCTCGCCGCGCCGCCGCCTTCTTTGACGTGGTAGTCGGCGCCGCCGCTGATGAGCTGGCAGCTCGCCGCAGCGGCCAGCCCGGCCAACAGCGCCGCACGGCCGCCCGATGAAGTCGCCAGCCTCCCGTTGCTCCTCGATGACCGTGCCATGACCGCCCTCCCTAAAACGTGCCGCTGACGCCAATGCTGCCGGGGCCGACCGCAGGGCGCAGCCCGAGCGCGCTCTGCCTGCCGTTGCCGCTCTGGCCCGACGGCGACAGGAACAGGCCCACGACGCCCACCACCACGCCGGCCGCGCCCACGCCGAAGCCCACGTTCGAGATGTTGGCGAGCAGGTTCATGCTGTCGATGTCCGCCTGCCGGTTCGGCGGGCACTCGGTACCGTTGCAAGCCTCCTCGAGATCGGAGACCTTGCCGAGCGAGAGCGCGCCGGTGATGGCACCGGCGACGAGACCCGCGCCGCCCACGCCGAAGCCAATCCAGACGAGCGGCGAGGTGCCGCCCGGCGGCTCGGCCTGCGGCGGTGCCGTGGCCTTGGGCGCGGGGGCAGGGGGGGCTGGCGGCGGCCGCAGCACGATCTCGATCTCGCGCTCGGTGCTCTCCTTGACCTCGATCTTGCGCTCTACCGGGTCGTAGCCTGGCGCCGACACGGCGATCGCGTGTGTGCCCGGATCCACCTTCCGTGGATGCTTGATCGTGGCCGCGGGCAGCTCGACGCCGTCGATCTCGACCCGCGCGGCGACACCTTCCGGCAGCGGGCCGGCAGGGGTGGCCAGGCTGATCCGGATGGAGGGAATGCGCGTGGCGAGCTTGTCCGCCAGCGCGCCGGCCTCGGCGCGCGCCGCGGCGAAAGCTGCCGGCTCGTCCGGCTGCTGCGGATAGCGCGTGACCTTGAGCAGGGTGTCCTTCGCCTCGAGCAGGCGGCCGAGCATCATTTGCGCCCGGCCCACCTCCAGGGCGGTAGTGGGCACGCCCATGATGGCGTCGGCCGCCTTGTAGGCGTCGAGCGCGGCCTGGTAGTCGCCGGCCTTGGTCTTGGCGTCGCCCTCGTCGAGCAAGGCCCGGGCCGTCTCCTTGTCGGCCGGCGAGGGCTGCTTGGCCTCGGGCGGGCCGGCCGTCTGGGCGCCGGCCGCGGCCGGCAGCAGGCAGGTCGCTGCCGCCAGCAGCGCCGCGA
Organism: Deltaproteobacteria bacterium; assembly: GCA_016209145.1. Lineage (GTDB taxonomy): Bacteria > Myxococcota_A > Polyangia > Polyangiales > Polyangiaceae > JACQWT01. The sequence continues at coordinate 2,601 of JACQWT010000376.1, read as the reverse complement.
GCACTAGGTTCCGCATGGCCGCAAGCGTCGGCCAGAGCGGGCCCCGTGTCAACGGCGCGGGCACGCCGCCCCGTGGCACCTAGGGCTTGCCCTCCGCGCCGCGCTCGCCGTGGCTCTCCCACGTCTCGTCGAACGGTGGCGGCGATGTCTCGACGGGCGGCGGTGGCGCCGGCGTCGCCGGCGGCGCCGGCCCGTCGACCGGGTCGCGGCGCCGGCTTGCGGGCCGGATCGGCGGTCGGGGCGCTGCTCGCGGCCGACGCGGCCCCGGGGACCTCGATGGCAGCGACGGTGCCGGTGCCGTCGCTCTTGATCACCACGGTCTCTTGCGCCTTGCGGCCCTCGTGTGTGGCGACCACGACGAAGGGGTCGCCCGCGCGGCCCTCGATCACCAGCTTGCCACCTACCAGAGCGCTCTCTCGGCCGTCGACCGTCACCGTGGCCTCGCGCGGAGCGATGCCGATCTCGACCCGGAAGACCTTGGCCGCGGGGCCGCTGTGCGGACCCGCGGGCACGGCGGAGGGCGCGAGCGTGCCGGCCGGGGCGCCGGGCTCGACGCCCGCGCCCGAGCTGATCGAGGCGCGCCACAGGCCGTAGCTCGTTCCGGCGACCGCCGCCACGGCGAGGCCGACGAGCAGGGGCCGCCGCGCGGTCGGCCTGCGCCGCACGGCTCTGCCCTCGTCGATGCTGCGGGCCAGGACGGTCGTGGCGTTCATGGTGGTCGTGGACGGCAACGCGGCGCGATCGGCCGTCTCCCGCCGCATCTGGTCCGGAACCGGCGCGAGCATGGCCGCAGTCACGATCTCGTCGTCGCCGGCGAAGGGTCGAAGCGCCGCAGCGAAGTCAGCCATGGTGGCGAAGCGCCCTTCGCGCTCCTTGGCGAGGGCCCGGTGTACGGCCTCGGCGAGGCCGCGGGGGATCCACGGTGCCCGGTCCTGCAGGTGGGGCAGCTCGGCGGTGCAGATGGCGACGATGAGTTCCCCCACGGTGGTCTGTGCCGACCACGGGGACTCGCCGCACAGCGCGTGGTAGAGCGAGACGCCGAGGCTCCAGACGTCGGTGCGCCGATCGACGTCCCTGGCGTTCTTGGCCTGCTCCGGCGACATGTACATGGGCGAGCCGACCACGCCTCCGGTGCGGGTCAGCTCGGTGCTGCTGTCGGGGGCGTCGCCGCCGGTCAGGTGCTTGGCGATGCCGAAGTCGCAGATCTTGAGCCGCAGCGCGCCGTCCGGCATCTGGTGCAGGAACAGGTTGGCGGGCTTGATGTCGCGGTGCACCAGCCCGATGGCGTGGGCGGCGGCGAGGCCGCGGCAGGCTTGCCCGAAAAGCTGGGCGATGGGCGCGGGGGCCATTGCTCCTCGATCACCTTCACCGCCACCCGCCCGCCCCCGGCCGCCTCGGCCTCGTAGACGGATCCCATGCCGCCTCGGCCCATCACCCGGGTCAGGGTGAAGCGGTCGCCGAGCACCTTGCCGAGCAAGGGGTCGGGCTCCCGACCGGGCAGCTCGGCCGCGGTCTCGCTCGCCGAGGGCTCTGGCCAGCGATCGGGTAGCTCCGCCAGGACCGCCTGGCGGGTGCGCAGCTCGGCCGGCAGGGACGCGAGCATGTCGGCGCATAGCGTGGTGCTGCCGCCGGCGTGCGGCTCGAGCGCCGCCAGCAGCGCGGCCGCGCTCGGGCAGCGCGCCGCGGGGTCGCGGATCAGCGCCCCGTGGACCACCGCGGCGAGCTCCGGCTCGATCCAGGGGGCCTGGCTCTGCAGCGCCGGAACCGGCCGGGTGTGCAGGGCGAGCAGCACCTCGGTCGGCGTCGCTGCGAGGCCGAAGGGGACTTCGCCGCACAGCGCGCGGTAGAGCGTCGCGCCGAGGCTCCAGACGTCGGTGCGGCCGTCGACGTGCTTGGAGCTCAGGGCCTGCTCCGGGGACATGTAGTGGGGCGTGCCCATGACGTTGCCGGTGGCAGTGAGCTGGCCGTCCTCGGCCAGGCTCTTGGCGATGCCGAAGTCGAGCACCCGCACGTTGATGCGCCCCTGCTCGTCGTGGTCCAGGAACAGGTTCTCGGGCTTGATGTCGCGGTGGACGACGCCCGCTTCGTGGGCCGCCACCAGCGCCCGGCAGGCCTGGCAGGCAATCCGGACGGCGAGTTGCGGGGACAGCACCTCGAGCTTGGCCAGCAGGTCCGCCAGATCGAGGCCGCGGAGCAGGGGCAGCACCAGGAAGGGCAGGCCGAGCGCGTCGTCCCAGCCGGCGTCGAGGGCTGGGACGATGTGCGGGCTGTCGAGATCGGCCATGAGCTTCGCCTCCCGCAGGAAGCGGCTGATGGTCAGCGTGCCCCGCTTCGATCGCGGGATCTCGAGCAGCAGCTTGACCGCCACGGGCTCGCCCTCGGGCGTGCACGCCTCGTAGACCGCGCCCATCCCGCCCTGGCCGATCAGCCGATCGAGCCGGTAACGCCCGTCGAGCAGCGTGCCGAGCGGGGGCGGCAACAGAGACGGGCGGTGCTCGACCATGCTCGGCCATTATAGCGCCGCTCGCAGGGCGCCACTCAATGGCGCATTCGGACGCTACGCGCGACGGCGTTTCCTAGGAGTGTGTCGGAGAAAGCGTG
>JACQWT010000375.1:2466-4750 GCA_016209145.1 Deltaproteobacteria bacterium | reverse complement strand
GGCTCGACCGGAAGCTGCGCGCGAACACGGCGCGGACCCGAACCCACTCGCTCTGGCGGCAGGGACGCGAGTACGTCATGGGCGTGGCGCGCGCCGCCGTCGCGGAGATCAGGCGTACGTTCTACCAACTTTGGCATGCGTTTCCAGCAACAAGTGAAATCTATGGGACTTTATGAGGGGATAGGTGAGCAGACGGCCAGGACAACGACGGCGACAAGCTCGTCGACTGCGCCGACGGGGACTGCGTGGGCGCGGGCTGCGGCCCCGGCTGCTACTGCGCGGACGGCAAGAAGAGCGAGAACGCCTGCGCCGACGGCGTCGACAACGACGGCGACGGCAAGATCGACTGTGCCGACGACAACTGCGAAGGCGGGAGCTGCGGCTCGGGCTGCTACTGCTCGCAGGGCAAGAAGGCGGAGAACGGCTGCGCCGACGGCATCGACAACGACGGCGACGGCAAGATCGACTGCGCCGACGACAACTGCGAGGCCGCGGGCTGCGGGCCGGGCTGCCAGTGCAAGGGCCTGGCCAAGAGCGAGACCACTTGCTCGGACGGCATCGACAACGACGGCGACGGCAAGGTGGACTGCGCCGACGCCAACTGCGAGGCGGCAAGTTGCGGCTCGGGCTGCTACTGCCAGGGCGGCAAGAAGGCGGAGAACGCCTGCGCGGACGGCCTGGACAACGACGGCGACGCCAAGATCGACTGCGCCGACACGTTCAACTGTGAGGGCGCGTCATGCGGCGTGAGCTGCACCTGCACCGGCGGCGTGCGCAAGGAGATGAACTGCCAGGACGGCATCGACAACGACATGGACGGCAAGATCGACTGCGTCGATACCGTGGACTGCCCGATCGGCGCCGTCTGCGGCCCCGCCAAGACCTGCAAGGCCGGGCCGGTCTGCAACTGAGAGCCGCGCTCCGGAAGTACGGTGACGTACGCCGGCGCGGCACGCCGCGCTCCGATCAGAGCCGCATCGGTCCGGCCCGCACGTTGTGCACCACGACTCCTGTGCCCGGCGCGCGGGCGAGCGGGCCGTCGGCCGTGATCAGCGCGGCATCGTGCAGCACGGCAGCCGCCAGGTAGAGAGCGTCGTAGGCGCTCACGTTGTGCCGCAGCTCCCAAGCGCGTGCGAGCAGTGGACGGTGGGGCAGGCGGACGACGTCCCAGTCGCGCAGATCCTCGACAGCCTCCGCGGCGCGCTTGGCGGCGAGGCGCCCGGCCAGCGTCTCGCGCCGCAGTACCGCGAGCACCTCCGCGTCCAGCAGCTCAGGGGCGACCAGAGTTGCAGAGCTGAGAGGGCCGTCGAGGCTGCGGCCAACCGCGGTGCGCAGCAGGTACTCGACGGCGGCGGAGGCATCGACCACCAGGGTCATGGCCCGAGCTCCGCCCCGCGCTCGGTCCGGATCTCCTCCAGGCTCAGCGCCGCGGGGCGGCCGAGATCGACCGGCTCTCGCCGCGCGAGGCGCGCCAGGAGCTCCTCGCGCGCCAGCTCCCGGTGCACGGCGTCGAGCACGATGTCCCGCATGCTGCGCCCCTGCCGCGCGGCGGCTCGCCGCAGCCGGCGCTGCAGGGCCTCGGGTACGCCCTTGACCTGTAGATTCGCCATGGCATGCCCATAGCATGCTCCGGGCATGCCGGCCAGGCTCTCAAATCGGCGGCGGCCCCGCGCTGCCCGACGGGGCGGCCGGCGGCAGGCCCGAGGGCAGCTCGTCGCGCTTGATGCCTGCCTCGTCGAGCACGCTCTGCGCCACGAAGATGGGAATGCGATGGCCCAGGGCCATGGCGATGGCGTCCGAGGGGCGGGCGTCGAAGCGCACCGGCCGGTCGCTGCCCTCGCGGCGTAGCAGCACCGAGCCCACGAACGTGCCCTGGCGCAGCTCGTCCACGTGCACCTCGATCGGCTCCCCGCCCAGGGCGCGCATGATCTCGTCGAGCAGATCGTGCGTGAGCGGCCGGCCGTAGCGCCGCCGCTGCTGCCGCAGCTCGATGGTCAGGGCCTCGGAGCCGCCGATGAAGATGGGCAAGAGGAGCTTGTGCGAGGGATCGACCAGCAGCACGGCCTGCCCTTGCTCGGAGGGCGTCACGGCGCCGACCTCCATCTCGACGTAGCCGGGCGGCGGCCGGGCGCGGGCGGCGGCCGCGGGCCGGGCGTCTGGCGCTCGCACCTCGGGCGCGGCGGCGGGCGCCGCCGGGACGGTGACGATGGCCGCGGCGTCTTGCGGCGGCGGCGCTGGCGGCGGCGCCGCGCCGCAGGCCGCGAGTAGCCCCAACCCCGCGAGG
>JACQWT010000375.1:0-2422 GCA_016209145.1 Deltaproteobacteria bacterium | reverse complement strand
AGGCGCGAGAAGGCATGGAACAATCATGCGGGCGGCGCCGGCCGGCCGCCACACAATAGTTGCTAGACCATCGGCTCGGGGGCACCGGCCGGGCGCTTCTCGCCCGAGCGCAGCAGCCGCAGGCCCAGGTCGAAGCGCAACAGGGCTACCATGGCGCCCAGGATGGCGAGGGCGGCGCCGAGGGCGAGCCAGCGGTTGTACTCGGCCCGCTTGAACACCTTGCCCTGGCCTACGGGCACGGCCGTGCGCGGCTCCAGGGGCAGCCCGAAGCGCTCGGCCAGCAGCTTGATGCGCGAAAGATGGATGACGGGCACCTCCTGCTTGACGAAGCGGAGCATGACCGAGTCGGCGACTCCGGCCACGCGCGGCGGCTCGCGGTTCAGGCCCGGGCTGAACTGCTTCTTGCCGACGTGGGTTCCCACGGAGGCGGAGCCGCCGCCGATGTTGATGTAGGCTTTGATCGGCCTGCCGGCCGCTTTTTCCTCGTAGAAGGCCATGCGCTTCGCGATCGCGTCGCCGAGCGAGCTCGGCTTCAGGTTCATGACGCCGCTGCGCTCCATGGCCGCGTCGAGCAGGGCGCGGCCTTCCTTGGTCATGCCCACGCCGCGGTCGTCGATGCCGCCGCGCGTCGCCGCTTCCGAGCGGAAGGAAACCAGGCCGGCCCGCTCCAGGGTGCGCTCCATGTCGAGCCACAAGTAGTCCACGTCGGTGGCGCCCCAGGTGGAGGCCGAAACGCTGGCGATGGCGATGGGCCGCAGGCGCAGGGTTTCGATGGCGGCGCAGGTGGCCACGTTCAGGGCGGGGAACGAGCCGCTGAAGCCCACGGCCACGGTGTCGCCCTCCTGCACGCCGGCCGTGCGCAGGAGCTGCACGACCACGGCGGCGAAGTTCGGGTTGGTGCTGGTGAGCTTGGCGTCGATGTAGCCGGTATTGGCCGTGACGGGCGTGATGCTGGGTCCGATCATGCCGGTCTCGGCCGGATCGACCTCACGGTCGATGGCCAGGCCGCGGCCGAGCTTCTCCTTCTTGATGGCCTCCATGCAGGAGCGCGCCAGGCGAGAGGCGGCGAGCTTCTCGCGGTAGTTGCGCTGCTGCCGCTCGACCGGAAAAGACTCGACGCTCAGCGCCGCCGCGCTCGACAGCACGGCCACGAGCACCAGCGCGGAGCGCGAGACGCGGGACGGACGCCAGTACAGCTTCTTCATGGAGCCAGCTCCACGCTGCCGACGACGATGAGCACCAGGCGCACCAAGGTCGAGGCGGTCAGGAGCGAGGCCAGCGTTTCGACCACGCCTTGACGGTCGAGCCAGATGGCGATCAGGCCCGGAATGATGAAGCCTATCACCGCGAGCTGGTGGCCGACCGGGCCGGCCAGGGGACCCATGGCCCAGCGCGTCAGCGTGGCAAACAGGAAGCCCACCAGGATCATGAGCACCGTGCGCCGGCGGCCGTACAGGATGACGAAGGACGACAGCGTGTGCACCACGGCGAAGGTGGCCAGGCCCGCGGCGATCGTCAGGGCCACGTCGAGCGGCCGGTTCAGGGACAGGGCCAGGTAGCCCGGGACGATCATGCCTCCGGCGGCCAGGCCGAACATCTCGGTGAAAAGGAGGCTTACGACCAGCCCGATCCCGACCGAAAGCGGAAGCAGCTCAAGCATGGCTCTCTTGGCACACAAGCGGATAGGGCAAGCAGTCGCCCGGCGGTCGAGGCGCCGCGCCGGCCGACCGCGCCCGGAGGCCCGGCCCGGAGCGTACTCCTGTACGCGAGGAGCCGGGCCGAGGACGCAAGCTCATGCCGGACAGCGCGGATGGATCGGCCGCCGTCGTTGCTATCGCCGAGTTCTTGGTCAACACCTATGCTCTTCCTCCAGCACCGCCCGGTTGCGGAAGTGCTGAGCCAGCTCCAGGCCGGAGCCGCCGATGTTGCCCATGCCCATGACGAGCGTGCGCGCGCCGCAGAGCCCGACGATGCGCTCGAACACCTCCCGCGCCGCCAGACCCTCGCACAGGGCCGCGGCGGCAGCGTCCGCGCCCGCGGCTGCGGCGGCGCGAGCGAACAGGTAGGTCCCCGTTCCCATCACCACGAGATGATCGGCGGCCGGCCAGCGTGCATAGCAAGTCCCGAGCTGCAAGCTCCGGTCGGGGCGATCGGCGCGGCAGTTGAACACGGCAATCGTCCGGCGGCCGGCGCCGCGGCGCGCGAGGGACAGGCGCCAGATCCGCTCGGTAGAGACCGGGTCGTTGGCGGCGAAGCCGTTGACGAAGAGGATCTCGCGGCCGAAGAAGTCAACCCGGTGCTCGGCCATGGCCCCCGGATCGGGCGCGGCCTGCCACATGCCGCGCAGGGCCGTCTCGCGCGGCACGTCGAGGTCGGCGCACACGCGCAGGGCCAGGGCCACGTTCTCGGCGTGCTCGGTGTA
>JACQWT010000374.1 GCA_016209145.1 Deltaproteobacteria bacterium | reverse complement strand
CGGAGCCCCCGGTGCACCACCGGGCACTCCGCCGGGCAGCGCCGCGCCAGGCGGCTGCTGGCCGCTCTTGTCCACGCCCTCCTCCTCCTCGAAGCTGTACGCCGTGGCGTTGAGCATCACGACGATGGTGGGGATGACGAGCGCCATGCCGCCGGCGAGCATGTAGAGCGATGCCTCGGCGGACATGCCGGCTGGATCTGCCTGCTCCACGAAGTAGCCGCCCACTCCCCCGCCGGCCGCCCCGAGCACGCCGAAGACCGGGTAGGGCCACACCGACTCGATCCCGATGATCCCCTCGGTCAGCATCACCACCTCGGCCCCGAGCAGGGCGCCGCCGGCGATGCCCTTGCCGGTGGGGCTGACCGTCTTCGCCCCAGCGGCCGGTTGCTGCTGCGCGTGCGCCTGTCCGGACGCCGTGCCCACGGCCGCGGCCACCGCGGCCGAGCAGAGAATGCCAAGGATGCGACGCTTGCAGCCTCTAACTGCGTACATTCACCAGCTCCGGGTATCGCGCGCCGCCGCCCTCCCGCCGGGGTGGGCAGCACCGCGCCGCTTGGAGACGAAGCCTATACGACCGCCGCCCCCTCGGCCAGTGGATCCTGGCGCGGGAGTGCACGGACGGCTACGGCGTCTTCTCCGGCGGCAGCCACTCCGGCCTGGTCCGCAACGCCCCGAGCTGGATGCCCCGGAGCAGATCGGTCCGGGCACCTTGCTCGTCCAGGCAGACGACCTTGATCAGGGGCTCGGCATCCGTCGGCACGATCGCCTCGACCAGGGAGGCGATGGGGTGAACCGGATCCTGGCAGTACGCCTCGACCTTCATCCCCACATCGACCGCCCCGAAGCGCAGCTCGGCGCGGGGCACGGTCACCTCCTCCAGGTCGGCCAGGCGCTTGACCCGCACGTCGCCGCCCTGCGCCGCAATCGCGGTGCCAAGCTCGAGCAACGTGCTCGGCGGCCGCAGGGGCCCCCAGACGCGGGTCCCGGCGATGGCCTCCCCGGGCGGCACCATGCGCGAGGTGTCCACGTCCTTGAGGCCCGCGCTGCGCACCCAGCCGGCCGCCACCTCGGCGCGCGGCGAGATCCCGTCCTCGAGCTTGCCCGGATCGCTTTCCGCCACGAGCGACCAGGTCGCGCCGCGCGCGAGCTCCCACACTTGCTTGCCGCTCGGGATGACCTTGACCGGCTCGCCGCGCGGATTGGCCGTGGGAAGAACCTGCGCGTTGCCCAACGTCCAGAGCTTCTTGGGAGCCGAGACGCGACACCGGACCGCGCCGCAGGCCGCCCACAGGGCGAGCTCGCTGCGGATCTTGGCGATGTCGTCCGGCGCCGCTTCCGCGCTGCCCTCGGCCCAGCGGGCCGCGGCGATGAGCTGGTCCACCCGGCCCAGGGCCCCCGACGCAAAGGCGGCGCTCATCGATTGCGCGGCGATCGCCTGGATCTCCTGGCGCACCCGGTCGCGCACCAGCCCCATCACCCGGCGGCGTTCCTCGTCGCCCGCCTCCCCCTGCTCCACCGCGTCGTCCAGCCCTTTGACCACGTCGGCCCAGCGCCTCGCGCGGAACGGGCCCTGGAGCCGCTGCACCAGGGTGGCCACCACGGCGTCGGCCAGCTCGCCGCGCATCTTCTCGTAGCGCTCCTTGCCCAGCGCGCGCCGGGTCAGCGGCAGGTCGGCGATGCGGCGGGCGCGCGGCAGATCCGCCTTGGCGAGGTCCGCGAGGCAGCGCAGGTTGACCGCGGCCGTCCGCTCCTGGATGAAAAGGGGCAGCAGCCCGCCACGCTGCTCGACCAGCTCGGCCACGCGCCGCAGCGCCTCCCGGCACTCGCCGTGCTCGGCCAGCGTCACGACGGGCGGTGCCAGAACCGCGGCCTCGGCCTCGTCGATGCGCTCGCCCACCTTGCGCATCTCCTCGCGGATCCGCTCGTTGGCGAACCGATCCGCCTCCTCCAGCTCCTTGCGGGCCTCGCCGAAGCGCTTCGCCGCCAGGGCCTTCTCGGCGGCCACGAGCTGGCGCTTGGCCTGCTCGGGATCGGCGTGCTCCTGGTCGATCCGCTCTCGCCACGCCTGCTTGCGCTTGCGCGCGGCCTGTCTCGCCACCTCCTCGGCGCCCTGCGCCGGTCGATCCTCGGACGACGCCGCGCCGGCGCACCCCGCGAGCCAAAGGGCGCCTACCAGCGCCGGCACTCCCAACCCTAGCCACGAAGTCCACTTACCCCGCACTGGCATCACCTCTCACTTGGCCCCGCGACCCCCGAACCCATCACGTCAACCGCGGCCCGCCGCCGCAGGACGACATCGCCTCGCGGAAGCGCTCCAGGCGCGCCTGGACCGCTCCGTACACGCTGCTCGGCGCGTAGCTGCCGCCTTCTCCCGGCCATCCCGCCGGAACGCCGGTCAGCATCTCGAGTCCCTCCTCCACCGTGTCGATGGCGTAGACGTGGAAGCGGCCCGAGGCGATGGCCTCGACCACGTCACGCCGCAGCATCAGGCCGTCGCAGTTGCGCGACGGAATGAGCACCCCTTGCCGTCCCGTCAGTCCCTTGGCCACGCACACGTCGTAGAACGACTCGATCTTCTCGTTGATGGCGCCCACGGGCTGTACCGTCCCCTGCTGGTCGACGCTGCCGGTCACGGCCAAGCGCTGGGTGATGGGCATCCCCGAGAGCGAGGAGAGCAGCGCATAGAGCTCGGTGCTCGAGGCGCTGTCGCCGTCGATGGCCTCGTAGGTCTGCTCGAAGACGAGCGAGGCGCCGAAGAACATCGGCCGGCTCTGCGCGAAGCGGGCCGCGAGGAAGCCCTTCAAGATGAGCACGCCCTTGCTGTGGATGGGCCCCGACATCTCGACCTCGCGGGCGATGTTCACCGGTCCCTCCATGCCCGGGTAGGTCACGGCCGTCACCCGACACGGCTTGCCGAAGACCAGGGGACCGTCGCTCATCACCGAGATGGCGTTGACCTGGCCGACGCGCTCGCCCTCCACCTCGATGCGGATCGTTCCGTCGGAGAGGAGCTTCTGCACCTCGTCCTGGAAGTAGCGCCCCCGCCAGTGTGCGGCCTCCAGGGCCTCCTGCACGAGCTTCCCGTCGACGGCGCTTCTCCCGCGACGCTTGGCCCGGTAGGCCGCCTCGGTCGCCACCTCGGCGATGAGGCCGAGCTGGCCCGAGACCTTCTCTTGGCTCTCGCACAGGCGGCAGCCGTACGCCAGGAGCTCGGCCACCGCGTCGACGGTCATGGGCGGAAGCTCGCGCGAGCGCAGGAACCCGGCCAGGAACGACGGATAGGTGAGCAGCCCCTCCTCGACGCGAATCGCGTCCTCGAAGCGCGCCTGCACCTTGAAGAGCTGCGAGAACTCCGGATCGGCGTCGTGCAGCTCCTGGTACAAGGCCGGGCTGGCGATGAGCACCACCTTGACGTCGATCGGGATGGGCGGGAACAGCAACTCCTCGACGGTACCGCGGAAGTACGTGGGCTCGTGCTCCGGCACGATGAACTTGCCGGCCAAGAGGCAGGCCTTCAACTGCTCGTACACCGCCGGGTTCCTGACCAGCATGCCCGCCGGCAGGATGAGGAAGCCGCCGTTGGCCTCGTGCAGTGCGCCGGGCACGGCGAAGCCCGGCTCGGGAGGGAACGCCGATTCGGGCGGCACGTGGCTGCGGCCGAACAGGGCGCTCAGAGTGGGATAGGCAACCTCCACCACCGGCGCGCCCAAGCCCGGCTCGTGCTCGGTCAAGAGCGTGGGCACGACGATGCCGCGCGCCAGGGTAGGCGCGTCCTCCTCGCGCGTCTCGTCGACCAGATGGGGGATCTCGCGGCACACCAGGGCCTCGACCTCGGCCAGGAAGGACTCGATGCCGCCGCGGCCCTCGTGGCCCTGGCGCACCGGGGCGAATCCGGCGCGCACCGCCTCCACCAGCAGGCGCTTGAGCTCCCCGCGCAGCTCGAGGTCCGCCTGCTCCTGCACGTCGACCAGTTGCTCCTCCAACTGCTCGACGCCGGCCGAGATCTCGCGCAGCGCCTCGGAGCTGGGCCCGTCGTCCTCGGGCGCCGCGACGCGGATCCCGTCCTCGTCGCGCGTGATCTCCACGCCGTAGCGGCCGCCCAGCTCCGCCATGGCCTCCTCGATCTCGGCCCCTCGCTCGCGCACCTTGCGCTGGACGCGCACGCGCGCGTGCTTGAAGCGCTCGCCCTCGGCCACGCCGCGCAGCGCCTCGACGAGCTTGCCGTGCAGCTCCTCCATGGCCAGGACGAAAGGCCGCCCCTCGCCGGCCGGCAAGCTTATGACGGTAGGCTCGCTCGGCCGCTTGGGGTTCGGCAGGAGCAGGATGTCGTCGGGCGTGGGCCGCGCGGCGGCCAGCCGCCGCGCCACCGCGCGCGCGCAGAACGTCCGCCCCGAGCCGGGATCCCCCACGGCCACGACGTGAAAGCGCGGCTGGCGCACGTCCAGCCCGAACTCGAGCGCGCGCAGCGCCCGCTGCTGGGAGGCGATGCCCGAGAGCGGCGCGATGTCGTCGGTCGTCTCCATGTGCAGCCGCTCGGTGTCGATGACGAGCCGACAGTCCTTGGCAATGAGCTTGCGAACGGCCATGGGTAGCCCGACCACGCTTGGCGCTCAGCGTAGCACTGCCCGGCCGGCGGGGGCGAGGAGGCAGCAGATCCGGCGATCGGACGATGGGACCAGGGCATCGCCCGCCCCTACCCTCCCCCTAGCAGGCGCCGCAGCTCGCCGCCCAACTCGGCCGGAGTGAAGGGCTTGGCCACGAAGCCGGCCTCGCCGCCGCTCCACGCGGCCCGCACGCTTCGCTCGCCCACCTGCCCCGACATGAACACCACGGCCACGGCGGGCCGCAGCTCCACGATGCGGGCGGCCAAGGCCGCTGCCTGCCCCTCGCGCCCCCCCACCCCGACCAGCACGGCGTGGATCGGCCCGTCGTGACCGGCGGCGAGATCGAGCGCTTGCTGGGCGCCTGCCGCCTCCAGCACGCGGTAGCCCAGCTCCACCAGAAGCTCGGCCGTGACGGCCCGGAACCCGGCGCTGTCCTCCACCAGAAGCACGGTCTCGCCGCGCGCGGCCGCAGCCGGGACGGCGCCCAGCGCCGCCGGCTCGGGCCCTGCCGCCGGCAGGAGGATCTCGAAGCGCGAGCCCTCGCCCGGCGCGCTCTGGACCGCGATCGTTCCCTGGCTCTGCGTCACGATGCCGTAGGCGGTGGAGAGCCCCAAGCCGACGTGCTCCTCGCCCTCCTTGGTCGTGAAAAACGGCTCGAAGACCTTGGAGCGCGTGGCCTCGTCCATGCCGACACCGGTGTCGGCCACCGCGATGCGGACCATCGGCCGCGAGCCTGCGTCGGCGGCGCCGGACCGGGCCCGCGCGGTCTCGATGCTGAGCGTGCCCCCCTCGGGCATGGCGTCGCTCGCGTTCACGGCGAGGTTCACCAGCATCTGCTCCATCTGGCTCGGGTCGGCCTCGACCACGAGCGGCTCGGGCGCGAGCCGGATCTGCAAGCGCACCTGCTCGCCCAGCAGCCGCTCGATCGTCGGGGCCAGCCTCGACACGAGCGAGCCCACGTCGAACTGCTGCTTGTCGAGTCTCCGGCTGCGGCTGAAGGTGAGAAGCTGCCGGG
>JACQWT010000373.1 GCA_016209145.1 Deltaproteobacteria bacterium | reverse complement strand
CCAGGACGAGGTGTGCTCCGCCGGCAAGTGCGGCCTGGTGTGCCTGGGCGGCACCGCCAAGTGCAGCGGCAAGTGCGTCGATACCCAGCTCGATCCGACCAACTGCGGCGGCTGCGGCAACGCCTGCGGTCCCGGCCAGATCTGCGCCTCGGGCGTGTGCGCTCTGGTGTGCGCCGGCGGCACGACCAAGTGCGGCGGCAAGTGCGTCGACACACAGCTCGATCCCGCCAACTGTGGCGGCTGCGGCCAGGCCTGCGGCCCGGGCGAGATCTGCACGGGCGGCAAGAGCGAGGCGTTCTGCGGCGGCGGCCTGACCAAGTGCGGCGGCAAGTGCGTCGACACGCAGACCGACCCGCAGCACTGCGGCGGCTGCGACAAGCCCTGCGCCGGCGGCGCCAAGTGCGTGAGCGGCGCCTGCGCGCCGCTCAAGAGCTGCGCGGAGATCCTCAACGCCGGCCTGTCGAAGGGCGACGGCCTGTACAAGATCGATCCGGACGGCGGCGATCCGGCGAACGGCTTCGACGCCTACTGCGACATGAGCACCGACGGCGGCGGCTGGACCCTGCTCGCGGCCGTGAACAACTCCGGCGCCGCGACCTGGACCAGCCCGACGGCGCAGGCGCCCGTGACCACGGTGACCTACGGGCAGCCGTCCCTCGCCGGCGACTACCTCCTGGCGATCAAGCTGTGGAAGGCGCTCATCGATGCCGACGGCAATGCGCCGAACACCCTCAAAAACGACCTCTTCCCCAAGAGCTACAACAAGTTCGTGCACCTGTACCCGGGCTTCCTCTTGAACGACAGCTACCAGTACGCCCACACCGGTGGGCCGCAGTGGCAGCACAACGATCCCCGCAACGGGTCGTTTACCGGCACGCTCATGAAGTACCCGAACGATCCGGTGGTGCAGTGCAACGACATCGGCTGGTGGGGGAGCTGCGGCTACTCGCAGTTCAGCTCGATCAAGGGCTACGGCAACAACCTGTATCACGGCATCCCGTCGGGCGGCGTGTACGCCGGCGGCCCGGAGCCGACCCCGTTCGACTGCTCGAAGAAGCTCTACTGGCTGCGCTAGGTCGGCCGGGGCCCGCAGACCGCTTCATCCCGCGCCGCCGAAGGTGCTACGCTTCCGGGGCCATGCCCGAGGCCGACGCCAAGCCCTGGAAGCTGCGCACCGTAGGACGCTGCGAGCTCTTCGCCGAGATCGGCAGCGGGGGCTTCGCCACCGTGCACCTGGGCCGCATGGTGGGCGCGGGCGGCTTCATGCGCACCGTGGCCATCAAGCGCCTGCACCGGCAGTACCTCGGCGATGAGAAGGTCATGGACCGCTTCCGCGCCGAGGCCCGCCTCGTGACCCGCGTGCGGCATCCCAACGTGCTTCCCGTCATCGACGTCGTCCAGGACTCGGGCGAGCTGTTCGTGATCATGGAGTACGTCGAGGGGGTCTCGCTGGCCCACCTCATGCGCACGGTCGAGAAGCGCGACCATCGCGTCCCTCTCGAGATCCTGGTTTCGATCGTCGTCGGCGTGCTCCAGGGCCTGCACGCCGCGCACGAGGCCAAGGACGAGCGGGGCAAGCCGCTGGAGCTCACCCACCGCGACGTCTCGCCGGAAAACGTCATGGTCGGCACGGACGGCTTCGCCCGCCGGCAGGCTGAGCTACATGTCCCCCGAGCAGGCCCGGGGCGAAGCCGTGAGCCGGCTGGCCGACGTGTTCGCCGCCTCCGCCGTGCTCTGGAAGGGCCTGACCGGGCGCACCTTGTTCCACGGCAAGCACCCGGGCGAGCTCACCAACAAGGTGCTGACCCAGCCGATCGAGCCGCCCAGCAGCGTCGACCGCACGGTGCCGAAGAAGCTCGACCCCGTGGTGCTGCGCGGCCTGGAGCGCGACCCCGAGAAGCGGTGGCCCGATGCCCTGAGGATGAGCGAAGCGCTCGAGGCGATTGTGCGCCCGGCGCCGCCGAGCGCCGTCGGCCGGTGGGTCGCCAAGATCGCCGTCGACCGGCTGGCCCTGCTCGCGCAGTTCGTCACGGACCTCGAAGCCTTGCCCATCGGCGAGCACCTCCAGGACGGCGGGGGCCGCTCCAGCGCTCTTCCTGCTCCACCCCGAAGCCGGCGCCAGCACCGCCGCCCGCCCGCGCCGCGGCCGAAAGCGACGGCCGAGCCGGCCGAGGAAGCCGCAACCGCACCGGAAGCGCCGGCTCCGGCGGCCAAGCCGCCCCGGCCGCCGCTACACACGCCGCGCGGGCCTGGCGCGGCGGTCGCGGATTCGCCCGGGGCCCCGCCGGAGGCACCTGCGCCAGCCCCGGAGCCGGCGGCGGCGGCAGCGGCGGTGCCGGGGGGCGAGCCTGCGGGCGCGAAGCAGCCAGATGAGGAGGAGCAGCCATGGCAGGAGGTGGCGGTCGGCGAGGACGATGAGCCCGGCCGGGAGCCCGGCCCGGGACCCGCCGAGCCCACCGCCGCAGAGCCGGATGTGCGCGCGCCCGAGCCGGAGGACACGGAGCGAACGGCGCGCGTCTCATCGCGACGCAAGATCGACCAGGCCGAGGCGCCCGCCGTCGAGGCTACGCCGGAGGCTGTGCCGGAGAAGGCCGCCCCGCCGGCTGCCGCGGCGAAGCCCGCTGCCGTGGCCGAGCCCGCGCCAGAGCTTGGCCCGAAGCCGGCCAAGGCCGTGGATCGGCGTGCGCTCGGCTTGGCGCTGGGTGCCGCTGGGGCGGTGCTGCTCGCAACCGTCGGGCTCGCCGTGTGGCAGGGCGGTACGGAAAACGCCTCGGGCAAGCCCGCGGCCAGCGCGGCTGCCGCTACTGCCACGCGCACCGGCGTGGCGCCGGCATCCGTCGTCACGGCGAGCGCCGGCCCGACGGCGACGGCCAGCGCCGTGGCAACGACAACGGCCAGCGCCGTGGCAGCGGCGACGGGCAGCGCCGCGGCCAGCGCTTCGGCGCCGGCGAGCGCGTCGGCCCCGGCTACCCCCCCGCCGGTGAAGGCCAGCGCCGAGCCGCCGGCGCCGAAACCGCCTGTCGCCAAGACGGCGGCGGCGCCTCCACCGGCGGCCAAGACGGCGGCGGCCCCTCCACCGGTGGCCAAGCCGCGGCCGAAGCCGCCAAGCAAGCCGGCGATCTACTCGAGGGACTAGGAGTGTGTCGGAGAAAGCGTGCTCGAAATGGTCCAAGTTATCGAAATCGCTCACTTTACTCTGACGCTGGAACCGAACAATTCCGCGCACTTAGTTTTTTCTCCGACAGACTCCTAGGCAACCGCACCGAAAGGCGCACTGGCCCCGCCCATGAGCGATGACGCCGCCAGGAGGAAGGACGCCCATCTCGACCTGTGCCTTGGCGCGCCGGTCGACTCGGGGGTGCCGACCGGGCTGGGGAGCCTGAGCCTCGAGTACGACGCGCTGCCCGAGCTCGATCTCGACGAGGTCGATCTCGGCACCACGGTGCTCGGCAAGCGGCTGCACGCGCCGATCGTCGTCGGCGCCATGACGGGCGGCACGGAGCGCGGCCGCCTCATCAACGAGCGGCTGGCCCGGGCCGCGGCGCGCGTTGGCGTGGGCATGGCCCTGGGATCGCAGCGGCCGATGATCGAGCGAGCCGAGCTTGTGCCCACGTACGCGCTGCGCGACGTGGCGCCGGAGCTTCCGCTGCTCATCGGCAACATCGGCGCCGTGCAGCTCAACTACGGCGTGGGGGCTGCGGAGCTCGTGCGCGCCATCGAGGCGGTGGGCGCGGACGCCATGGCCTTCCACCTCAACCCGCTGCAGGAGGCGATCCAGCCCGAGGGCAACACGCGCTTCCGCGGCCTGGCGGCGAAGCTAGGCGAGGTCGTACGGGCGCTGCCGGTGCCGTGCCTTGCCAAGGAGGTGGGTGCCGGGATCTCCGAGCGCACGGCGCGCAAGCTCGCGGCTTTGCCGCTCGCCGGCATCGAGGTCGGCGGCGTCGGCGGAACCTCCTGGGCCATGGTGGAGAGCCTGCGCGCGCCGCCCGCCAGCCCCCGGGCCGAAGCGGGGCGGCGGCTCGCCGGGTTCGGCATTCCCACGGCCGAGTCGATCGAGATCTGCCGGAGGGCCATGGGCGAGCGGCTGGTCGTGGCCTCGGGCGGCATGCGCACGGGGATGGACGTGGCCGTCGCCCTCGCCTGCGGCGCGGATGCCGCGGCCCTCGCCCGGCCGCTGCTCGAGGCCGCAGCCACGAGCGAGGACGCGGTGGTCCACGCCCTGGAGACGCTGATCTTCGAGTTGCGCGTGATCATGTTCTGCACCGGCGCCGCGAACGTGGCGGCACTGCGGCGGGTGCGCGTGCGCTAGATGCACTTGCCGCTGCCGTCGCAGGAGGTCAGGCACTCGTTGTCCGGATCCTGCCCGAAGGGCACGTTCTTGCAGGTGCCTTCGCTGCCGCCCAGGTCGCACTGCCGGCAGAGCTCGCCACAGGCCTCGTTGCAGCAGTAGCCGTCGACGCAGTTGCCGCTGGTACACTCGTTCGCGCCGCCGCAGCTCTGCCCATTGACCTTCTTCGCCACACAGCTTCCGCTCGAGCAGTAGTTGCCGGGCGAGCAGCCGCCGTCATTCTTGCAGGACACGGGGCAGGCCGCGCCCACGCCGTCGCACACGTACGGGCCGCAGCTCGGGCTGCCCGGCGTGCCCTGCGCCACGACCTTGCAGCTTCCCTGGCTACCCCCGAGGTTGCACCGGTCGCAGGCGCCGCCGCACGCCGCATTGCAGCAGTAGCCGTCGATGCAGTTGCCGCTCGTGCACTCGTTGTCCCCGCCACAGCTCTGCCCATTGGCCTTCTTCGGCACGCAGCTTCCGCTCGAGCAGTAGTTGCCGGACGAGCAGCCGCCGTCGTCGTTGCAGGACAGGGGGCAGCCGGCGCCCAGGCCGTCGCACACGTAGGGCGCACAGTTGGGCGATCCCGAGGAGCCCTTCGAGACGAGGGAGCAGATGCCGCCCTTGCCCTGCAGGTTGCAGGCGTCGCAGCCGCCCTGGCAGCCGCTCTGGCAGCAGACACCGTCCGCGCAGAAGCCGCTGGTGCACTCATTCTTGCCCTGACAGGGCTGGCCGTCGGCCTTCTTGACGGCGCACTTGCCAGCATCGCAGTAGTTGCCGCTGGAGCAGTCGGAGTCGCCCGCGCACGAGGCCGGGCAGCTCGCGCCGGCTCCGTCGCAAAGGTACGGGCTGCAACTCGGGCTGCCCGCGGCTCCTTTGGCCAGGGCGGTGCAGGTTCCCTCCTTGCCGCCGAGGTCGCAGGCGTCGCAGGCGCCGCCGCACGCCGCATTGCAGCAGTAGCCGTCGACGCACTTGCCGCTCGCGCACTCGTTGGCGCCGCCGCAGCTCTGCCCGTTGGCTTTCTTGGCGAGGCAGCTTCCGTTCGAGCAGAAGTTGCCGGGCGCGCAGCCGCCGTCGTCGCTGCAGGACAGGGGGCAGCCGGCGCCGACACCGTCGCACACCAGCGGACTGCAGCCCGGGCTGCCCGCCTCGCCCTTCTTCAAGACCGCGCACTGGCCCACGCTGCCACCGACGTTGCAGGCGTCGCAGTTGGCGCTGCAGGCGCCATCGCAGCAAACGCCGTCGACGCAGAAGCCGCTCGTGCACTGGTTGTTGCCGCCGCAGGGCGAGCTGTTGCTCTTCTTCGGCACACAGCTCCCACTAGCGCAGTAGTTGCCGGCGGCGCAGTCGCCGTCCTCCCCGCAGCTTGCCGAACAGGCCGCGCTGAGCCCGTCGCACAGGTAGGGGCTGCAGCTCGGGCTGCCGGACGCGCCCTTGGGCACCGGCGAGCAGATCCCCTCCTTGCCGCCGACGTTGCACGCGTCGCACGGGCCGGTACAGGTGCTGTCGCAGCAAACCCCGTCGACGCACTTGCCGCTCTTGCACTCGCCGTCGCCGTTGCATGCCTTGCCATTGGCGAGCTGCACGACGCACTGCTGGCTCTGGCAGTAGCCGCCCGGCTGGCAGAGGGTGTTGTCGCTGCACGAGCCCGGGCACGTGGCCTTGACCCCGTCGCAGACGTAGGGACTGCAGGTCGGGTTGCCTAGCTCGCCCTTGCCTACCACGGTGCACTTGCCCACGCTGCCGCCGACGTTGCAGGCGTCGCAGCGGCCGCCGCAGGCGCCGTCGCAGCACACGCCGTCGACGCAAAAGCCGCTCGTGCACTGGTTCGCGCCGCCGCAAACTGAGCCGTTCTGCTTCTTGGGCACGCAGCTCCCGCTGCCGCAATAGTTGCCGCCGGCGCACTCGCCGTCGCCCGCGCAGCCGAGCATGCAGGCCGAGGTGAGCCCATCGCAGAGGTACGGGCTGCAGCTCGGGCTGCCGGCGGATCCCTTGGGCGCCGCCGCGCAGGTGCCCACCTGGCCTTGGAGATTGCAGGCGTCGCACGGGCCGTCGCAACTACTGTTGCAGCAGACGCCGTCGGCGCAGTTGCCGCTCTGGCACTCGTTGCCACCGTTGCATGGCTTGCCGTTGGCAAGCTGCACGACGCACTGATTGTTCCAGCAGAAGCCGCCCGGCTGGCAGAGCGTGTCGTCGCCGCAAGAGCTCGGGCAGCTCGCCTTGATGCCGTCACAGACGTAGGGGCTGCACGTCGGGTTGCCCAGCTCGCCCTTCTTGACCACGGTGCACTTGCCCACGCTGCCGCCGACGTTGCAGGCGTCGCACTTGCCGCCGCACGCGCCATCGCAGCACACGCCGTCGACGCAGAAGCCGCTGGTGCACTGGTTCGCGCCGCCGCACTTGGCGCCATTCTGCTTCTTTGGCACGCAGCTCCCGCTGCCGCAGTAGTTGCCGGCGGCGCACTCGTCGTCCCCCGCGCAGCCCAGCATGCAGGCCGAGGTGAGCCCATCGCAGAGGTACGGGCTGCACGTCGGGCTGCCGGCGGATCCCTTGGGCGCCGCCGCGCACGTGCCCGCCTGGCCCTGGAGGTTGCAGGCGTCGCAGGGGCCGGTGCAGCTACTGTTGCAGCACAGGCCGTCCACGCACTTGCCGCTCTGGCACTCGTGGTCGCCGCCACAGCCCTGGCCGTTGACCTTCTCGGCCAGGCACTTGCCGCTGTTGCCGTCACAAAAGAAACCGGCCGCGCAGTCGCCGTCGCCCAGGCAGGTGCCGGGGCAGGCCCCCTTCTTCCCGTCGCAGACATACGGGCTGCAGCTCGGGCTGCCGGCCTCACCCGGCGCGAAGAGCTGGCAGCTCCCCTCGCTCTTCGGCAGGTTGCACGCCTGGCACGGTCCGGTGCAGGTTGTGGCGCAGCACACGCTGTCGACACACAGCTCGCTCTGGCAGTCCGCGGCGAGCTGGCATGGCAGGCCCGTCTTGAAGCGGCAGGTCTTGCTGGGAAGGTGGCAAGCCTGGTCTGCGGCGCACTCGATGTCTCCCTTGCAGGCCACCAGACACGCGGTGGCGCCGCTGTTGCATTCGTACGGGGCGCAGCTCTTGCTCTTGCCGGGCACGCAGGTCCCCACCCCGTCGCAGAAGCCGGCCGCCGTTGCGACCCCGTCGTGGCAGGTAGGCGGGATGCACTGGGCGCCGCCGGGGTACAGGTTGCAGGCTGGGGCATTGGCGTCGCCGTTGCAGCCGGTGCCGTTCGACTGGCACTGCTCGGCGCCGAGGTTCGGGCAGTCGCCGTCTGGATCGGTGCCCTTCTTGACGGGCGCGCAGGTGCCGTCGGGCTTGGTGGTCTTGGTCTCGAGGCATCCTACGCACTCGCCGTCGCAGGCCGCATCGCAGCAGACGCCGTCGTGCTCCGGGCAGAAGCCGCTCTCGCACTCGGCTGCGTCGCTGCACTCCTCGGCCACCAGCTTCTTGTCCGCGCAGTTGCCGCTCTCGAGGTCGCAGTAGCGCGGCCCGGCCGGCTCGCAGTCAACGTGGGCCCCGCACGGGGCGCACACGCCCGCGGCCGGAGCTCCGCCGGCGCCCCCAGCGCCACCCACGCCGCCAGCGCCGCCCGGACCAGAGGCACCGCCCGCGCCCGCAGCGCCACCAGCACCGCCCGCGCCCGCAGCGCCGCCAGCGCCTCCCCCGCCACCGGCACCGCCGCCGGCGGCACCGCCGCCACCGGCGCCGCCGCCACCGGCGCTGCAGAACCTGGTCGCGCAGTCGTCCGCGCCAAGGCACGCTTTTCCGCTCTCGCAGGCAGGGCACTCCCCGCCGCCGCAGTCGATGTCGGTCTCGCTGCCGTCGAGCATCCCGTTGGCGCACTGCGGCGGGACGCACTTGCCGGCGCCGTCGCACACCTTGCCGCCGTCCTGCGCACAGGCGGTGCCGGCGGCGGCGTCCTCGGTGCCGCACTTGCCCTCGGCCGAGCAGGTGCGCACGAGGCAAGAGGCCGCGGGATCCGGGCAGTCCTCGGGCTTGGCGCACTCGGCCCCGCCGCCCGATCCGCCGCTAGCGCCGGAGCCTGCGTCAGCCTCGGCAAAATTGAGGCTCGCACCTCCGGAGATGAGCTGACAGCTCGCCACCAGCGCCAGCCCCAGGACCGGCAGCAGACCGACAAGAGCATGCTTGCGTGCGTTCATGGTCATCCCTCCAAGCAACAACTCAGAACCGCCCCCCGACGCCGACTCTGGCCGGCCCGACGAGCAACTCGACGGGAATCGCAGCGGCTTCGGCCGGAGAGCCGTCGCCGCTCGATCCGCCAAGCACCAGGCCGAGCAGGCCGACGCCAACGCCGACCGCGCCGACCGCGAAGCCTACGTTCGAGACGTTGGCGAGCAGCATCATCTGGTCGTAGTCGCCGCGTTTGTCTTCGGTGCAGACGTCTCCCGGGCACTGGTCCTTCAGCTCGCCCGCCTGGGCCAACGAGAGGCCGCCCGTGATCGCGCCCGCGATGAGACCCGCGGCGCCCACGCCGAAGCCCACCCACGAGACGACCGGCAGCCCACGCTGCTCGGCTGGCTCCGGGCGGGCGGGCGCCGGCGGCCCTGCGGGCAGCGGCTTGACCGCGGGCGGCGGCGGCTTGACAGCTTCTGCGGCCGGTGGCTGCGGGGGCGCCGGCGGCGGCTCGCCGTGCTCGAGCGCTATCTCGAGATCCATGCGCTGCGATTCCTCGAGGCGCACGGAACGCTGCTCGCTCCGGTAGCCTGCCGCCGCCAAATCCAACACGTGCGGCCCCGGGTTGACGCGCGCGGGCAGAGCGTGCGCCTTGGGATCGAGCGGCGAGCCGTCGATGCGGATCTCGACCGGCGTGTCCGCGGCGACGCCCTTGACGACCACGCGCAGCGTGGGGATGCGGTAGGCGAGATCTGCGTCGAGCTTCTTGGCCTCCTCGCGGGCCTTGGCGAGAGCGGCGGTCTCGGCCGCTGCCACCGGATGCCGCGCGACGCGCTGGAGCACGTCGACCGCCTGCACGAGCAACCCAAGCCTGGCCCGCGCACGGCCCACCGCCAGGCCCGTGGTCGGCGCCCTCATGATCGCATCCGCGGCCTCGTAGGCCTCGAGCGCGCCCCGGTAGTCCTCGGAGGCGAACTTCTGGTCGCCCACCTGCATCAGGCTGCGCGCCGACTCCTTCTTGTCGGGGCTTGGCTCGGCGGCCGGCGCGGCGGGCGCGGCTGCGGGCTGCGCCTGCGCCGAGGCCGCAAGCAGCGTGAGCACCGTAGTAGCGAGCAGCCACAGTCGGAGGCGGTGCCAAGGCGTTGCTGGGCGCGGGCGCGCTGCGCGCCCCCGGTCAGAAGCCGTAGTCTGGTCTTGCTGGTCTTGAGGAAGTAGGTGCATGGGTCGTCGCCTCGACAGTTGGTTCAGAAGTGGGTAGCCGCCGCGGCGGCGCGGATCCGCTCGTTTCGGGCGGGGCTGGCGGCGCTGCGGCCGAGCCGATCGAGGGCGCCTCCGGCGGCGCTCTCTGTGGCTCGCTCGGCGGCGGCGCGCCGGGCGGCGCGAGCGCCGCCGCGCTTGCGCTGGCCGCCGGCTCGATCTGACCGGCTTCGCGCCGGCAGAAGCCGAACAGCAGCGCGGCGCCGGCCAGGCCGAGCAGCAGCAGCACGAGAACGGCCGCTGCCTTGCGCCGCTGGCCTTGGCCTAGGGTGGCGCGCATGGGCGCGTCCCCGGTGGCGCCGTCGCCGGGCGGCGGCTCGGCCTCGACTTCGGCGGCAGCTCTGCCCTGCTCGGCCTGCGCCGCGATGTCGGCAAGCTCGTCGGCGAGCTGCCTCGCCGAGCCAAAGCGCCCCGCCGGATCGACCGCGAACGCGCGTGCGAAGAAGGCGTCCAGACGCGCGGGCAGCTCGGGCCGCAGCGCCGTGGGCGGCTCCCACTCGCCCTTGCAGATCTTCACACACAGCGTGCCGAGCGAGTCGGCGACGAAGACGACTTGCCCCGTCAGGCACTCGTAGACCACCACCGCGAGCGCCCAGAGACTTGCACAGGAAGATGTTGTCGGGCTTGAGGTCGCGGTGCACGATGCCGAGCTCGTGCGCCCGCCCGAGCGCACGGGCGACCTGCTCGACGATGCGCGTGGCGGTGGCAAGATCGAGACGCCCCTCCCGATCGAGCCGCTCGGCCAGGCTCTCACCCTCGAGCAGCTCCATCACGATGTAGGGCGTGCCGTCCTCGGTCAGGCCGTGATCGTGGATCTGCACCACGTGAGGGCTCTTGATCCGCGCCGCGGCCCGGGCCTCGTTGTGGAAGCGCGCCACGATCTCGGGGTCGGCCAGGTTCCAGCGTCCCGAGATGAACTTGACCGCCACCTCGGTCCCGAGCCCGGTGTGCTCCGCGACCCACACGCTGCCCATGGCACCCTCGCCCAGCGGCCGCAGCAGTCGCACGGCGCCGGTGACCAGGCGTCCGGCCCGGACCGAGCGCAACGGGAGCGGAGCCTCGGCGATCTCGCCGCGGGGCCCGTCGTCTTGCTGCTCGCCGTCGTCGTTCATGATCGTGGTGCCTCGCTGGCGCCGCTCGCGCGCAGCCGTCGCTACAGCAGCTTGCACGTGCCCTTGCCGTCGCAGGCCTGCAGCGAGCCGCACTCCTTGTCGGGGTCGGTTCCGGCCGCCACGTAGCCGCAGATGCCGTTCTTGCCGCCGGTCTTCGAGGCCAGGCACGCCATGCACTTGCCGTCGCAGGCGGCGTCGCAGCACACCCCGTCGCCGCCAGGGCAGAAGCCGCTCTGGCACTGGCCCCCCGCCGCGCAGCCGTCGCCGCCCGCCTTCTTGGGCACGCACTTGCCGCTCGTGCAGTAGTGACCGGCGGCGCAGTGGCCGTCCTTGCTGCACGAGGCGAGGCAGAGCTTGCCTTGCTCGTCACAGGCGTACGGCGCACAGGATGTCGGCGGCACATCGAGGCAGGCGCCCTTGCCATCGCACTTGAGCGCCGCGCTCGACGCGCCGTTCTGGCATGCGGCCGGAGCACAGACCGTCCCCTCCGGGTAGAGCTTGCAGCCGGATGCGAGCGCATCGCCGTTGCAGCCGCTGCCGTTGGCGCCGCAGGTCGAGCCGTCCTGCTTCGGGCACTCGGCGTCCGGATCGGTCCCGGCCTTGACCGGCTTGCACTCGCCGTCCTGTGCCCCGGTGACCTTGGCGCGGCACGCTTCGCACACCCCGTCGCAGTTGCTCTCGCAGCACACCTTGTCGCCGGCCGGGCAGAAGCCGCTCGTGCACTCCTCGTGCTGCGCGCACGCGGCGCCGTCCTGCTTGCGCGGCACGCAGGCGCCGCCCAGGCAGTACGTGCCCTCGGCCGCGACGCAGTCGCCGTGGCCGGCACAGGCAGAGCAGATCCCCTTTGGATCGCAGAAGAGGCTGTCGCAGTCGGTCGCCGCAAGACAGCCCTTGCCGTTGCCGCAGGGCAGGCAGGCGGGCCCGCCGCAGTCGAGGTCGGTCTCGTCGCCGTCCTTGGCGTCGTTGGCGCACGTCGCCGGTATGCAGCGGTGCTGCTCGCAGACCTCGCCTTTGTCGCACTCCTGGTCCTGGGCGCACTCGTCGCTGGAACCGCCCTCGCCCCCGGAGCCGCCTGTCGGCGCGCCTCCGCCACCAGCCCCGCCGCCGCCGGCCGCGGACGTGGTCGCACCTCCGCCGGACGTGGCCACGAAAGCGGCGTCGTTGCCGCCGCACGCGCCCGCTGCCGCGGCCGCAGCGGCCAGCACTGAGGTAAGAAGAAGCTGTTGCCGATGGTCCATGGTTGCCTCCGTGCGCCGGGCGGCGCCGTTCGGGCTCGCGCCGGCACCCCGCTGAGCTACGCAACCAACGGGCCAGGCCTACGGCCGCGTGATCTCGGCTACCTGCAAGCTCGCGGCAGTGCACCGTACGGGTGCACCGGGCGCACCGTGCACTCCCATCCGGCGCGCGCCTCTTCCGCTCCGCCGTCGCGCGTCGCCAAATTCGACAACGTTGTCGAATTTGGCGCGGCCGAATACGGATCATTCATGTCGCAGGATTCGACCGGCTCATCGCGGCACACGCCAAGTCCGATCACCATGTAGGGCGCGCGGGTGCGGCGCAGCGCCCGGGTCACGGCCGCAAGGGCACGTCGCAGGCCAGCTCTACGCACGAGCCCCGCGCAGCGCCCGCCGCAGCCGGCTCCAGACGGCGTAGACCGCCAGATCCTCCTCGGGGACACCGCCCGCTGAGGGATGGCGACCGGTCTCCTCGGCGAGAGCCGCAAGCTCCAGGGCGCGTTCCAGAGACTCGTCCGGCGACAGCCAGGGCCGGGCTCCCCGCTCGGCCGCGGCCCGGCGCTCCGCGACATCGTAGCGCCGCACCCAGTGTACGAGATCGGCCTTGCTGGCGTCCACCACGAGATTCTAGCACGCCCCGTGCGCGCGCGCTGCCGGCCGCGCGAGGCAAGCATGACCAAGGCCGATCGCCACCGGTGGCCAGGGTGCCCTGGAGATGTCCCGTAAGGATCACGCCGCCCGAGCTGTCCACGGGGATTGCCCGACCCTGCTGGGAGCTCGCAAAGCCGGCCCCGCCAGGGACACGATCCAAGCCTGCTCACACCAACCCCGCGGGATCACGTGACCAGGCTGGTGGCGAAGGGCCAGAAATCGACATGAGACCGAAGAAAGGCCTTGACGAGGTCGAGCGCAAACTGCCCAAACGGCCGCTACTGCGGCGCCAATGGCCCACTGCTCGCGCCCAGCGCCACGGTGCGGTCCGTTCTGGCAACAGGACGGCTCGGAAAGCCTCCGAGCGCCCAAAAGTGCGCCATTGAGGCGCCGGGCGCCACGAGCAGGGCCGAAATACCCCCATGCTACACTGCAGCATGGACGCCTCCTCTCATGCCTATCGACCGGACCTGTCGAGCGCCGAGCTGCTAGCCGAGCTCGGCCAGCTCCTCGCCGAGAAGCGGCAGGTCGAGCGGCTCGTCTGCCGCTACCTGGCGGATCTGGCCGACCAGATACAAGCCGGCCAGGCGAGCG
>JACQWT010000409.1 GCA_016209145.1 Deltaproteobacteria bacterium | reverse complement strand
TTTGTGCACTACGGTCAAACGAAAACCGTGCCTGCCCCGGCGCCGCCCGCCGCGCCACCGTGGCGCCCGGCGGGCGCCGCCGCGCCAGGCACGGTTTTCGTTTGACCGTAGTGCACAAAATCTGCATTATTTGCGCATCATGGTAGAGAGAATGCCCCACGTCGCCCTGCCGGGAGCGCTCCGTGACTGTGTCCGCAGCCAGCGCCGGGAGCTCGAGCTGCGGCTGGCGGAGCCCTACGTCGAGCGGGAGCTGTTCGCGCCGGTCGCCGACGACGACCTGATCAAGGTCATCGTCGGCCCGCGGCGCGCCGGCAAGTCGTTCTTCGCCCTTCGCCTGGTGCATGGCTGGGGAAGCTACGGCTACCTCAACCTCGACGACGAACGACTGGCGGGCCTGCATGACACCGATCGCCTGGTCGCCGCGCTCGATGAGGAGTACGGGCGCCCCAGGCACCTGCTGCTAGACGAGATCCAGAACCTCCCGCGCTGGGAGCTGTTCGTCAATCGCCTGCAAAGACAGGGTCGCCGGTTGGTGATCACGGGGAGCAACGCGCACCTGCTCAGCCGCGAGCTTGCGACCCACCTGACCGGCCGGCATGTTCCGATCAGCATCTTCCCCTTCTCTTTCGGGGAGTACCTGCGCGCGCGCGGCGGTGCCGATCTCCTGACCACGGCCGAGCGGGTCGAAGCGCTGCGCACCTATGCCGACTGCGGCGGGCTACCGGAGCCGCTGGTCAAGAAGATCGACGGTCGCTCCTACGCCGCGATGCTGGTCGATGCCGTGGTGTACAAGGACGTGGTCCGGCGCGCACGCATCCGTGGCGTGCGGGCGATCGAGGATCTGGCGCTCTATCTTCTCTCCAACGTGGGCACGGAGTACTCCCTGCGCCGCCTGGCCCAGGCCGCGGGATGCGGGAGCGAGCACACGGCGCAGAAGTACCTTGGCCTGCTGGAGGAGGCGTTCCTCGTCTTCTCGTTGCGCCGGTTCTCGTTCAAGGTGCGGGAGCAGCTTCGCGCGAACCCGAAGAGTTACTGCGTGGACAACGGATTGGCGACGGCGCGAGGGTTCCGCGCGAGCGAGAACTTGGGGCGGCTGTGCGAGAACCTTGTCGCGGTACGGCTGCTGCGCGAGCAGGCCGCGGGGCGGGCGCGGGTGTTCTTCTGGAAGAGCGCGCAGCAGGACGAAGTGGACTTCGTCGTGCAGCGGGGCCGGCAAGTGGTCGAAGCGATCCAGGTCGCGTGGGACGCCACGGGCGCAGCGACGCACCACCGCGAGGTGCGGGCGCTGGTCAAGACCGCTCGCGATCTGCGCTGTTCGCGGTTGCTGCTGCTGACGGCGAGCGCCCGGGAGACGACCGAGCGGGTCCAGTGGCGCGGCGCATCCGCGAAGATCCGGCTTGTGCCCTTGTGGCGATGGCTTCTCGATCCCGAGTTGCCAACGGCCACTTCATGACACAGTAGTACTAACGGCTCTGCCGCAGGAAGTCGAGATACGCCTGCTCGTCGGGCGGCCGGCCGAGAAACGCGGCGAGCTGGCCCCTCTCGTCGACGCTGCCGCCCTTGGCCAGGACCTCGCGGCGCCACGCGCCGGCCACCGCCGGATCGAGCAGCCCCTGCTGCTTGAAGCGCGTCAGCGCGTCGTGGGCGAGGGCGAGCGCCCAGAGGTAGCCGTAGTAGCCGGCGTCGTAGCCGATGAGGTGGCTGAAGCTCGACTGGAAGTGCGTGCCCTTGACGTAGGCGAACGGATCCGTCTCGCGCTGGATCTCCTGGAGCACCTGCGTGCTGTCGAAGCCGGGCGCGCGGCTGTGGTACTCGAGATCGAGCCGCGCGAGGAAGATCTGGCGCTGCGTCTCTAGAGCGAGTCCCACGCGCCGCGCCTGGGTCATGGCCGCGAACATCGCGTCCGGGATCCGCGCCCCGCTCACGCGGTGCCGGGCGAAGAGGTCGAGCACCTCGCGCGCCCACGCCCACTCTTCGAACATCTGCGAGGGCGTCTCCACGAAGTCGCGCACGGCGCCCGTGCCCGCGTAGCGCGTGGTGCGGGCCTCGCCGAGCAAGTGGTGCAGGACGTGACCGAGCTCGTGGAAGAGCGTGACCACCTGGTCGTGCGGCAAGGGCTCGCCCGGTCGCGGGAAGTTGCCCACGAGCGCGGCCACCGGGGCCTGCACGCCCGTGCCGGGCAGGGGCCGGCCCAGGCGGATGGGGAACATGGCGGTGTGCTTGTACTTGCTCGGCCGGCTGAAGAGATCCAGGTAGAGCTTGCCCATCGGCCGGCCCCCGGAGCGCACCTCGTAGGCCGTCACCTCCGGATGCCAGGCGCGGGCCGGCACGCGCCGGTACTCCAGGCCGTACATCCGGGCCGTCACCGCCAACACGCCGGCTGTGACGGCCTCGATCTCGAAGTACTGGGCGAGCTCCTTGGAGTCGAGCTGCAAGCGCCGGTCGCGCAGGCGGTCGGTGAGGTAGTAGCGGTCGGGGGGGATGAGATCGCGCTTGGGGTTGCCGCCGAGGCGCACGAGCTCGGCGCGCAGCTCGGCGAGCTCCCGCGCGGCGAGATCCTTGATCGCGCCTTGGATGCGGTCGAGAAAGGCCCGCGCCGTCGCGGCACTGCCGGCCATACGCGGCTCGATGGCGTAGTCGGCCCACGTCGCGTAGCCGAGCAGGCGCGCCTTCTCGTGGCGCAGGGCGAGGATCCGGTCCAGGCGCGCCACGTTGTCGTCGCCGCCGCGGTTGGTGAACTTCACGTACAGCTCGCGCGCGGCGCCGCGATCGCGCGCGTAGGTGACAAAGGGGAAGTAGTCAGGGTAGTCGGTGCCGATCTCGATCTTGCCGTCCTCGCCCGGAGGGTGCGCCTGGACGTAGGCGTCCGGCATACCGGCGAGCGACGCCGGGGCCACGCGGATGGCTGCCTCCGAGGCGCTGATCTCCGCGATGAACCGCTGTCCCAGCGTCGTGAGCTCCTCGTTGATCTCCCGCAGCCGCTGCTGTCCCGCCGGCGGCAGCTCGAACCCTCCCCGGCGCAAGTCCCGCAGCGTGTCGGCCAGCAGCCGGCGGCGCTCGGGATCGAGCACCTCGCCGCGACCGGCATAGGCTCTGACCACCGCGCCGAGCCTCGGGTTCTGCCAGAGCGCGGTGAGGAACCTGTCGGCGTTGCTCTCGCAGGCGCGCGCCGCGACGCGCACCGGCTCGGAGGGGTGCGCCACGCCGAGCAGGTAGGGGTACTCGGCGCCGTTGCTTACCGCGAGTAAGGCGTCGTCGATTCTCCCGGCGGTCGCCTCGAAGCTGAGCTTCTCCGGCGGCGAGTCGCCCAGCGCGGCTATGCGGCTCACGAGATCGGCCGCGAGCGCGAGGTTCTCGTCGCAGAGGCGCTCGACCGACGCGACGTCGGTAGCTACGGCCACCGGGTCGACCGCGACCAGGGGTGGCAGATCGGACGCCAGCGCCGTGGCCGATGCTCCGGCCGGCCCGGGCCCGGCGCTGGCGCTGGGAGCGGGGCCGACCACCGCCGCCGTCACGCTCACGGGCGGCGGCGGTGAGCCGGAGCAAGCCGCCAGGGCCAGGCCGAACGCGGCGCCCCGAAGACCCAGGGGGGCCAAAGTCGGCCGCCGCTACTGCTGCGCCTCGAAGAAGCCGAGATAGCAGGAGTAGTACGTGCCCTTGACCACGTCGTCCTGGGAGCCGGCCTCGACCTTGAAGATGAGCTCCTTCTCGTTGGTCGGGAACGGCAGGCCAGGCTCATCGCCGGCGACGAAGCCCTCGTCCTTGTCCGGGTTCTCGGTCATGGCCTTGATCACGCTCTGGTCCTTGCCCTTGAGCAGCGAGAACTTCATCTTGCGCAGGCCGGAGCCGATGCGCTGGGCGAAGCAGCCGCCGCGCAGCTCCAGCGACTGGTCGACGCCGCTCAGAGAGAGAACGTAGTGATCGAGGTCCGTGGCCCCGTTGATGATGTCGCCGGCAAACCAGTAGACCGGGACGCCGTTCGAGCTCTGCTGCAGCTCCGGCTTCTCGACCTTGTTGAGGGGGTCGTCGTTGCCCTTCTCGTCGGTCTCGATGGGGTTGGAGCCGCCCGCGTAGTGGAGCACGAAGTAGAAGGGGTTCGAGCCCGGATCCTTGCCCGCCTCCGGGCTCACCTTGAGCTCGTAGCTCTTGCCGAACGCCACCGGCGTCGAGAGCGACATCCCGAAGGTCACGTCGACCTTGGTCGCGTCGAGCAGGCCGATGGTTTCCTTGGTCTCGGGATCGACGATGGAGACGTCGCCGGTGGGCACCGTCGAGCCGTTGCCCGTCGAGCCGGACGGGTAGACCTCGATGTACGCGGTGGCGCGGCCGTCGTTGACCGGCGCGTCCTTCGGCACGCTGAACGTGAACGTGTCGACCTCGTCCTTCTTGCCGAAGGTGCCCCAGGCGGCGCTGGCGTAGTACCCGCCGTTCGGGTTCGCCTTGTACTCCATCGCGCCCTCGGCCTCGCTCACGTTGCCCTCCTCGGCCGGATCGAGCTCGATGATCCATACCGTGTAGCCCGGCTCGGTGACCTCCGCCACTCCCGGGGGACACGAGTCGCCCTGCCCCTCGAGCCAGAGGCAGAAGTCGCCGACGCGCACGTAGTAGTCGCCGTCGTCCGGCAGAACCGTGTAGAGCTGGCTGTCCTGGGTGTTGCGCGGGATGGGATCGTCGTTCTCCGCGATCTGCTGCTTGTCGCTGTCGTAGAGGGTGATGACGAGGTCCGGGTAGCCGTCGGCGTAGGGGTCGTCGTCGGGCTTGGCGTCCGCCAGGAAGAACAACACCTGGCCCTTCTTCCCGGCAAACTTGTAGTAGTCGTAGTCCGTGTCGACCGGATCGAGCTCGCCGCTGAACCCCTCCTTGTCGCCGATCGTCACGTCCTGAGCCTCAGCGAAGCTCTCGTTGCCGTCGCCCGGCTGGCCAGCTTCTCCGCCCGTACCGGTGGGGGTGGTAGTGGTGCTGGTCGTGGTGGTCGTGGTGGTCGTGGTGGTGCCGCTGCTCGTCGAGCCGGCCCCGCCTCCCGCGCCCGTCTCCCCCTCCTTGGTCGTCGAGCCGCAGGCCGCGATCAATGCCGCGGCGAGAGCGCCGACACCGAGCACGCCGAAAAGATGCTTCGTTCTCATCATCCTCTCCCTGTGCTGGCAGCTCCCGCGGGGCTGCCGCTGCTCTCCGCCGCACGCGGCGGGGAGAAACCTCGATGGCCTTTGCCCTCCGGCAAGGAAGCCGCTCGTATCCATACAGCTTGACGGCGTGCCAAGCAAGCGCTTGCGCAGCCGCGTCGGAGCGGTTCTCCCGGCCCGGCACTCGTGCTACAAGCGCGCCACCTCGCGCTCGGGACTCGCGGGCAACGGTCCGGCGCCGAGGCACGGAGGGCTGCGATGAGCCACATGACGTCGAAGATCTGGACCCGCTCGGTTCTGGCCTGCTTGATCGGCGCGGGCGCCGTGGGCCTGGGCTGCGCCCAGGAGCGCGAGCCGATCAACCGCGTGCAGGCCAACGCCCTGGCCAAGGCCTTCTTCGTGGGCCCGGACTTGCAGAGCCACCACGATGATCCCGAGTTCTTCAGCCAGGCCACGCTGGTCGACGTGGGCTACGGCGCCATGTACAGCAGCCTCGTCACCCAGACCTGGGCGCAGAGCCCCATGCGCCTGAAGTGGGTGATCGAGGAGGATCTGCTCCTGGGCCGCATCACTTACGAGCGCATCGACGATACCGACGGCAAGGGCGCCGGCCGGGCCACCGACGACGGCGTGATCGCCGTGGCCTTCCCCATCCTCGGCCACTTCGACATCAAGCGGGCCTACAACCCGTCGACCGGCGAGGAGCTCAACGTCATCGAGGAGAACACCACCGACCGGCCCTGGTACCAGCGCGAGTACTTCCGCGTCGACTGGTCGAAGAACCTCAACGTCGACGCCTACGACTTCGACATGCTCTCGCTCATCGGGGTCATCGACGGCGTGACGTACGAGCCGCTCTCCTACTACGTCAACGACCCCAACCACGAGGACGCGCCGCACTTCGATGTCCAGAGCGGCTACTTCGACGTGACCACCAAGGCCTTCGCCCAGCCGCAGACCATCGACTTGAGCAAGTGGGGCTGGGGCCTGGAGGCCATCCCGGCCTGCTGGCTCGACAACGACTTCATGTCCGGCACCCTTCCGAGCGGAACGTGCAACCCCATCGAGATCACCGTGCGCTGGAGCTTTCGCCAGGTGGTGGACAACGACTTCGAGCCGCAACACTGGGACGGCCATCGCTTCGCCGCCTACGGCGCTTTCTACAAGGAGCGCTACGGCTTCGATCTGAACTTCGGCATGAGCGACGACAAGTGGCGGCGCTTCGTTGCGCGCCACAACATCTGGGAGCGCAGCCACGCCTACCTCTACCCCGACACGATGCAGGTGCCGGCGCCCTGCTACACGCCCGCGAGCACGCTCCCGGGCCAGAGCCCGCACCGGGACGTGAACAAGGACGGGACCGAGGACGAGTGCCAGACGTTCTTCACCGACGGCACCATCAAGTACGGCCGCTTCGTGGACCGCGATGGCGACGGCCCGGGAACCGAAGAGGTGTGGGTCGAGACCGGCCCGGGCTCGCGCTGCGACGAGTTCCGGCAGCGCTGCACCCTGCCCTACCAGAAGCGCGTGCCCAAGCCCATGGCCTGGTACTACACCAACAAGGGCGACCCGCGCTTCTTCGATCCCTCCGACTGGGCGGTGCACGAGTGGGACGTGGCCCTGCGCGGCGCCGTGATGGCCGCCAAGTACGGCGAGTGCAAGCGCGTCGGGCCCTCCTTGTGCAAGGCCTCGGCTGACTGCAAGAAGTACTCGGGCTGCGCCTCCGGCTGCACCGACGAGCTGGAGATGCAGTGCCAGAAGAAGTGCACGGGCGAAACCAAGGACGCGTGCCTGAAGGCGTGCCAGGAGGACTACGGCAAGTGCCGCGAGGCCTGCGACGAGGATCAGCCCGCGGGCGCGACCGCGTACGCCAACATCGTCGAGTGCCGGGGCTACCCGATGTTCGACGGCCAGATGGACGACAACTACGACGCCATCTGGCTGGCGCGCGAGGTGGACGACTGCCGCCGCGGCCTGACCCGCGCGGGGCAGGACTGCGAGAAGGTCGCGGCAGAGCTGGGCAAGGCGCGCGCGATGCACCCGGCCGTGATTGAGCTGGCGAAGATGCCGGAAATGATCGTGCTCTGCCACAGCCCGGTCGTGGCCGAGGATCCGGACATCTGCGGGCCGGTGGGCCGCACCGTGCGCATGGCCGACCTGCGCTACCACCAGGTCAACTCTATCCCCAAGCCGCAGAGCCCCTCGTACTGGGGGATCTACACGGACGTGGAGGATCCGCTCTCGGGCGAGAAGATCGCCGGATCGATGAACGTCTGGACCACGGTCAACGACCGTTTTGCCGAGGAGGTAGTCGAGCGCATCAGGTACATCAAGGGTGAGCTCAAGACCGCGGACATCACCGACGGGAGCTACGTGCGCGACTGGGTGCGCGCCAACGATATCGCCGCCAGCGGCTCGATCATGGCCGGCATGACCCGTGCCGAGGTCGATCGGAGAATCGCCGAGTTCGCCGGCAACCTCGCCAACCAGGACCGCGCCATCCCCGGCCCGCAGAACGGGCAGCAGGCCGCCAACATGGAGCGGCTGCGCCAAGAGCTCCAGGCCACCGTGGCGGACGCGCGGGCGCCGTCGGCCAACGCGCCGATCTACGAGCAGCGCCGGCGCAGCGCGCTCGGGACCAAGGTCGAGGCCGCGCTCGTGACTCCCGCCATGCAGCAGTACGCCGGCGTGGACCAGCTCCCCCTGAACGATCTGGTGATGCAGTATGCCTCCCCGCTACGCCTGGCCCACCCGGGCGTGCAGCGCCAGCTCCGGCAGCTCCGGGAGGTGGCCTTGGCCGAGCGCGGCGCCTGCATCATCGAGCCGGAGGCGCCGGCGCCGCTCGCCATCCACGGCCTGGCCGACGTGCTGGAGCAGAAGTTCGGCAAGCTCAATCCCAAGGATCCGCTCGAGAAGCAGATCGCCCGCGCCAAGCAGATGGTCGAGTGGGTGGCCCGTCACGCCCACTACGGCGTGGTCATCCACGAGATGGGCCACGGCATGGCGCTGCGTCACAACTTCCTCTCCTCGGCCGACTCCTTCGGCTACCGGCCGCAGTACTGGCAGCTTCGTACCAAGAACGGCACGGTGACCAAGCCCTGCACCGAGCTGGGCGACGGCGAGAGCTGCGTCGGCCCGCGCTACCTCGACCCGGTGACCGAGAACGAGCGCCAGAACCTCATCTGGATGTTCATGCAGAGCTCGACCATGGACTACGCCGGCGACCACCTGCAGGAGCTAATCGGCATCGGCGTCTGGGACTTCGCCGCGATGCGCATGATCTACGGCGAGATGGCCCCGGTGTTCGCCGACGAGAGCTACAAGCGCACGAAGCCGCGCGGCATCGGCGCGATCGACAAGATCGACAACTTCGGCGGCATCGTCGGCTTGCAGTACCAGATGGGCACGAAAGTCATCCACTACTCGCAGCTCCAGACCGAGTGGGAGCTCTTGCGGCCGGGCACGTGCCGGGAGATCAAGCCGGAGAACTACAAGCCCGCGGCCTGGGACGAGAAGAAAGAGGGCCCGTGGAACGCGCTGCTCGACGGCCTCCTCGTCACGGTGGACGGCAAGTACAAGATGTGCCGGCAGCAGAAGGTGGACTACGTGCCCTGGAACTCGCTCGTCGTGAAGGACAAGAACGAGTGGGTCAAGGCCGTGCCCCTGTACGACCAGCACGATCGCACCCGCGTCCCCTACCCCTTCGCCACGGATAGCTGGGCCGACGTCGGCAACCTGAGCGTGTACCGGCACGACAACGGCGCCGATCCCTACGAGCTTTTCAACTACTGGATTGCCCGGCAGGAGGTGGACCACATCTTCGACAACTACCGCCGCAACCGCATGTCGTTCAGCGTGCGCGCCACCGCCGACCGCACGCTGGCGCGCTACGGCGAGAAGATGCGCGACGGCGCCAAGGGCATTGGCCTGTTCCGCAACATCATCCGCGACGAGGCCATCGAGATCGGCGTGGACAGCGACCAGGAGTGGGCCAAGTACGCCCGCGTGGACTGGCTGCGGGACGTGATTCTCGGCGCGGGCATCGGCTTCGACCACTTCACGCGGCAGGTGGCCCGGCCGCAGCCCGGGCCGCACATGTTCATCTCCGGCGACGAGGTGCTGCGCTCCAACGACGACACGTACCTGCAGGGACCGGTCAAGGTCATCATCCCGAACGGCGCCACGGGCTACTACGCCGACGTCGGCATCGGCGGTCGCCTGCTGGAGAACCGGTTGGCCGACGACCGCGGCGAGTACGACCGCGACTACACCCTGAACTGCGGCTCCTACTACGACAAGGCGTTCGCTGCGTACCTCATGGCCGAGAGCGCCGACAACTACATCAGCGCCACGCGCAAGGACTTCCTCGATCCGCGCTTCCGCGCCGTGTCGCTTGCCGATCTCTTCCCCGATGGCTACCGGCGCTGGCTGGGAAACAACCTCACGGGCGACGACTTCATCAAGGGGCCGCGGCTGGCCGCGGACGAGGCCGGCAACCCCTTGCTCGAGCCGGAGAGCTCCCTCGGCCCGGAGGGCGCGCCGTGCAGCGGCTCCGCTTGCCGCTACCCGGCCATGCCCATCGGCTGGACCTCGTGGTGGCCGCCCTCCGGCCCGGAGACGTGCTTCCCGGCCCAGGGACGCATCGTGTGCGGGCGCTACGGCGAGGACACGGGGGCACTGCAGAACCCCGACGCGCCGAAGAACGTCGCCGTGATCGAGCCCCAGGTGGGCTGGGACCAGCAGAAGTTCTTGATCGCCTGGACGATGATGTACTTGCCGGAGAACCAGCAGCAGTGGTGGCTCGACATGATGCGCATCTGGGAGATCGGGCTCGACGCCGATCCCGGCTTCTCGAACCGCATCGAGCTGCACATTCCCACGGGCAAGATCTACGTGGCGCGCACTTTCGGCAAGGAGGACATCTTCGGCCGGAGCGTGCAGAAGGGCATTGCCGCGCGCGTGCTCGAGTACGCCAACGCGCTGCTCTTCCAGGCTTACCACACGACTCCCGGCCCCGACCTAGACGGCGACGGGCAGCCCGACTGGTACTCCCCGGCGCTCTCGGAGCCGGGCGGCCAGCCCATGGTGCGCTGGGATCCGGGCGTCAAGTCCACCTCGACCTGCAACTCCGAGGACGAGTCGGGCTGCACCTGCGCCTCGAACCGCTACTGCCAGTGGCTCGATCGCTACGTCGAGGTGCCCTTCTTCATGCGCCAGTCGCTGGCCGCCTACGGCCTGACCGACCTAAGCCAGAAGGGGATCTGGGACTAGCGCCCCTCGTGCTCGCGCAGCGCCTCGTGCAGGATCTGCTCATCCGCGAGGCCGACGGCGCGCCAGACCTCGCGCCCCTCGCGGTCCAGCAGCACGACGCTCGGCACGTGGTGCAGGCCCGGGAAGGGTGCGCGGCCGGCGATGGCCGCCTCGTCGCCCATCGCCACGGCAAAAGGCAGATCGAGGGCGGCGACGAACGCTTCAACGAGCGGCCGGTTGGGCTCCGGCTCCAGCACGAGCGCGAACGCGTTGATGCGCGGCACGTGCCGCAATGCCACCGCCTTGACGAACCGCGCCTGGGCCTGCGACGCCAGATCGTAGGTGGCGAGCAGCGTCACGAGCGTCAGGCGGCCCCGGAGCGAAGCACTGGTCGCGCGCCTGCCGTCCAGCGTCGCGTAGGCGAAGCTCACCGGCTCGGATCGCGCCGGCGCGGCCGTGGCCGGAGCGGCGGGCGCGCGCGGCGGCGGAGCGCCGCAGGCGCCAAGCACGGCGGCGGCCAGCACGCCGCGCAGCACGCTCCGGAGGATCTCGATGGCGCTCATGGGCCGTAGCGTGCCACGAAGGCGTCCTTGTCTCCCCCGCTGACCAGCACCGGGCCGCCTAGGCTCACCGCCCCTTCGAGGTAGCCGGCGAGCAGCACCTGCGAGCCGGCCAGGGCGAGCGCCTGGCCGACCTGAACGCCGAGCTCGCCGAAGCGGTAGGCGTACAGGGGCACGAGCTCGGGGCCGAGCTTGGCCAGGAAGATGTCCTCATCGCCGAACGGGGAGCTCAGGATCCGGCCGCCGAAGTCCAGCACCCCGGCGAAGCTGCCCGCCACCACTACGTTGTCGGAGCCGTCCACGGCAACGGCCCTGGCGACCTGGTGGTGCAAGTCGCCGAAGCTCCGGCTCCGTTCGGCATCGGGGCTGCCGTCTGCGCCAAGGCGCAGCACGAAAGCGTCCCCGCTGCCGCCCGCACTCTGCAGCGTCTTCTTGCCCACCTCGATGGCCCCGGCCATCTCTCCGACGACCACGACCTCGTCCATCTCGCTGACGGCGACGGCATGCGCTTGCTGGGACGCGGTGTCGCCAAAGCGCCTTGCCCAAAGCACGTCGCCGTCGGGGGACAGCTTGACCACGAAGACGTCGAAGTTCGAGCCGCCGGCGGCCGCGAGCGGCAGGCCCGCGCCCGTGCCTCTGGGGGCCTCGTCCATCGTCCCGGTGAACGACCCACAGACTACCAGGTTGCGCGCTGTGTCGATCGCCACGGCGCTCGCGTGCTGTTGGCCCTGCCCGCCCAACGCCTTGGCCCACACCGGGTGGCCGAACGGGTCGAGCATCGCCACGAAGGCGTCGGCCTGGCCCGCGCTCTCCAGGACCGTTGCGCCGAATTTCGCCGTGCCCTCGAAGGCGCCTACGACCGCGGCCCGCCCCCCGTCGTCAACGGCCACGCCCAAGGCAAGCTGCTCGGCGCCGTCGCCGAAGGAGCGCGCGTAGATCCACTCGCCCGCCGGCGTGAGCTTGGCCACGAACACGTCGGTGCTGGGCATCATCGTCCTCCGCCAGCCGGGGCTCGGCTCGGTTTGTCCGCTCGGCGCGCTCTGGCAGCAACCGCCAACGGCCTCGAACCTCCCCGCGAAGCTGCCGGCCACCACGATGCCGCTCGCATCCACCGCCACGCTGCTGGCGCTCTGCTTGTGCTCGTCGCCCAGCAGCCTGCTCCAGGCCGTCATGCCTTGCGCATCGAGTCTGACCACGAAGGCGTCGGGGCCGGCACCGTCATGGCTCGTGCGCACGGCGTCGCCGAAGTCCACCCGGCCGAACGCCTCCCCGACGACGACCGCGCCTCCGGCCGCATCGGCGGCTACCGCCGTGGCGACCTGCGTGACCCCCCGACCGGGGGCGGCGTTCCCATCGCCCAGAAGCCTCGCCCACTGGTAGCGCTCGGCCACGCACCGCCCGCCGCTGCACACGTCCGCGCCCCATGCGGAGCACGTTGTCCCGTCCGCGGCCGGCGCGGAGATGCACTCGCCCGCCTGGCAGCGCGCCACGGCGCAGGCTGCCGCCGGGCAATCCTCGTCCTCGCGGCAACCACCGTCCGGCCCGCCGTCCACGGCCAGGTCGGCGAAGCCGAGCTCGTCGAAGCCGGCGATCTGGTAGCAACCCCCGGCGAGGAGCGTGAGGCAAAGAGAGCGAGCGGGTGGCAAGGTGCGAGGCATGGGCCCCGGTCAACTCCATACCACGCACGGGCTGAGTCTGCGGGTCAAGGGTGAAACCGATACGCCCGCGCGAACGGAGCGGGCAGACGCGAAAGGCAACGCCCCGCGGCCGTTGCCCCCTGGGGCCGCAGGCGGGCCGTCCGCGGCGAGAATTCCACGCTGGGGCTTCGCCCCAGACCCCGCGAACGGGGCCCCAACCCCCTTTCGCCCTGACCGGCAAGTTCCTGCCGGAACCGCAAAATACGACCGCGCGCAGTATGCCCCAGGACGGACCCGGCCCGCACCGCGGGCGGAGCCCGCGCTATGACGACGCTACTCCCCCGCACGCCGGTAGTCCTCCGCCGCGCGCTGGACCACCTCCCAGTCCCGGGCAAGCCGCTCGGCCTCGGCCCGGAGCTCGCCCGTGAAGATGGAAAGACCCCAGATCCCGCCGGGCCGGCGCCGGAACGGATAGCGCGTACCGCGCACCGTCACGACCACGGCCTCCGCGCCCGAGAGCTCGACCCGCTCGATCCCCGACAGGTCGCGGCGAAGAAGGTCGATCCAGCCGCGCGCCCGTGCCAGGCGCGCGAACAGCTCCGCCCCGTCGCGCGCTCCCGCGGCCAGGGCATAGGGCCGCGCCGCCCGCTCCCGCTCGCCCGTGGGGTAGCTCGTCCTGATGCTCGCGTCGGCCCGCTTGGCGTAGCGCACGATGCTGTGGGCGGCGTGCTGCGCCTCCTCTTCCAGATACGCAAAGCACTCCTCGGGCGCCCCGCGGCCGATCGCCGCCGCGATGCGCATGTAGGCGCCCTCCGGCATGGTGTCCGGGGGGAAGCGCGTAACCCAGCGCAGGAACAGGCCGCCCGCGGCGAGCAACGCGGTGCCGATCGCGAGCAGGCCGAGCGTCCGGCGACGAGTGCCAAGACGATGGCCGGGCGGTGAGATTTCGGGGGGCACGCTGCTCCTTCGCTCGGCTTCCGGAGCCGAGCGCTCGCTTGTACGGCGCGCGATCCTAGACCAAGGTGGCACCGTGTTCGAGCAGGCGAGCATCGCGGTGGTCGTACCGGCCCGCAACGTGCGGCACTGGCTCGGCCGCGTGCTCGACACGATGCCTGCCTTCGTGGACCACGTCGTGGTCGTCGACGACGGGAGCCACGACGGCACGGCCGAACTGGCCCGCGGCCGAGCCGGCCCGTGGCGCCTGAGCGTCGTGCGCCACCCCGAGCGCCGCGGCGTGGGGGCAGCCATCGTCCGGGGCTACGCCGAGGCGCGCGCTCTGGGTGCCGACGTTCTCGCCGTCATGGCAGGCGACGGCCAGATGTGCCCCGACGACCTCGTCCGGGTGGTGCGGCCGGTCGCGTGGGGGCAGGCCGACTACGTCAAGGGCAACCGGCTCGGCTACGCGTTGCTCTGGAGCACGCTCGCGCCCCGGCGCCTGCTCGGTACGATTGTGCTCTCGGCGCTGACGAGCCTGGCCACGGGGGTCAGAGTGCGCGACAGCCAGTGCGGCTACACGGCGCTCGCTGCCGCGGCCCTGGATCGCCTCGATCTGTCATTGCTGTGGCGCGGCTATGGCTATCCCAACGACCTCATCGCCGCGGCGGCGCGCGCCGGCCTGCGTGTCGTCGAGGTGCCCGTGCGCCCCGTCTACTGCGGCCAGCCGAGCGGCTTGCGGCCGTGGCACGCGGCGAGCATCGGCTTCGTGATCGCGCGGGCCGGCCTGCGCCGCGCCTGTTTCGCCGCGCGGCGGCGCTTCACCGGCGCCGCGCCCGGCGGCGGAAGGCAGCCATGGCCCGGCGATGGCCGCTCGACCCCCAGGCCCCCAGGAACACCTCGGCCTCCCGCTCCAGCGCATCGGCGCGCCGCGCCCGGCGTACCGCCAAGAGCGAACGCTTGACCGCGGCCACACCGTCGCGCGGCGAACGGCCGATCTCGGCGGCAATCTCCAGCGCCCGAGCGAGCGCCTGTCCGCGATCCACGACGTCGGCCGCGAGCCCCATCGCCACGGCCTCGGCGGCCCCAACCGGCCGGGCGGCGAGCAGGAGCAGGGCGGCCCAGCTTGCGCCGACACGCTCCAGGAGCCGCGTCGTGGCGCCCCAGGCGGGCGCCAGGCCCATGAGGGCGTGGCGGAACTGGATGGTCGCGTGCCGCTCGACGACCACGAGATCGAACAGCATGAGCAGCTCTGCTCCGCCGCCCAGCGCGTCACCCGAGACGGCGGCGATCACGGGCAGCTCGCACTCCTCCACGCAGGCGAGAAGCCGGCCCATCTCGACCACCTGCCGCGCCCCCGGCGCGCCCTTGTCGAGCTCCGCGAACTGCTTCAGGTCCCCGCCCGCGCAGAAGATCTCGCTCCCGGTCGCAGCGACGACGATGGCGCGTAGCCCCTCGTCCCGGCCGCCATTCTCGACCGCGCGCGCCAGAGCCTCGCACAGCTCGCGGCTCAGGGCGCCGCGGGCCTCGGGCCGATCGATCGTGGCGACCAGGATCTCCGCCGCCGCCCCTGCCGCCGTGCGGCAGGCGCGCCGCTCGAGGCGCAGCCCGGTTCGGCCGCTCACGACCTGGCTCCCCTGGCGCGTCGCCGCCCGCGGCGCGCCGGCGCCACGAGCTCCTCGGCCAGGGCGATCACCGCGGCAGCCACGTCCACGTTGCTGGCCCGCTCGATCCCCTCCAGGCCGGGCGAGCTGTTGAGCTCCACGACCAGAGGACCGTTCGGCGTCTCCAGCATGTCCACGCCCGCCACCTCCAGCCCGACGAGGCCGGCCGCCGCGATCGCGCAGCGGCGGTAGCGGGGGGGCAGTTGCACGGGATCGCCGGTGCCGCCGCGGTGCAGGTTGGAGCGAAACTCGCCCGGACGGGCCACGCGGCGCATGGCCGCGACCACGCTGCCGCCCACCACGAGGGCCCGCAGATCGTTACCCGCCGCCTCGCCGACGTACTGTTGGAGCACGATCTCCTGCCCCATGGCCCAGAGGGTCTCGATCAAGCCGCGCAGGGCCTGGGGCGTGTCCGCGATCATCGTCCCGATGCCCTGGGCGCCCTGCTGGAGCTTGACCACCACCGGGCAGCCGCCCACGAGCGCGAGCGCTCCGTCGAGGCCGGCGAGCGAGCGGGTGCACACGGTGCGGGGCACGCGGATGCCGCTCGAGACGAGAAGCTGCAGCGCGCGCAGCTTGTCGCGCGAGCAGC
The DNA here is from genome assembly GCA_016209145.1 of Deltaproteobacteria bacterium. Lineage (GTDB taxonomy): Bacteria > Myxococcota_A > Polyangia > Polyangiales > Polyangiaceae > JACQWT01. Next base: position 5,711 of record JACQWT010000409.1, on the reverse strand, counting down.
CGATGGCCTCGGCGCCGTTCAGGGCGACCGTCCCGGCGAGCTCGAGCTGGCTCACCACTTCCATGCCGTAGCGAGTGATGCTGACCCCGATACGCGGGATGACGGCGTCAAAGCGCCCCAGCCGCCGCCCGCCGCGCAGCAGCGCCGGCCGGCGGCGCAGCACGGCGATCTGGAGCTCGAGCGGATCGATCACCTCGACGTCGTGCCCCCGCGCGCGCGCCGCGCGCACCAGCCGGCCGGTCGAGTAGAGGAAGGCGTTGCGCGAGAGCAGGAGCAGCCGCATCGGTCGCAGGCTAGACCGGCGCGGTCCCGTCTGGTAGAGCCCATCCCATGTGGCAGCCGTACACCGAGGAGCACGATCACTTCCGCGCGATGGTCCGGGCGTTTGCCGAGAAGGAGCTCGCGCCGCACGTGGATGAGTGGGAAGAGGCCGGCTGCTTCCCCAACGAGGTGTTCAAGCGCGCGGGCGAGCTCGGCATCATCGGCGCCCACTACTCGGTCGAGCACGGCGGCTCCGGCGGCGACTACTGGTACAGCGTGGTCAAGGCCGAGGAGCTGCCGCGCTGCCGGGCGGCGGGCGTGACCATGGGCCTGCTGGTGCAGAGCGACATTGCCACGCCGGTGATCGACGACCTCGGCACCAGGGAGCAGATCGACGAGTTCCTGGTGCCGGCCCTGGCGGGCGAGAGGGTCGCCGCCCTGGCCATCACCGAGCCAGGCGCCGGCAGCGACGTCGCCGCCATCCGCACCGTGGCCCGGCGCGACGGCGACGACTACGTCCTGTCCGGCCAGAAGACCTTCATCACCAACGGTAGTAGGGCGAGCTTCGTCACGCTGCTCGCCAAGACCTCGCCGGAGCGCGGCGCCCACGGCTGCACCTTCTTCCTCGTGCCGACCGACCTGCGGGGCTTCAGCGTGGGCCGCAAGCTCGAGAAGGTGGGCAACTGGTCCTCCGACACGGCCGAGCTATTCCTCGAGGACGTGCGCGTGCCGAAGCGCTACCTGCTCGGCGAGCCCGACCAGGGCTTCATGTATCTGATGCAGAGCTTCCAGAGCGAGCGGCTGATCGGCGGCGCCAGCGCCCTGGCGGGGGCCCACATCGCCCTCGGCTACTCGGTGGACTACGGCCGCGAGCGCGTGGCCTTCGGCAAGCCGATCATCAAGCGGGAGATCTGGCAGCACCGCTTCGTCGACTTGTACATCAAGTACGAGGCGGCCAAGGCCCTGCTCTACCAGTGCGCCGACCGCTACAACGAGGAGCACCACGTGAAGAAAGGCCCGGTCTCGTTCGAGACCGTCAAGCTCGTCAGCATGGCCAAGGTGCTGGTCGGCGACGTCGTGAGCGAGGTCATGGACCAGTGCCTCCAGTTCCACGGGGGCTGGGGCTACACCGAGGACTACCCCATCGCCCGAGCGTGGCGCGACGCGCGCCTGTTCCGCATCGGCGCCGGCACGAGCGAGACGATGAAGTACTACCTCGCGCGGCTGATGGGGCTGTAGGGAAAATCAGAAGCTGCCCGTGAGCGTCAGGCCCGCCTCGGACGGCGCAAGCCAGGGCAGCACACTGAGCCGGGAGATGTCCTCCTCGCTGTCGCTGGGCCTCTTCTCTTCCTCTTCTTCCTCGTTCTTGCTCGGCTCCTGGGCCGCGGAAGTGGACGACGCGCCGCCAGCCTGGACGAAGCCCATTATGCTCAGAATGGCGCCGGTAATCGTCATGGCGCCGCCGATGGGGATCAGCACGAGCGCCGCCGTCTTCGCATCCTGGCTCTGGCGCTGCAACGTCATGCCCGGGCACGGGTAGATCCCCTTCGGGCAGACTGGCGTCTCGTAGCACTTGAGGCTCGGCTCCTTGCCCGTGCAGTACTTGAGCGAGTCCTGGTACTTCGCGTAGGAATCGACGGCGAAGTAGACGCCGACGCCCACGCCGGCCAGGCCCACGCCGCCGGCGATGAGTCCCACGATCTTGAGCGACGTGCCGTCGCTCGTCTCGGGCGCAGGCTCGTCGCCGAGGAAGGGACCGGGCTTCGGCCCCGGCCCGCCGGGCTCAACGGGCGGGCCAACCGGACCCGGACCGGCCGGCTCCTCGCCTCCAACTTCGAGCGCCGGTACGGTGATCTCCTGGCGATCGGCGTCGGCCCCCACCGTGACCGTGTCGTGCCACGGCTTGCGTCCGGGCGCGGCCGCCGTGATCTCGTAGGTGCCCGGGTCCACCGGCACGGCCGTGCCCCAGAGCGCCTGCCGCACCATGACCCCGTTGCGCTTGACCTCCAGCCCCTGGACGGCGCCCCGCACCGCGATGCGCAGCCGCGACAGCTTGGGCTCGAGCCCGGCCGCGCGCTCCTTGGCGATCTTGGCCCGGTCTTCCTGGCCGGCCTTGGACGAGGCGGCGGCCACCTCGAGGTAGTGGATCCACGCGCTGGCGGTCTTGCCGATCTTCTCGTAGCAGTCGGCGAGGTTTCCCTGGGTGCCGATCGCCGGATCGAGCCGGTAGCTCTCCTCGAACTTGGGGCAGGCCTCCTCGTAGCGCTCCTTGCCCTTGAGGTCGCGCGCCTCATCGAACAGGGCCTGGGCCGCCGCCCGGTCGGCGGCGCTGGGGCCTTGCTGCGCGAAAGCCGGGGCAGCGCTCACGAGCAGGACAAGACCCAGGCAGCCGAGGAGCGCCATCCATCGCACACGTCGCACCATGGCGTGAACATAGCACGCACGGCGCCAGGTGCGAACTTCGGCACGAGGGCTCAAAACCGGTCGCTGAACGGGTCACTGCCCCTCGGCCCGCTGGCGGCCGGCGCGGCGGTAGGCTGGCTCGGCGGCTTGGCGCCGGCAGACGCGGGAGGGGCGGGCGGCCCGGCGGGCGGCAGCGTGGCCGGCGGCCACGGCCCTCCGAGTGGCCGGGCCGCGGACACGCCCCCGGCAAGCCCGGTCGTCCCGCGCGCCAGCGGCCCGGCGTCAGCCCCGGCCTCCGCCGCGCCCGCGACCGGCGCCTCTTCCTCGGCCGGCTCTTCCTCCTCCTCGCCGCCGGCGCCCCGGCCGGCCGAGGCCGCAGGCGCCGTGCCCGCCGGGGCCGCGACGGCGGCCGTCTGGACCGCCGGCTCCTTGAGCGAACCGGGCCTGCCCAGGCCCAGCAGCGCCGCCGCGGCTCCGATCCCCAGCGCGCCCACGGCGCCGAGCACAATCAGGGCGCGGCGCCGCACCGAGCCCGGCTTGGGCTCGGGCGGCATCCCGTCGAAGAGCGAGCTGGCCGAGAGCGAGCCGCTGCCCAGGGCGCCGGAGGGGTGCGAGGGCGACGCGCAGTCCGGCTCCGGCGCGTTCCCGGCCGGCGGAGGCGCCAGGCCGAACAACCCGAGCGGCTCCAAGTCCAGGCCCAGCTCCTCGGGAGAGGCCATGGCAATGCCCGAGTCCTGCGGCGCGGGCACCGGCGGCATCTCGCGCACCGGAGCCCGCATGACGGCGCTCTTGGCCTCCTCCAAGGCGGCCGCGATGTCGGGGCGCGGCTCGGGCATGTTCAGCGAGGGGAAGCTCAGCGGAGATACCCGCGCGAAGGCCGCGGCCATCTCGCGCGCGGAGCCGAAGCGCTCGTGCGGAGCACGCGCCAGAGCCTTGTGGAAGAAGGCATCTACGTCGGGCGGAAGATCGGGCACGATGCTGCTCGGCGGCGGCGCCGGCTCGGTGCAGATCTTGACGATCACGTCAGCGGCCGACTCGCCGAGAAACGGCAGCCTTCCGGTCAGGCACTGGTAGACGATGACGCCGAGCGACCACAGATCCGCCCGGTGGTCGATGTTGGCCGCCCCGCGCGCCTGCTCGGGGCTCATGTACTGCGGCGTGCCGAGGATCGCGCCCTGCTTGGTGTCCTCCTTGGCGTGGTCGGCCGCGAGATCGGCCTTGGCCACGCCGAAGTCGAGCACCTTGACCACTTCATCGTGACGCCCGCGCGCCAGGAAGAGGTTGCCCGGCTTGAGATCGCGGTGGACGATGCCCGCGGCATGGGCCTCGCTCAGGGCCTTGGCCGCCTGCCCCATGATCGCCGCCGTCGCGTCGAGCGTCAGGCGCCGGCGCCGCTGCAGCCGCTGACGCAGGTCCTCGCCTTCGAGCAGCTCCATCACGATAAGAGGCGTGCTCCGCTCCACGCCGTAGTCGTAGATCTGCACGACGTGCGGGCACTGGAGCTGAGCCACGGCCATCGCCTCCCGCTCGAAGCGCGCGCGCGCGTCCGGGGAGCTGACCCACGCCTCCGGACGCATCAGCTTGATGGCTACCGGACGGCGCAGCTTCTGGTCATGGCCGGCCCAGACCGAGCCCATGCCGCCGCGCGCGAGCTCGCGCTCGAGCCGGTACCGGCTCAGAACAACGGCACCGGAGGCCAGTTGGGTAATCTCGTCCATCGGCCCCTAATGTATGGAGCGTACGCGCAATGGCAGAACGGCTCAACCTCCAGCACGACGGCAGCACGGGACGGCCGCGGCTCCCGGTACGCGTGCTCGCCCTCGTCCTGGTGCTGGCCGCAAGCCTGGCGCTCGGCATTGCCAGCCTGCTCTGCGGCTGGATCGATCTCGGCGCGGTGCGCCGCTTCGCCCTGGAGCACTCGGGTCGACCGGGCGTCGCCGTCATGGCGTCCTACGTCGCGGTGGTCTTCGCCCTCGAGCTGCTTTGGTTGCCCCGCATGTGGGGTCTGGTCGCCGGCGGGCTGCTGTTCGGCCCCTGGCTGGGCATGGGCCTGGCCGCGGTGGGCGATCTCGCCAGCGCGGCCTTCTGCTACCTGCTCGGGCGCACGGCGGCGCGCCCCTGGGTCGAGGCGCTGCTCGCCCGCCGCGAGCGGGCGCGGCGCATCGTGGGCCTTCTCGCCCGGCGGCGCGGAGCCGTGACGGTGTTCGTCTTGCGCGCCCTGCCGGTGCACTACACCGCCGTGAGCTACGCCTCCGGCGTTGCCGGCGTCTCCTGGCCGGGCTTCATGGGCGGCACCGCGGCCGGTCTGCTGCCCGGGGCGCTGCTCTACAGCTTCCTGGGCGACGCGGCGCGGCAGCCGACGAGCCCGGCCTTCGTGGCCATCGGCACCGCGGCGGTGGTCTTCGTGCTGGGCTCCGCCGAGTTGGGGCGCCGGCTGTGGCGGCGGCCGCGCCGCCGGCCATAGCGGGTCGCGGGGGCGGTGGAGCTGAGGGGACTTGAACCCCTGACCTCATGACTGCCAGTCATGCGCTCTCCCAGTTGAGCTACAGCCCCGGGGATCGAGAAGCATCTTTTTAGCGGCTCCCGGCATCGCTGTCTCGCATTTTCTGCCCGGCGCCTACTCGAGCCGCGGCGGGGCAAGGGGCCGAAGCTCCAGGGAGGCATCGCCGAGCAGCCGCACGGCTCCCGCGTCAATCAGGACGCGCGGCCGGGCCGGCTCGGCCGTCGGCGTGTCGCCATCGCGCCCTCCCGCCCCCCGCGTCGCCTCGGCTACCAGCCAGCCCAGACACAGGCCGACCAGCGTCGCGAGCACGGCGATTGCAGGCCGGGGCCACCGGGCGCGTCGCATGCGCCAAGCCTGGCCGGGCGCGGGCGCCGGCGCAAGTGGCCCCAAGCCAGTGAATACACACGGCCGCTCGGCCGTCATCTTGACAGCCGCGATCCATGCCAGGCATCGTTGCGCGGCGCTCGGTGCTCGCGCCGGTCGCCTGGCCGCTTAGCGAGGAAACGAATGAGAAAAGGCGTAACCGTTCACGGCATTTCCGCGC
>JACQWT010000408.1 GCA_016209145.1 Deltaproteobacteria bacterium | reverse complement strand
CGAAGCAGACGCCGGAAGAAGCTCTACCTCACGTGTTGATCAGCACGAAGAACACGATCCCGAACACCACCCCGTGGGCCGATCGGCACGTGGTCAACTTCTGACGAGTAGAAGCGGTCAACTCCTGCCGAGCGTCAGGGGTGGTGGCCGGCCTCGGGGCCGCCGTGGGGGTGGTCACGCTGCTGGTCGGCGGCTCGCAGGCCCCTCCTGGCGACGGGCCGGCCAGCGCCGTGCTCGGCCTGGAGCCCTGCCTGGACGCCGCCGGCATCGGTCTGCGGGGCCGGTTCTGACCGGCGGCGGCGCGTGGGGCAGCGGCCGGCGGCCCCGCTCGATCCCGGGTCCCGGCTTCCGGGCCCGTCCAGCACCGGGTCCCGGCTTCCGGGCCCGTCCATCACCCAGGCGAAAACGAAGTGAATTGCCACGGTGCCCCTCAACAAGCCTCAAATTAGTGCTAAATCAAAATCATGAGCCGCGCCGCGTCCCGCGAGAAGTTGCCTGCGCGCTGCCCCGGCCGTCCCGGCCGCCATCCTGGCGGCGGTCCAGGCCGCCCCGGCCAGATTCGTGCCCACCAGCCTCGGGGCCAGGGGGTGCTGGCTTTCCGCCGCCACGGCGGCGCGCGGCCCGGGGCAGGGCGCAAGCCCAAGGGCCCGCGGTCGCTCGTCTCCCACCTGCGTCGGCCCGCGCACGACGGCCGGCAGCCAGTGCACGTCACCCTGCGCATCGAGCGCGCCGTGGGTCGGCTGCGGCTGCGGCCGCGCTTCGAGGCGATCCGAAAGGCACTCGGTGCGGGTGCCGCGCGCTTCGGGCTGCGGCTGGTGCACTACTCGGTGCAGGACTACCACCTGCACCTGCTGTGCGAGGCCAGCGACCGGCGGGCGCTCGGCCGGGGCGTGCAGGGGCTGGCGGTGCGGCTGGCGCGCGCGCTGAACCGGCTGCTGGGCCGGCGCGGCAAGGTGTGCGCGGACCGCGACCATGGCGGGCGCTCGGCCGGGGCGTGCAGGGGCTGGCGGTGCGGCTGGCGCGCGCGCTGAACCGGCTGCTGGGCCGGCGCGGCAAGGTGTTCGCGGACCGCTACCATGCCAGGGCGCTGACGAGCCCGCGGAAGACGCGCGCGGCGCTGCTCTACGTGCTCAACAACCACCTCAGGCATGCCGTGGCACGCGACGGGCGGGGCGGGCGCGGCGGGCACGGCGGGCACGGGCGGGTCCGGCCGCTGGGCGCCGACCCGTTCTCGAGCGCGCCCTACTTCGCCGGCTGGAGCCGGCCGGTGCGCGCGGGCGCGGTCTGGGACCCTGGCGGGCCGGTGGGCGTGGAGCCGCGCTCCTGGTTGCTGCGGGTGGGCTGGCAGCGGGCCGGGGGGCTGCTCGTGCCCTGGGCGGTGCCGGGGCCGGCGCCGTAGGCGCCGCGGCCGCGGGCGCGAGGGGCTGGGGCAGCCGCGGGCGCCGCAGAGGAAAGGAAGGGAGCGCACGCCGTGTTTGCGCCGCCGTTGGATTCCATACGAGCCGAGGAGCTGCAGCGATTCCGAGTTGCGTTGGCGCGCGATGAAGCGGCGAGCACGCTTCCCGACCTGCTCGGCGTCTCGGTCAAGGTCAGCGGCTCGGTATGCGCCTCTGCCGGCGCCGGGTGAGCGGGCCGGGCGAGCAGCCGGCGGCGTAGGCCGAGCACCCTGGCGTTCGCCAGGACACCGTGTGCCGGATCTGGCGGCACGATCGGATGGATCGACGCGTGTGCGCGCTCGCCGCGTCGTGCCCCCCTTGGCGGAGAACCTCGACGAGCTCTGACGGCAGGTTCTCGTCGACCTTGAACCTCACTCTCCGGTTCCCGTATGCAGCGGGTGCTCTTCTTCCTCGCGGGCGAGCCACGCCGCGTAGGCCACCGCGGCGCGGATGTCATCGCGTCGGAGCGTCGGGCAGTGGCGCAGGATCTCGTCCACGCTCTCGCCTGCCGCCAGGTAGTCGAGCACGACCGACACCATGATCCGGGTACCCTTGATGCAGGGCTTGCCGTGGCAAATCTGGGGGTCCACGGCGACGTGCTCGTGCCAAGCCATCGACGAAGAGGCTAGCACGCGTGGTGGGCGCACGGCGAGTCGTCGTTCGCCAGAACTCCGGTCAACGCCTACAGGCTCGTCCGGCCGGTGAGCCGGAGCCGGTCGAGCGATGCCTCCACGTCCGCGGCGCTGATGTACCGGAAGCGCAAGGGAGCGGGTGCCGGGCAGTCGGGGTCGTAGTCCATTGTCCGGGGCCGGACCCCGTCGGCGCGCAGCACGTCGGCGAGCCAGCGAATGCGCTCGGGCTCGTCGGTGCGCCCGAGCGCTTCGGCGTGCGCGGCGAGCACGTCGGCGAGCTTCTCGTCGATCCGCTGCTTGTCGAGCTCGGTGGCGGCCGCTCCGGCGATGAGCGGCACGAGCAGCTCGGCGCGCGTGAGCGGCAGGTAGGTGCCGCGGGTCGTGCGCGCCACGGTGCGGAAGACATCTTCGGCGCCGGCGTAGCCCAGGATGGCGGGCCGGCAGCCGACCGCGTAGATGGCGACGCCCATCTCGCGGCAGCTCTCGGCCTGGGCGTACCAGTGGTTACCGCAGGGGCAGCCCTGGGGAAAGGCGTCGCCGACGGGCTCCACGCCGTGTGGCGGCGCGTCGCCGAACCAGACCACGGCGCGCGCGGCGGCCTGCCGCCAGCCCAGGCGCACGACGTCGAAGAGCCCGTCGGTCACGGACTCGGGGCCATCGCCACCGCCCGAGGCTTGCAGCGACCGGACCTCCTTCTCGATGAGCGCGATGTCGTCGGTCAGCTCGACGGCGCGACTCGCGTACGTGCGATCCTGGGGCGGATGGTCGCGGTAGGTGACGAGCCCGAGGCGCAGGCTGCGGCACAGCGGCGAGGCCCGCAGCGCCTTCACGAGATCGAGCAGCCGCGCCTTGACCTCGCCGATGTAGGGCCCCATGCTGCCAGTTTCGTCGACCAGGAACACCAGGTCGAGCTCGCCGGTGCGGCGCTTCTTGAGCCAGCGCAGCTCCTCCTTGTCGTAGGCATCCGAGCCGGGAGCCTCGATCGGGATCTGCTGGGCGAATGGTGGGAGCGGCGGTGAGAAGGCTGGCGAAAGGCAAACGTGCGGCGGAGGGCCGGGCTCGGGGGCCGTCCTACCCAGGGCGTCCTCGAAGACTCCGTCGAAGACCCGCCGTGCGGCCATGCCGACCGCGTGCAGCAGGCCCGGCGGTGGTGGAGCGGGCGCGCATGCCGGAGCAGGTGCGATCTCGTCCCACGCGAGCGGGCCCGCGGCCGCTGCCGGCGCGACCGGCGGTGGGGGCGCCCCGGGGCATGGTGGGGGTGCGAAGGCCGCCGGCGCGGGGCAGGGAAGTGGCGCCGGCGGCGGCGCCGCGCCCGGCGCAGCGCATGGCGTCGGCATGCCACGCCAGGGTCCCGGCTCCGCGGCAGGCGCAGCCTGCGGGGCCAACTGCTCGCCCTCGTCCAGCTCCGCCGCCGCCACCTCGACCCGGCGCGGCCGGCCGTCACCGACGACCTCGCTGTCCTCGGCCACGAGCGAGGTGTAGGGACTGAGAAGGGCATGGCGCAGGGCAAGCGCGAGCACCTGCTCCCGAATTCTCTTCGTCTGGCCCGGCTCGCGCTCGGCTCGCCCGAGCAGCGCCTCGATACGACTACGCGCCCACAGCCGCTCCAGGCCGGGGGTGTCGCTGCACTCCTCCGGCAGATCGACCTCGATCTCCTGGCGGAAGGGACGGCCGTCCGCGCTCGCGCCGGTCAGCACGAGCCGGCTCGGGCCGCGGCCATCGAACCGGCCGAGGACCCGGAACGGCTGCCCGCCGAACAGATCCGGGATCGGGCTCGGGTAGACGTCGGCGCTCGCCGCGCCTTCCCAGCCGAGAGAGAGCCCCGTCAGCACGGGCCCGCCGTCGCGCACCCGGCGGGCGAAGCGCTCGACCACCGGCCCGGGATCCTCGCGCGGCGAGAGCAGGTCGGAGGCGCCGCCGCAGGCGCGCGCGAGCCGCTCCACCAGGCGCCGATCCACGGCCGGCCCCAGGCCCAGCACGAAGAGCCGCCGGCTCGCGCCGAGGATCTCCGGGGCCCGGCGCAGCAGGCGGCCCTCGTTGCCCACGGCGCCGTCGGTCACGAGCACCACGACCGGCGTGCGCCCCTCCCGCGCCGGGAGCTTGGCCGCGCGCTCCAGCGCGATCTCCAGCTCGGTGCCTCCCCGCGGAGCCAGCTCGGCGAGGAAGGCGTCGATGCGGGCGACGAGCTCCGGGACAACAGCCACGTACTGCGTGCCGTCGCCGTCGAAGGCGTCCCGCTCGTGGTCGAAGGCGATGACCTGCACCGCGTCGCCAGGAGCCAGTGCCTCGAGCAGGGCTCGCACCGCCCGGCGCGCCGGTTCGAGCGAGCCGCGCATCGAGGCCGAGCGATCGACGAGGATGGTGACGTCGCGCGGCCGCGAGGCCCGCGCCACCCGCGCGGTGCCGGGGGCGAGCACGGCCCCGCAGTACGGGCAGGGCACGACCGTTCCCAGGCCGGGGATCTCTTTGATCGCCGCGAGGTCGGTGACGGTTCCGCCGCAGTTGCCGCAGCGCAGGGCCTGCAGCTCGCCGCCCGAGCCTACCTTCTCCGTGCGCTCGATGCCGGGCGACTCGGCCGGGGGGGTGACAACGAGCAGGAAGGTGCCCGATTCGCCCGCCTCTCGCGCGAAGCGCACGAGCGGCCGCACGCCCGCCGCGGCGGCGCGAAAGGTCAGCACGAAGTCGCGATTGGCGATCGACTCGCCCGGGCGCAGGAGCACGCGCTGGCCGCCCCGCTCGATCGGCTCCACCTCGACCAAGTGCGTGGCGCAGCGCAGCGACTCGACGCCGCCCGCGGCGCAGAGCTCCACCTCCATCGACACGTCGCCGGCCCGCTCGCCGGTCGGGACGCGTGGCGGAGTGAGCTTGGGTGCCGCCTTCCCCGCGGGGACCTCGCCCGGTGCGAGCGCGCGGTAGCGCTCCGGCGCCACCATGGGGAAGACGAAGCGCCACTCGCCGTCGTCGTAGCCGAGCACCTCCTGGTACTTCAGGACGACCTCGATCGAGGCGCCCGGAGGCACGTTGGCCACCGAGAGAGTGAACAGGCTCGGCCGGTCCTGCTCGAGCAGCGTCGCGCTCCGGCCCTCGCGCCGCGCCCGCTCGTAGTCGCGCCGGGCCTGCTCCTTCTCCTTGACCACCGCGCGCACCACGCGCTCGGCGATGCGAAACTCCATGTGATAGACGGAGGCGTCCGGCGGCAGCGGGAACTCGTAGATGGCCTCGATCGGCTCGGCGGCCTTGTTCTCGAAGCGCTGGCGGATCTGGACGTCGGCGATCGGGCCGGCGATGCGCGCGCAGACGTCAGTGCGGGCGAGCGGCAGCACGACGCCATCGGGCGTGCGCATGGCCCCTTGAGTGACGGTGGCAGAAGCTGGGCTTGTCATGGCTTTCGGCGTCCTAGCACCCCACGGGCCAGTGTTCGACCTCAATGTCAGGCATGGGGAAGTCAGTGGGGTTGCCGGTGGCCAGCGTGGCGCCGTGAGAGAAGGCCACCGCGGCGCCGGTCGCCGCGGCGCTGGGCTCGCACCCATGCTGCAGGATCGTCGTTCCACTCATGGCCGCGGTCGCCGATCGCGCCGGCGGCTTTGCGGATGAGCTCCCAACGCTGGGCCTGGTCGAGCGCGACACGGATGGCCTCGCGGACAAACCGGCTCCGGCCACGCGGTCCCGCCACGCGGTCGATGCTGCGGGCCCAGGCGTCGTCGAGAATGATGTGCATTCTCATGGGCCCAAAATAGCACACTGGGGTGCGGTCACGACACTGGCGCCCGGCCCGGGACCGCGATAGGCACCCCGACCATGATTCGGCGCGCGCTCATTTCCGTTCACGACAAGACCGGCATCGTGGCCTTTGCCCGGGCCCTCGCCCAGCGCGGCGTGGAGATCCTCTCGACGGGCGGAACGCTTCGGCTCCTGCGCTCCGAGCAGGTGCCGGCGCTCGCGGTCGAGGACTACACGGGCTCACCCGAGCTGATGGACGGCCGCGTCAAGACGCTGCACCCGAGGGTGCACGGCGGGATCCTGGCCCGCGCCGGCGTGGACGACGCCGATCTCGACCGGCTCGGCGCGCGGCCCATCGATCTCGTGGTGGTGAGCCTCTACCCCTTCGAGCAGACAGCCGCCCGGACGGACGCCACGGCCGAGCAGATCATCGAGGAGATCGACGTGGGCGGCCCGGCCATGCTGCGCGCGGCGGCCAAGAACCACGCGCGCGTGGCCGTGGTGTGCGATCCGGCCGACTACGCCGGCGTGCTCGCCGAGATCGAGCGCACGGGCGCCGTGGGCGCCGAGACGCGCGCCATGCTGGCCGCCAAGGCGTTCGCGCGCACGGCTGCCTACGACGGCGCGATTGCCGGCTACCTCATGGCGCGGGCTTCGCCCGCAACCCAGGCCGCGAACGCCGGCGTTCACGCCTTCGCGTTCCCCCACGAACCCCGGGCGGAGGCGCCAGGGCTGCGGTTGCCGGCCGACCAGAAGTATCACGCTGCCGGCTGCCTCGGCGTCGGGGCCCCTACCCCGACGCCCGTCTCGGGCGCTTCGCGCAGCCGAGAATCGTCGCGCGGCGCGACGATTCTCGGACCTAGTGGATCGGCCGGCGCGGGCGGCGCCGGGGCCGGCGGCCCCGGGTTCCCCGAGCACTTGACCCTGGCCTTCGAGCGGATCTCGACCCTGCGCTACGGCGAGAACCCGCACCAGCGCGCGGCCTGGTATCGGGAGCGCGGCGCAGGGCTGCCCCTGGGCGGCGCCCAGTCGGCTGATGCCGGCGACAAGGAGCTGAGCTTCAACAATCTCGTGGACGTACAAGCCGCACTTGATGCCGTACGCGAGCACGAGGAGCCGGCGGCTGCGGTGATCAAGCACACCAACCCCTGCGGCCTGGCCGTCGCGAGCGAGCTGTGCGAAGCGTACCGGCTCGCGCGCGACGGCGATCCCGTGAGCGCCTTCGGGGGCATCGTGGCCCTGAACCGGCCGGTGGATCTGCCCACCGCCGCG
>JACQWT010000407.1 GCA_016209145.1 Deltaproteobacteria bacterium | reverse complement strand
TCGGCGCGCACGCGCCTTCGACCCGGATCCACGGCCAGCGGCTCGCCCAGGAGCGAGGGGGCGACGGGGATGCCGTCCAGCAGCACGACGCTCCCGTCAGGGAGCTCGGACGCCGGGCTGATGGTGAGCCAGGCCACGCGTCCCTCCAGCGCCGCGAGCTGCGAGCGGGCCACCTGGACTCGCTCTGCCTGCTTGTCCTGCTGCTTGGGCTCCATCGATGCCACGCGGCTCAAGAAGTCCCGGTACAGCGGCATCGCGGTGGCAGGCCGCTTCCAGTACGCGTAGCACTCGGCCAGCGTGAACAACGTTCCCGGCAAGGGATTGGTGCGATAGCTCGCCGCGAGCGTGGGACAGCCGCTCGCGAAGCGCTTCGCGAGCATGTCGGCCAGCCCGCGCTCGAACAGCGCCGCGGCCCGCTCGACCGTTTGCGCGGGAACGCCCCCGGCCGCCGGCCCCTGCTCGCCATCCTGGCCGCGGGCCGGCGCCGCGATGCTCGTCGCGAGCAGCACCAGCGCCGCGCCCACCGTCCCGCGCTCCGTCATCGGGCCGAAGGTTAGCCTAGCGCGGGCCTCGCCCGCAACCCAGGGGTGAATCCGGCACAGCTCAACCCTGCGGGCCGCGCAGGTCGAGCTCGGGGACGATGGCTGCCAGGTACAGAGGGAGAGAAACCAGCCGGTAGCACAGCGTGCCGCCGGGCATGGCAACCTGGAGGCGCTCATCGGCCAGTGGGCCGGAGTAGAGGCGGACGCCAGCCTTCAGCCCCGAACGCCACAGGAACTGGTGCAGCGACTTGAGGGAGCCTCCCGCCCCGGCCTTGACCTCCACCGGAAGCAGACCGGTCGCGCCCGCCGCAAGGTAGTCGATCTCGGCGGCGCCCCGGGCGGACTCGCTCGCCCAGAAGAGGATCGGCTCGTCGGTCCGCACGCGGCCCGCAAGCAACTCGCTTCCGACCACGATCTCGGCGACCCGCCCGTCCAACAGATCATCGAGCCGCGACAAATGCAGATCCAGAAAGGGAACAGCGAGGGAGGCGAGCGCGAGCCCCACGTCCAGGGGAAGGAGCTTGGGCGCCGCGCGCGCTCGGATCTGAAGCGGCAGCGAGACCGAGCTGGTGGGCCAGATCCGACGGCACACCATCGCTCCCTCCAGCCGGCCGAGCGCGGTCTTCATCTGGTGGGAGGGGAAGCCAGGGGCGAAGCTCTCGTACTTGAAGCGCCGCCCGTAGTGGTGGCGCAGGTGGTCGAAGGCGGCCTCCAGGTAGGCGAGGTCGCGAACGCCCCGGTACTTGTGGAGATCCTCGGCAAAGGCCTGGACGAGATCGGCGTGTACCTGCCGCACGGCCACGGGCGAGCGGTCGAGCGCCCAGCGCCTGACTGCCTCGGGCATGCCCCCGACCAACAGGTAGTCACGCAGCAGCGCGAGTGACTCGTCGTGAAGCGACGCCGGCAGGGGACACAGCGAGACCGCCGCATCGTGCAGGCGCGCGCCAAGCACATCCTTGCCCACCGCCGCCAGGAACTCGCCGAACGAGAACGGATGCAGATAGCGGAATGTCACCCGGCCAACGGGAAAGGAAAAGCCGCGCTCCTGGAGCCGCACCTCCATGAGGGAGCCGGCGGCCACGACCGCCAGCTCGGGGTGGTCCTCGTACAGGAAGCGAAGCCACTGCACGGCGTTGGTGCTCTCCTGCACTTCATCGAGGAACAGCAGCGTCCGGGGCGGGCAACGTGCGACGTTGTGCCGCACTTGGAGCGCCACGAGCAGCTCGCCGGCCGAGCGGCAGGCGTCAACGAGTCGCCGATCCTCGTAGCGTTCGAGGTTGAGCTCGATGAAGAGATCAAACTGCTGGCCGAGCTGTCGGACGGCAGCGGTCTTGCCCGTCTGCCGTGCGCCGCGCAGCACCAGGGGCTTCCGATCCGGTGCATTGACCCAGGCGAGAAGCTCGGCGTCGATGGCACGCGCGAAGTAGATCACCATAGGGTTTTACCAGTAGCACATCGAAAACACAATCCTGTTCGGCACTCCCCGTGCCAGGCCCGACGGCCTGGCCAGCGCAGAGCGCGCATCCTGCACCGTCGCGCACAGGCCGCCGGCGAGGCGCCGCAGTTGCTCCAGCACACCATGCTGCGGCTGGGCCTGAGGCAGGGTACCCGTTCACGGCATTTCCGTGCCAGCGACGACGGCTCGCCGAGTCGGTTTCGTCCTCGGCCCGGGTCCTCGCGTACAGGAGTACGCTGCGGCCCGGGCCTCCGGGCGCGCTCATGCGCGCAGCCCCGCCTGACGAGCCGGGTGGGAGAAGGCGTGAACGCATACGAGGCAGGTGAACGAGAGGACGGGCGAGGGGGATCGGAACTAGCCCGAGCGCGGACAGAGTGTGCGTCTCGGCGATCGCACCGAGGCGTCGCTCACTTGGCCCACGGTGCGTCCGCGCGGACGCAGCCGGCCACGCCCAGAGCACGCTCCGGCCTGCGGCGGCGCCAACAATCCCCGTCCTTCTGTACGGTTGTGTGAGTCCCGAGGCGTTGGGGGCTACGCGGGCACGCATGTTGCCAAGTCGTACGGACATGCGGAGATCTCCCTTCAAGGGGTTGTGGCTGCCATGGCGCCTCCTTGGCGGCGGGCTGACCCTGGCGCTCGGTGGATGCTCCGCCTCGGATCCCACGCATTTCCAGTTGCCGGACTTCGATTTCGATGGGGCCGCCGGCACCGCGCCCGCCGAGGCGTCGCCGGCCGGCGAGGCACCGGGCTCGGCCCCGACCGCTCGGGCTGGGACGGGAGACGCCGGGCCGGCCGGTTCGGCTCCCGCCACTGCCAGCGCCGCGACAACCGCCTCCGGCACAGCCGCGGCGTCGCGGCCCGGGTCGCCGGCTCAGGGCCGGGGCGGAGACATCCCTGTGCCGCCACCAAAACGGCCGCGCTCGTCGCTGTACTCGCAGCACTGAGAGCCGCCGTGCCCGCTCAGTGCACCGCCTTTCCCAGGGCAGATCGAACGGTTTCCTACAACCCACCGAGGCCGCCGGGGAGGCGCCGCAGTTGCTCCAGCGCGGGCTACGGGCTAGGGGTTGTCCAGTAGGACGAATCCGATGTCGCTTTCGAGTGGCGACGTGCTGGGGGGGCGTTACCGTGTCGAGCGGCTGATCGGCCATGGCGGGATGGCCACCGTCTACGCGGCCGAGCACCTGGGCACCGGCCGAGCCTGCGCCCTCAAGGTGATGCTGGGCGATCTGGCCAACCACCCCCGGCTGGTCGAGCAGTTCCTGACCGAGGCGCGCATCGCGGGCAAGATCGCCGCGCACCCGAACGTCGTCGATGTCTTCGACGTCGGCGTCGACGAGCAGCAGGGGATGCCGTACATCGCCATGGAGCTGCTGGAGCGTCAGACGCTGGGGAGGTTCGCCCGGGCGCGGGCCCCGCTGCCGGTCGAGCTGGCTTGCGAGCTGCTGCGGCAGCTCGGCGGCGTGCTCGATGCGGCGCACGCGGCCGGCATCGTCCACCGGGATCTGAAGCCCGGGAACATCTTCGTGTCGGTCGACGGCAGCGGGAGGCCGACGCTCAAGGTGCTCGACTTCGGTATCGCCAAGGTGCTCGAGGTCGAGTCGGCGGCCACGGCCACGCGGGCAGGAACGCCGTCGTACTGTGCGCCCGAGCAGCTCGGCTCGGCCCTGCGCGGGCTGGCGGCCGAGCGGGGCATCACCATCAGCCGCGGGGTCAGCCCGGCCACGGACGTCTTCGGGCTCGGGATGGTGGCCATGGAGCTGCTGACGGGCTTGCAGCCATCCGACTACTGGAGCGCCGAGTCGATGGCCGACATGATGGTCGCGGTGGCCATCGGGCGGCGCGCCGCGCCGCGGGAGCGAGCCGGCGAGCAGGCGGCACATCTGCCGGAGCAGTTCGATGCGTGGTTCCTGCGCTGCACGGCCCACAACGCCGCCGACCGCTTCCAAGCGGCCGGCGAGGCGATCGCACAGCTCCTGGCGCTGCTGGAGGAGGCCGGGCTTCCCACCTCGGGGCCCGGCGTCATCGTGGCGCCCGCGTCCGCGCGCGGCGCGCCCACGCCCCCCGTGTCCCAGCGGGGCGTGCCGACGCCGCCCACCTCGGGGCGGGGCGGGCCGGGGACAGCGTCGCCCAGGTCACGGCCATCCCGCCCGGACTTCCGCCCCGCGGTCAGAACGGGGCAAGATGAGCTGGTCGAGCTTGCCACGAACGAGCTGATTCCGCTCGGCCCAGGCGAGCTGCCTCCTCCTGCCGGAGGGCGGCCGCGCGCTGGCAGGCCCCCGCCGCCCCCTGCCGGGGCGCCGGGGCGCGAGCGTGAGGTGCCCACGGTCGGGGGCTGGCAGGAGATCCGACTGCGCCTGCCGGCAGGCCCCCGCTCGTGGCTTGTGCTGGCGGCAGGCGTGGCACTGGTGGCCGGCGCGGCCTTCCTGGCGCTGCGCTCGCCCGCTCGCGGACGGGGGGTGGAGTCGTCGCCGCCGCCGGCGGCGGAGGTGGCCACTGGCGCGGCAGCGGATCGCACGCCGACGCCAGGCCGGTCGGCCGCGCAGACCGCTGGTGCCGACGCCGGGGCAACGGCCGGCGACAAGGGCGCAGAGCCGGCCCCCGCGGGGCTCCCGACCGCGGCGCGAGCCGCGCGTGGCAGTGCGGACGCGGGCCGCGTGTCCGGCCCGGCGCCGCGCGGCGCGCGCAGCGCTCAGCCTGGTGCCAGCTCGCCGGCGCCCGCACCGAGCCCCAAGGCCGGCCTCGACGGCAGTAGTGCTAGGAGTGTGTCGGAGAAAGCGTGCTCGAAATGGTCCAAGTTATCGAAATCGCTCACTTTACTCTGACGCTGGAACCGAACAATTCCGCGCACTTAGTTTTTTCTCCGACAGACTCCTAGGGCGGCCGCAGAGCGGACGCCCGCGGGGGTGAATCGGCTCGCGAAGCGAGCCGAGAGGGGGCAAGCCCGACCCCTGGGGACAAAACTAGCACTACTGCCCGACGCGAAGCGGCGAGCGCGAAGCGCGGAAACGAAGTTTCCGGCAGTAGTGCTAGCCGGATCACTCGATCCTGAAGGCCACGAAGCTCGTGGTCCCCTGGCGGACCGTCACGGTGCGCGACAGCGTCGCTCGGCCGGCCCCGGGGCTGCAGCCGATGCGATGCGGGCCGGCCGGGAGATCGATCTGGAGCCGCGCGCCGCTGCCGCGGGCCGAGTCGTCGACCGTAAAGCCGCACGTGCCGCCCGTGACCACCACGGACACGGTGCCAAACCCGGCGCCCTTGGTCTCTCCCGGAACATCGCTCGGCGCAGGCTCGCCTGTCGCCGGCCCGCTTGGCGGCCCGGGCGCGCCGCGCCGCCCGCCCGTCGCATTGGCCGGCGCGGCCGGCCGCCGGGATGTCGGGAAGTCCCCGGTGACCGGCGGCCCGGGCCGCCGTGCCGGCGGCGCCGCGGTACCGGGACGATCGTCCGGCGGCCTCTCATCCTCCTCCGGATCGTCGTGCGGAGCATGCCGGCGAGTCGAGAGCGGGGCTGGCCGAGCCGTGCCAACGCTGCCGGCACTCGGCACGTGCGCCGCCGCCGGATTCGGCTGTCCCCCCCCAACCACGAGACGGATGACCAGGGCGAGCGGCAGCAGCACGAGGGCGGCGCCGATCACCCAGATGGCGATCTCGTGCCGGTGGCCGAGCAGGGTGCGAGCCAGCGATGGCACCGGCGCGGGCTTCGGGGTCGCCTCGTCCCGCCTCGGCCCGCTCGCCGGCGCCTCAGGCCGCGCCCCGCTCGCCGCGTCGCCGCCGACGATCACAGTAGGCAGATCGTCGCTCGCCTCAGGACGCATGCGCAGCTTGGCCGGCAAGGAGCCCGCCGCCGACCGCACCCTGCTTGCACCACCAGGCATACCCACGGTGGGCAGATCATCGAGATCGTCCGCTCGCTGGCCGGAATCGGGGCCGGAGCCTGCCGAGCCGCGGCCCGCCGCCAGCCGCGCCTTGCGTGGAGCACCGAAGGCGCGCACGGTGGGCAGATCATCGAGCTCGTCGACGCGCTGCCTGGAAGCGGGGGCGGAGCCCGCCGAGCCGTGCCTGGGCGGCGCCGTCGGCGGCGGCAGCCCTCTTGCCGTCGGCCTTGCCGATCTCTGGCCCCGCTTGGGCTGCGGCACCTTGGGGGCGGGCAGCCACTTGGCCAGCAGCCTGGCCGCCGCGCCCACCATCGGCACGGTCGGCGGCTCGGGCGAAGCCCGGCAGGTCTGCCCGATCCGGTCGATCAGCACCTGCCCTTCCGCCGAGGCGTGGGGGCGCAGGGCATGAGCGAAGGCGTGCATGTCGGAGAAGCGCGCCAGGGGGCTCTTGGCCAGCGCGCGAGCCACGACCCGGTCGATGTCCGACTTGAGATCGGGCCTGAGACGGCTGAGCGGGGTCGGGGCCTCGTTGGCGATCGCCAGGAGCAGCTTGGCGCCTTGCTCGAAGAACGGCGGACAGGCGCCGAGCATGACGTAGAACATGGCGCCCAGCGCCCAGACGTCCGTCCGGTGGTCGAGTTGGCGCTCGCCGCTGATGATCTCCGGGGCACAGTAGGGGTTGATGGCCAGCACGGTGCCGCTCGTCGAGTCGGCCTTCGTGGCCTCCCGGATGGTCTTCGCAGTGCCGAAGTCCACCAGCTTGAGCAGCGGCGCGCCGCCGCTGCGCCGGGTCACGAACAGGTCGGACGGCTTGATCTCGCGCAGCACGATCCCGTGGCTGTGACACTCGGCCACCGCGTCCATCGCCTGAAGCGCCAGCAGCACGGCCTCGCCCAGCGGCAGCGCGCCGCGCTCTCTGATGTGCTCCTCGAGATCGGCGCCCTCCAGGTGCTCGCAGGCCAGGTAGAAGGAGCCGTCGGCGTGGGTGCCCGCGTCGAGGATGCGGGCGGCGTGCTCGGTTTTGAGCTTCTTCAGGGTTTCGAGCTCGCGGCGAAAGCGCTTCAGGCTCTTCCCGGTGCAGCACGACGGCGGCAAGATCCGCAGGACCACGCGCTCTTCGAGCTCGAGGTGGAGCGCTTCGGCCAGCAAGCCCCGGCCGCGACCCAGGATCGACGCGATCCGGTACTTGTCGGCGATGATGTCTCCCGGACGCATGCGGGCGCCTACGGATGGCCTCTCGCCGCGCCAGGACCCGGGCCTGGCATGCCGGCGCGGCTTGGCTGAGAAAACATAGCACGTCGAGCGGATAGGGAAGCTACACCAGCTCGCCCGCCCACAGACGGTGGACGAAGAGCTGCCAGGGCCAGATCTCGATCCCGCCGGCAAGCACGCGGGGCTCGCGATCGAGGCTCACGATCATCGCCCGGCGCACGGGCTGGTCCGCCATCAGCGCGCGCAGGCCCTTGGCGTCGCGCTCGTCCACGTCGCTCCGGGCCTTGAGCTCGATGGCGAGATCGAGTTGACGGACAATCGGGATGACACTTCCTGTTGTCTAGACTATCGGAAGCGACGGGTTAAGCATGCAGGCAGACTGGCCAGGGTCCCGGCAAAGTCGGAAAAGGCCAAGGGCTACGGGCTACGGGAGAAGCCAAGACCCCGTTTTCCCGTAGCCTGTAGCCAGTAGCCCGTAGTCGGCGACGGACTTTGTCCGTCGCCCTGCGCGGGCCGGCGACGCAGGGTGCGGTTCTTGCATGAGTCTGCTACCCTTGAGGAACTCGTGGAAAGCGACGACCTCCCGACTCAGGTCACGGCGTCAAGCGACTCGGTGCGGGTGCGGTCGGTCGCGCTGGCCATCGTGGACGGGCCAGATCGCGGCCTGTCGTTCCGCGCGCCGCGCGGCACCATCCGGATCGGCACCGTAGCCGCTGCCGACCTGCGCCTGCGCGATCCCACGGTCTCCAGGCTGCACTGCGAGATCCGGGTGCGACCGGACTCGGTGCGGATCGTCGATCTGGGCAGCACGAACGGCACGCACGTCGACGGCGTCAGCGTGCGCGATGCCAACCTGTGCGGCGGCGCGACGCTGCGCGTCGGAGCCACGGCGATCCGGGTGGAGCTGGGCGACGATGCCATCGAGATCCCGCTTTCCCCGGCGTGTGGCTTCGGACCGGTGGTCGGCGCGAGCGTCGAGATGCGCCGGCTCTATGCCGTGCTCGAGCGGGTGGCGCCCCTGGACGCGACGGTGGTCGTCGAGGGGGAGACCGGCACCGGCAAGGAGATCGTGGCCCAGGCGATCCACGAGGCTTCGGGCCGCGCCCGCGGGCCGTTCGTGGCCGTGGACTGCGGCGCCTTCGCCGAAAGCCTCATCGAGAGCGAGCTGTTCGGCCACACGCGCGGCGCCTTCAGCGGGGCGGTGGCGGAGCGGCGCGGTCTGTTCGAGGAGGCGAACGGGGGCACGCTGTTTCTCGATGAGATCGGCGAGCTGCCGATTGCCTTGCAGTCGAAGCTGCTGCGGGCCATCGAGACCCGCTCCGTGCGGCCCATTGGCGTGAACGTGCCGCGGCCCATCGACGTGCGCATCGTCGCGGCGACGAACCGTCCGCTCGCCCGGGCGGTCAACGAGGGACTGTTCCGCGAGGATCTGTACTACCGGCTCGCCGTCGTCGAGCTGCACCTGCCGCCGCTGCACGCCCGGCGCGACGATATCCCGCTCCTGGCGCGGCACTTCTACGAGCGGCTCACGGGCTCGCGCGATCTGCCGGCCGCCATGCTCTCGGCGCTGCTCACGCGCTCATGGCCGGGCAACGTGCGCGAGCTGCGCAACCACGTCGAGCGGACGGTGGCAATCTCTCGACCTGGCGCAGATCCGGCGCGCCTCGCGCCGGGCGGCGGCGCACGCCCGCGAGCAGCGCCGGACGTGCCCCGCATCGACCTGCCGTTCAAGCAGGCCCGCCGCGCCTGGCTGGAGCGCTTCGAGGACGGATACGTGCGCGCACTGCTCGAGAGCACGGGCGGCAACGTCTCGCACGCGGCCCAGGCCGCGGGGGTGAGCCGGCGCTTCTTGCAGCGGGCCATGCTGCGGCTGGGCCTGAGGCAGGCGAGCGAGACCGCCCCGGAGGATCGACGCTGATGCGAGCGGCGCCGTGGACGCTCCCTGTGCTCGTCGCGTGTGCCATTGCGGCCCTCCGCGTCGCGATCGGCTGTGGCACGGGGGGTGGCCCCATGGACCTGGGCGAGGAGCCGGTCGGCGAGTCCGGCGGCGGGGGCGGCGGCGCCGCGGGGCACGGGGAGGGCGCAGCGGGCGCCGGCACGGGGACGGCGGGCGCGGGCGGCTCGGCCTCCGGCTGCGCGGACGGCGAGCAGCAGCCGTGCTACTCGGGCGCGCCGGCCACCAAGGGCGTCGGCGTCTGCGCGCCCGGGCAGCAGATCTGCGTCGGTGGCGAGTGGGACGAGTGCGCCGGCGAAGTGGTGCCCGGCGGGGAGTCCTGCGACGGCAAGGACAACGACTGCGACGGCAAGATCGACGACGGCAATCCCGAGGGAGGCGGCGGGTGCGCGACCGGGCTGCCCGGGATCTGCTCCGCCGGAACGATGACCTGCCAGAGCGGCTCGCTCAAGTGCGTCCAGAAGGCGCAGGCCGGCCCCGAGGCGTGCGGCGACGGCCAGGACAACGACTGCGACGGCAAGCTCGACAACGGCTGCTTCGACCCGCCGGCCGTGGGCTACATGGGCACGGCGGGACGCCTGGAGGGAGCGGTGTGGAAGGTGTGCCGGGCCGACGACAAGACGGCGTGGCTCGCCGCCAACGACGGGGGCAAGTACGACGCCCCCGAGGCGTGCCAGTCGGTGGGCTACAAGGGCGCGGACAAGAAGGGCGGCCACTGCGGCACGGTCTGCGGCTACTGCGGCCAGCCAGGCTTGGAGAAGTACGACGATGGAGGAGGCGCCTTCGAGAGCCTCTCGTGGGCGGTGCACTGGCGCTGCTATCGCTGAGGGTGCCGTCCTGCACAACACCGGGCCCGCCTACCTGGATCTGTACGTGCGTTGAGCGGCCCGCCGCGCTCAGTGCTCGCGACCGATCGGGAGCGCGTGGACGCGAACGCCTCGGTCGTCGATCGTCACAATCGCGCCGGCCGCGAGGTGCGCTTCGTACAGGCGCAGCGCGCGGTCGAGCAGCTCCGAGAGGAACGCGGCTTCGGTCCGCGTGTGCCGCAAGTTCACGATCGAGGGGCCCGAGGCGCCGGAAAGCGCGACGATGGCCGAGAAGTCCTGGTCGCGCGACACGATGACGCCCTCCTGAGCACGCGCGAAGGCGGCGATCTCGATGTCGCTTGCGGTCGGCGGGAGGCAACTGTCGACGCGTACGATGTCGTGGCCGCGCGCGCGCAGTGCCGCGACGACGCGGACCGACACGTTGATGTCCGCGAAGAGCTTCACGGAGCCGGCAGGGGCTCGTTGCGTCCCGAGGCAGTCCAGGCCGCGTAGAGCAGCGCCTGCCGGACGTCCTCGGGCTCGAGCTCGGGGTACTCTGCGATCACCTCGCCGACACTCTGGCCCCGTGCGACGTGCCGAACGATGAGGCCGACGGGGATCCGCAGACCCCTCACCGTGGGCTGCCCGCCGCAGACGGCCGGGTCGATGGTGATCCGGTCAAGTGTACCCATAGGGTTCGAGATTCAGTGCACCGCCGGCCCGCAGAGGTAGCTGATGCCGAAGCTCTTGACGTGCGGCGTCGTGTACTTGTCGGCGTCCATCCAGCCCTCGAGGCGCACCTCGACCTCGAGCAGGTGCTGCTGCGTGATGCCCGCGTCGGCGAAAGCCTTGACCAGATCCGCCGGCGACTTGTCCGACGGGATCTCGGCGACCGCGATCCACTTGGCATCCTTGAGGGCATCAACCGTGGGCGCCGTGCGGACGCGGAAGCGGACCTTGGTCTTGTCCTCCAGCACCACGTCCCAAAACAGCTCCATCCACTTGGGCTCGCCGTCCTGGCAGCGGTCGAAGATCTCGCGATAGTAGCCGGGCTTGTTGGTGGCGAGCGAGAGCTGCTGGCCCGTCATGTCCGAGTAGGTGTAGCAGCTCACCAGCCCCGTGACCGCATTGGGGATCATGTTGAAGTCGTTGAGAGCGGGGTAGCCGGGCACGATGACGTGCGCCTCGTTGCCCCAAGACACTCCCCAGATCTTGCCGTCCTTGTCGACCGCCATGCCCTTGGCATTGGGCACCGGCACGATGACCTTCTGCATCGTGTCGCCGTCGACGCGCACGACTCCGCTGCCGACGGCGGCGCCCCAGACGTGGCCCTTGCCGTCGGCCGCGATGCCGTGCACGAAGGGCACGTCGTTGATGGCCTTGTAGCGCTGCGCCGGCGGGGCGGCGGGGTCGTAGCGCTTGATGCCGCTGCCGCCCACCCAGACCCGCTGCTTGAAGTCGACGGTGATGCCGTACACGCTCTGGGGGAGCTTGATGCGCTCCTTGACCGCCGCGTCGCAGTTCGCGGTGCAGCCGCCCTCGTTGCAACTGCTCTCGCAGACCGGGAAGCTGTCGCAGCTCGCCTGGTCGTGGCACTGGTTGGTGTCGATGCGTCCGATCTCCGCCCCGCAGACGTTGCCGCTCTGCCACAGCATGCCCTTGCCGTCCAGGGCCAGGCCGTAGGTGCAGGCCGGGCTGGCGGTCTGGATGAGCAGCTTGCCGTCCTTGCCGTCGTACTTGTACACGGTCTTGTGGTTGGTGCCGCCCGTCCAGACGTAGTTCTTCATCCCGGTGATCTCCGGGTCGTTCGGATCCGCCGGGACATCCTGGGCGGCAACGCCGCGCACGAGCGGCGGGTTGGGCACGGGGACGTGCCACAGCACGCAGTCGTCCTGGCCGAAGGGCAGGATGTCGTTGGGCCCGCTCGAGGTGGTGATCTTCCCGTCGTTGTTGGTGTCGGGGCAGTCCTTGCCCGCCGAGGAGATCTTCATCAGGCTCTGGCCTCCCCGGCAGCCCACGTAGACGTCGCCCTCGGTGTTGACCGAGGTCCGCGAAGGATCACTCGTGCCGACGCGGTAGCGGCCGAGCTCCTGGAAGGTCGTGGTATCGACCTTGGAGACGGTGTTCTGGCCGGTGTTGGAGATCCAGATGATGCCCGGGATGCCGCTCATCGACTGATCGAGAACGAGAGCACCGTCGTCGTCGAGGCCGACGTTGGCGCTCTCCTTGTTCTGCGGATCGAAGGGCTGGTCGGTGCCGGCGCCGGTGCTCTTCTTGTCGCAGTCGGGGCAACTCGTGCCGCTCGACGACTCCCAGCCGCCCGAGCCGCTCGACGTGGACGAAACGCTCCCTCCGCCCGTGCCCGGCGCGTGCCCCAGGGGAATGTTGGTCTGCGACTCGGTGCCGCAGCCGGCCACCACGACCAGGCCAAACCCGAAGAGGACTCCCAGAAGCTGTGCTCGTCTCATGGCTCGCCTCCTTGCCACCGCCGCCGCTACCTCCAGTAGACCCGCCTTCTACGACGCAGATCCACCCAAATTTGTACAATGCAATTCCCTTGCCAGCCGCGCTGCAGGCCGCAAGCTCGGCACGGCGCGCCCCACGCGGCCCCGCGCGAGCGCCGGGGCCCGCGCCCCTGGGCCGATTGGCGCCCATGTGGATCGCCGGTATCTCACCCTGCTCAATGCACGGTTCCTCCGCAGGAGTAGACGACCGCGAAGCTCTTGACGTGCGGAGTCGTGTAGCCGTCCGGGTGCAGCCAGCCCTCGATCCGCACCTCGACCTCGAGCAGGCGCTGCGAGGCGATGGCGGCCGTGGCGAATGCCTCGGCGATGTTCGCGGGCGGCTTGTCCGGGGGGATGTTGGCCACGCTGAGCCACTTGGTGTTCTCCAGCTCCTCGACCGTGGGCGCCGTGCGCACGCGGAAGCGAACCATGGTCTTCTCCTCGAGCACGACGTCCCAGAACAGCTCCAGCCACTTGGAGTCGCCGTCCGCGCAGCCGTCGAAGATCTCGCGATAATAGCCCGGCTTGTTCGTGGCCAGCGAGAGCTGCTGGCCCGTCATGTCCGAGTAGGTGTAGCAGGCCACCAGGCCCTCGACCGCCGGCGTGATGATGTTGTAGTCGTTGAGATCGTTGCCGTCGCCGGGCACGATGACGTGGGCCTCGTTGCCCAGGGCCACCGCCCAGATCTTGCCGTCCTTGTCCACGGCCATGCCCTTGGCGTGAGGCACCGGCACGATGACGTGGTCCAGGCTGTCCCCGTCTACCCGGACGACGCCGTCGTTGAGCGCGGCGCCCCAGATCTGGCCCTTGCCGTCGGCGGCAATGCCGTGCACGAAGGGCGTGTCGGCGATGAGCTGGTAGCGCTTGGCGGGCGGAGCCGACGGGTCGTAGCGCTTGATGCCCGTCCCGCCCAGCCAGACCCGCTGCTTGTAGTCCACCGTGATTCCGTACAGGGCCTGGGGGACCTTGATGCGCTCCTTGACGGCATCGTCGCAGTTCCCGCTGCACCCGGCGTCGTCGCAGGTGCTCTCGCAGATCGGGGCGGCGTCGCAGCTCGCCTGGTCGGCACACTTGTTGGTGTCGATGCGGCCGAACTCCGTGCCGCAGCCGTTGCCCGACATCCAGAGCATGCCGTTGCCGTCCAGGGCGAGGCCATAGATGCAGGTCGGGCTCGCGGTCTTGATGAGCAGCTTGCCGTCCTTGGCATCGAACTTGTACGCCGTCTTGTGGTTGGTGCCGCCCGTCCAGACGTACTGCTTCATCTGGGTGATGTCGGGATCGCCAGGCGAGGCCGACACGTCCTGCGCCGCCACGCCGCGCACGAGCGGAGGATCCGGCACGGGCACGTCCCAGAGCACGCAATCGTCCTGGCCGAAGGGCAGGACGTCGTTCGGGCCGCTCGATGTCGTGATCTGGCCGTCCTTGTTGGTGTCCGGGCAGTCCTTGCCCGCCGACGAGATCTTGGTCAGGCTCTGCCCTTGCCGGCAGCCGACGAAGACGTCGCCCTCCGAGTTGACCGAGGTGCGCGACGGATCGCTCGTGCCCACGCGGTAGCGGCCAAGCTCCTCGAACGTGGTCGTGTCGATCTTCGAGACCGTGTTCTCGCCGGTGTTGGAGATCCAGATGATGCCGGGGATGTTGTTCTTCGACTGGTCGAGCACGAGGGCGCCCGCGGCATCGAGGCCGACGTTCTCGCTCTCCTTGCCCTCCGGATCGAAAGGCGTGTCCGTGCCAATGCCGGTGCTGTCCCGCGGGCAACTCGGGCAACTCGAGCTGCCGCTCGACCAGCCCCCTCCCGAGGAAGACTGGCTGCCCGCGCCGGCGCCCGGCTGGCCGGCGTCGGACTGCGACTGGCTGCCGCAGCCGGCGGCCGCAAGCAAGCCAGCCCCGCACAGAAGCCCTACCAGCCTTGCCCACGTCATGGCGCGCGCCTCCTTGCTCCCGGTGGCTGGTGCGGATTGTAGCACCCTGCTCGGGACACTTCGACCCGCTTCACCGAATGCACTCCTCGTGCCAGGCGCCACGGGGCCCATGGATCGGACGCGGATGCGCCCGGCCGGTCGCACCGGACACGGCAAAACGGGCTGGGCAGTGCGATCGGCGGGACGCAGCCTCCGCCTCGCTACGTTGCCGCGCCGCCCGCCCCGGCCCCGTCGCCTGGCTTGCCCGGCGCGCCGAGCAGCTCCCTGACCTTGGCGACTTCCGACAGCTCGCGCCGGAGCTGGGCCACCTGCGCGAGACGGGCCGCGATCTGCTCCTTCATCTCCTCGACCGCCCGGCTCAGGGCCTCGATCCCACGCTGGATCTCCTTCTCCCTGCTGCGGGCCTCGTCGACAATCGTCCCGACGCTGATGTTGGCCGACTCGAGCGTCTTCTTGACGACATCGGCTACCAGGGCGGGACTCTGCTCCAGCGGCAGGGCCTTCATCAAGGCCAGCACCTGCTCGACGCCGTAGCGCGCCGGGGCGACGGACGCCCGGCCCGAGGTCGGCCCGGCCGGCGCCGGGCTCGATGCCCGAACCGAGGTCGGGCCGCCCAGCGCCGGGCTTGGCGCCGCGGGCCGGGCCGCAGGGGCGTCGGGCCCGTCTTCGACCGTGACATCGATCTCGCTTTCGCTCTCTGCTGCGCTCTTCCTGTCGAAAAGTGCCATGCTGGCTACCCCCACACAGCGTACCGTGGCCCCCATCGCCGGCCAAGTATCGCACCCTCTCAGCGCGGGCTTCGCCCGCAACCCAAGCAAGAAGATAAACCGCCAAGGCGCCGAGAACGCCAAGGAAGAAACATAATCGGATTCGATCTTGGCGCCCTTGGCGTCTTGGCGGTTCGTTTTTCTTCGCGCCACGCGACGATTTTCGGACCTAGGAGTCTGTCGGAGAAAAAACTAAGTGCGCGGAATTGTTCGGTTCCAGCGTCAGAGTAAAGTG
>JACQWT010000406.1 GCA_016209145.1 Deltaproteobacteria bacterium | reverse complement strand
CGCTGGCCGACTTCTGGCGAGCAGACCCCGGGCGACTCTCCCCGGCGCCGCAGCCTTTCCGCCCCCGCCGTCGTCACCCCTCCCGCGGGTGGTCAACTTCTCGCAAGCAGACCCGGGTAACTTCTCGCGAGCGTCAAAGGCCGGGGCCGATTTTTCGCCCGCCGCGGCCGCTACGCGCCCGCGGCTGGAGACTCGAGCAGGGTACGCAGCGCGAGATAGAGCTCGATGCTGCACCGCTTGCCGGTGCCTCGTAGCGCAGACGCTTGGGCGAACCGCCGTGTGGCCGCGTAGAAGTAGGTCGTCGCCGTCAGCCCGAGCACGCGGCCCTGATGGGTATCGGGATGTACCCGTTCACGCCTTCCCCCCACCCGGCTCGTCAGGCGGCCGCGAGCGCGAGCGCGCCCGGAGGCCCGGCCCGGAGCGTACTCCTGTACGCGAGGAGCCGGGCCGAGGACGTAAGCCGCGATCGCGGCCGACTCGGCGAGCCGTCGTTGCTGGCACCGGAATGCCGTGAACGGCTACATCGGGATGAAGCACCACGCGCGGCCATGCGCGCTCGGTGCGCGTCCCGTAGATCACCTCGATCCACTCGCCGTGGAGCGCCAGAACTACGGCGGGGCGGTCCTTGTCTTCGAGCCGAAGCCAGACTATCTCACGCTCAGTCATCCCCGGGCTCCGCGCGCGGGGGAAACACGGCTACGCCACTGTGGCGACGATGTCCTCGCCCACCAAGACACCGGGCATCGATGCGAGTAGGCTCAGGTGGCGGCGCATCCCCTCCACCCACCGATCGAGGATGGCGCGGGCATGCCAGGGCTCGAGCTTCCGGTTGTTCGAGAGCGCCTGCACGACCGCCAGCATGCACACGGTGGAGCGCAGCGCCCCGACCAAGGCGCCTGCGACCGTTGCCGGCGTGCCGGGGTCCGTCCACAGTGCCAACGGCGAGAACTGGGCCAGCGATCGCGACATGTCGCGCCGCTGCTCTGCCGTCATCGCGCCGAGCAACGGCCCGATCGCCCCCATTGTCGCAAGCGAAAGCCGCTCGCCCTCGTTGAGGAGCGAGCGTTGGCCCGCGCCAAACACCTCCTCGGCGAGATCGGCGAGCTGCAGACTCTCGGGCGCGGCGTCGAGCAGCTCCGGCCTGACGGCTTCGAGCAGCAGAGCGTTGACGTGCAGCAAGGCCGGCTCCTCGAGCAACGCGTCGAGCCGCTCCTCGAGGTCGTCCACACACTGCGCGCCGAGCAGGTGTCCACCGATCTGCTCGGCCGCGTAGTCGATGATGTGCAGAGGCGTCCGTTGCGCGTCCGAAAGCGCGAGCCTGCGCACCTTGCGGAGCGCGAGCGCGAGGCAAGCGAGGACGCCCCGCACCCCAACACTGAATCCTTCAATAGCGCCGCTACCGTACGCCGTGGTGGCAATGATCATGGGTGAAGCATGGCGCGCACTACCCTGCGAATGCAAGCGCCCGCGGCCGGCGGCGTCAGCCGCGATCGCGGCGGCGGCCAGGGCCGCCGCGCGCCGCCGCGGGCGGCCACAGCGCCAAGGGCTCCCCGCGCTGCGGCCCCCGCGCCGCTGCCAGCCAGGCGCTATCCTAGCCCCGATGGCGCACGCCCGCAGCGCCTGGCACGTGATGTTCTGCGCCCTGCTGTTCACGCATTTCCGTGCGAAGTCAGCAGCGACCTGCCTACCGGCAGGCAGGCGGCTCGCCGAGTCGGCCGGGCCTCTCCCGTCGCCCGTGCGCGGCTTCGCCTGCGCGCGGGCGAATGCGGCCTACGTCCTCGGCCCGGGTCCTCACGTCCCTCCCACCCGCCCGAAAGCCGTCGCCGCGGCCCTGGCCGTAGCAGGGACTCCAGGGCGAGCGCGAGCGAAGCGGCCGCCTGACGAGCCGGGTGTTGGAAGGCGTGAACGGTTGCACTCCCGGATGCGCCCGACGCGCCCCCCACGCGCTTCGGGCGCTTGACGGGATATGGGTTCGGGCGCATACTGCCTACGGTGGCGACCGTTGTCTGCGGCAGCTTCGAGTGGGACGAGGCCAAGGCCGAGGCGAACCTCGCCAGGCATGGCATCTCGTTCGAGGAGGCGATGACGGTCTTCGCCGATCCGGCGGCCGTCTACATCGCCGAGCAGGCGTACCAGGAGCCTCGGTTCGTGGTGATTGGCATTTCCGTTCGCGTGCGTGTCCTGCTGGTCGTACACGTCGAACGGGGCGAGCGCGACCGGATCATCAGCGCACGACTGGCTACGGCGGCCGAAGAGGTCATCTACACGCGGGATAGGTGAGTCATGCATCCGAGCAAGGAAACGCTTCAGGACATCCCGGAGCTCGACGAGGGGAAGGCCAAGGTCCTCGGCCGCGGACTGCGCGCGGAGCGCGGCGTGCGGATGCCGCTGCGCGCGCTGCGCGTGGCCGCGGGGAAGACTCAGGTTGAGGTGGCGCAGGCGGTTGAGACGGACCAGGGTGAGATCTCCCGCATCGAGCGCCGCGACGACGCGCTCGTCTCGACCCTGCGGCGGTACGCCCGGGCGCTCGGCGGCGAGCTGGAGATCGCCGTGGTCTTCGACGGCAAGCGGCGCATCATCATCGAGATGTAGCCGCGGGATCTTCGGGCAGCGGGGCGAGGTCAAGGCCGAGGCGGGCCGCTGGCTGCATGCGCACCTGTGGCGCACGGAAGGGATTATGGACGAGGTCAAGATCGAGGAGTTGGAGGGCTACGAGGAGCTGATGGGCGAGATGCTGGCGTCACTGCCGCCGGAGTTGAGGCTCAAGGGGCTCGCGCCCGAGCAGCGCCTGGCCGGGCTCGCGCCCGAGCAGCTCAAGTCGCTGCTGGAGGCGATCCAGCGCAGGCTCGACGATTGACGCGTGCCGTGCCGGGATGGAGCGGGCGCGGGCGAAGCCCGTACGCTTCCGCGCTCCTCGCCGATCGCGGCCGAGTCGGCGGGCCGTGGTTGCTGGCGCGCAAGTGCCGTGAACGGGTACTCTGGCGAGCAGCCCTCGCGCCAAGCGCGTGATGCCGTCGATGCACGGCCCCATCACGCTCGGAGCGCAGGCCCCGGTGCCCGGCAGTTTTGGCGTACGCCGCGGGCAAGCCCCCTGGTCCCGAGCGCCAGATCCGCGTCGCCGTGCCCCCGTGCGGCGCGGCCGACTTGGCTCACGGCGGCGGCGGTTGCGGCCATGACCCACCTGGGGTCATGGACCGCGTGCCCCTCTCGTCCGGCTCGGTACCGAGCGAGCCGCCCCCGCGGCGCTGCGCCGCCGCCCGCCCTGCCGCTTCGAATCCGCACGCTGTCCTGCGCGCTTGGCCTCCGAGCTCGAGCTCCAGCAGTGCGGCCGAGACAGCGCCCGCTGGCAGACCGGTCGCCTGGCACAGCGCATCGGTGTGCCAGCCGCCGCGGCCACCCATGGCCCCCAGCACCGCGCTCGGCTCGGCCGACAACGCTCCCGGCCATGACCCACCTTGGGTCATGGGCCCGGCGCCGCTAGGAGTCTGTCGGAGAAAAAACTAAGTGCGCGGAATTGTTCGGTTCCAGCGTCAGAGTAAAGTGAGCG
>JACQWT010000336.1 GCA_016209145.1 Deltaproteobacteria bacterium | reverse complement strand
GTGGGTCATCGACCGGGACGCATGCCAGTCTCTCGGCCGAGGCTGCCGGCGTGCTTCGGGCCATGGGCGGGCGCGGGGGCTGGCACCCCGACGGGCTGTGCGAGGCGAGCGGGCTCTCCGTCTCGGCCGTCTCGGGCGGGCTGCTCGAGCTGGAGCTGGGCGGACGAGCGCGGCGGACGAGCTACGGCTACGAGGCCGTCGCGTAGCGTCGGCTGCCGAGCAGGGCGCCCTGGGTGCTCAGGGCGCCAGCTTGAGGACGAAGATGTCGTGGCCGCCCGTGCTCGTGAGCGGCCCGCCGCCGAAGTCAACGGTGCCAGGGGAATTCGCCAACGCGAGCACGTTGCCCGCGCCGTCGACGGCGATCGGCCAGCCGTACACGCTATCCGTATCGCCCAGGCGCTTGCTCCAAAGGTGGCTGCCAACCGCGCATGTGCCCGAGCCCGTGCACACGCCCGGCGCACACTCGCCGTCCGGGTCGGTCCCCGCGCTTACCGGCGCGCACATCCCGTTCTTCGCGCCCGTCTTGGCAAGGCTGCACGCCCGGCACGGCCCGGTGCAGGGAGTGTCGCAGCACACCCCGTCGATGCAGAAGCCGCTCTTGCACTCGCCCGCGCCGCCGCACGGCTCGCCGTCGGGCTTCTTGCACTTGCCGCCGTAGCAGCCGTAGCCCGGGATGCAGTCCTCGGCCGCCGTGCAGCCCTGCGGGCACGTGGCGCTCTCCCCGTCGCAAAGGTACGGCTCGCAGCTCTTGTCGGTGCTCGGCTTTCCGTCCTTGACCAGCACGTCGCCCGGGCACTCGCCTGACTTGCCATCGCACTTCTCGGGCAGGTCGCAGGCGCCGACGGCCGGACGGCACGGAGTCTCCGTGGGCAGCACGCTGCACGTGCCGTCCTCAGAGGCGCCGAGCTTGGTCGAGCACACTTCGCACAGGCCACTGCACTTCTCCTCGCAGCAGACATCATCGATGCAGTGCCCGCTCTGGCACTGGGCTGGCTCGCCGCACGCCTCGCCCTGGTCCTTCTTGGCGACGCACTTGCCCGCCTCGCAGTACCCCTTCAGGCCGGCGCACTCGCCGTCGGCCTGGCAGGCTCCGCAGAGGCCGCCCGGCTCGCAGAAGCCGCTCGCGCAGTCGGCCGCCTCGCTGCACTTTTGGCCGTCCGGGCACGGCGCGCAGTCCTTGCCCCCGCAGTCGACGTCGCTCTCGCCCCCGTCGAGCTTGCCGTTCTTGCACGGCGGGGGCACGCACTTGCTCGCGTCGCACAGTTCCTCGCCGGGGCAGTGCTCCTTCTTGGTGCACTCAACGCAGTTGCCCTGGCCGTCGCAGAGCTTCGCCTCGCCCTGCCCCTGGCACTGCGTCCCCTCGGGCATGGTCGCGAGATCGCACTTGCCGCCGGCGATGCAGCCTCGCTTGCGGCAGTCCGTGTCCACGCCCGGGCAGCTCTCGGGCACGCACGCCGCCCCGCCGCCACTCCCGCCAGCACCGCCCGTGGCCGTGCTGGCACCTACGCCGAGCTCGTCGAGCCCCATGATCGCGCGACAGCCCGCGAGCAGGGCTAGCCCCAGCAGCGCGCCCGCGCTTCTCATCGAGGCTTGCTCGCCACTGCCGGAGCGCGGTCGCACCGGCGCGGCGTTCGACCACGTCGTCGCGAGCGTGCGCGTGACCGGCACGTAGCTGCGGTGGCGGTCCCCACAGGCGCGCCGCGAGCCCTAGAATCTCCAGGTCGCCGCCACGGCGCCGCCGGTCGGGCCGACGTAGGGCGCGACCTTGGGCAGGGCGGAAGCGGCCTGGCCGGCCGCATCGCCGCCCGCGGTCAGCCCCAGGCCGAGCAGCACGGCGCCGGCGGCGCCGGCCACGCCGGCGATGGGAATGAAGATGTCGGCCAACAGGGCCGCGCTCTCCTGCTCGTCGGCGCTGTCCGCGTTCGGCTTCTCGTCGAAGTCGCTCTTCGCGCCGAGCGCCTTGACCCCGAAGATCGCGCCGACGGCGCCGGCGGCCACGCCTACGCCCAGGGCGACCGCCCCGGCCACGGTCAGCGTCGTGCCATCGCCCCCCTCGGCCGGCGCAGGCCCGGCCGGCTTCGGCGGCGGAGGCGGGGGCTGCTCGGGGATGGGCTTGAGCGTGAGCTTGAGCGGCCGCTTCTCGCCGGCCGTGACGCTGAGATCGTAGGTCTCGCGCTGGTAGCCCAGCGCCGTGACCACGACGGCGTGCTTGCCGGCCGGGATCTTGAGCTCCGTGCCTTGCAGCGGAACGTCGTCCACGGTCACGTGCACGCCGGGGGCGCCCGCCGGCTCGATCTCGAGCGTGACCACGGCGGGCAGCTTCTGCTGCAGCTCCTTGAGCCGCGCCTGGGCTTCTTCGACCTTGGCCGCGAACTTCTCGCCGGGATTCGAGGCGAGGAAGCGCTCGTACGCGGCCACCGCCTCCTCGACGCGGCCAATCTGGTCGAGGCAGACCGCGATCCGGTGCTTGGGCGCGGCGCCCGGAACCATCGCCTCAGCTTTCTGGAACAGCTCCAGCGCACCCGGAATGTCGCCCTGGTCGAACTTGGCCTTGCCTTCCTCGAAGATGGCCTTCGCCTGCTTCTTCAGCTCGTCCGCGGCGTCGCCCGGTGCCGCGCCCTTCTCCTCCGGGGCGGCCTTCTTCGCGTCGGCGGGGGCGCCCTTCTTGTCCGGGGCGGCCTTCTTCTCGTCGGCGGGCGCACCCTTCTTGTCCGGGGCGGCGGCCTTCTTCTCCTCCGGGGCGGCGGCCTTCTTCTCCTCGGGCGCCGCCTTCTTGTCCCCGGCGCCCGCCTTCGCAGGCGCCGCAGCGTCCTTGGCTGGCGGAGCCGCCTTGGCTGGGGGCGGAGCCGCCTTGGCCGGAGTCGGTGGAGCGCCCTGGGCGAGCGCCGTACCCGGGAACACGCAAGCCGCGCCGGCAAGCGCGCCGGCAGCGCTGAGAACCATCAAGCCGCGGAGCATTGGTCGCATGTGAACCCCTCCTGGGAACGCGCAACTGGCTAACCCTACTAGGCTCCGGCCCCGCGGTGCAACACCTCAGATTCTCCGACAGGACGTCCGGCTAGAGCACGTCCAGCAACTCTACATCGAAGCACAGGTCTCCGGCGGGTGCGCCGGCACGCTTGGGTTTCTGGCCATAGGCCAGGTCGGCTGGGATCCAGAAGCGCATCTTGTCGCCGACCGACATGAGCTGCAGCCCCTCGGTCCAGCCCCTGATCACGCCGCCGAGCGCGAACGTGGCCGGCCGGCCCCGCGTGACCGAGCTGTCGAACATCTTGCCGTCCCTGGTCCAGCCCGTGTAGTGCACGCGCACCCGGTCGGCGGCCGTGGGCCGCCTGTCGCCGCCGCCCTTCTGGAGCAGCTTGTAGGCCAGGCCCGAGGCGGTTCGCCTGGCGTCGAGCGGGGGCGTGGCCACATCGGGCGGCACGGGCGGCGGCTGGGGCGCCGCGACGATCTCGAGAAGCTCGACGTCGAAGCACAGATCGCCTGCCGGCGCACCCGTGCGCGGGTGCTCGCCGTAGGCAAGGCGTGCCGGGATCCAGAGGCGCCGCTTCTCGCCGGCAACCATGAGCTGCAGCGCCTCGGTCCAGCCCGCGATCACGCCGCCCACCGCGAACTCCGCCGGCTCGCCGCGGGCGACGGAGCTGTCGAACATCCTGCCGTCCTTGGTCCAGCCCGTGTAGTGCACGCGCACGTTGTCCTTGGCGTCGGGGTGCACCTTGCCGGTGCCGGCGCGCAGCACCTTGCTGACGAGCCCCGAGGCGGTCTTCTGGGCGTCGGGCGGGGGTGCGGCCACGTCCGGCGGGGCCGGGATGTCGGGCGGCCGCGGCGCGGCGGGACGCAGCGCGCTCAAGGCCGGCGCAAGGCTGGCGGAGTCTTGGGTGCCGACGAGGTTGACACCGGAGCTGTGGTCGGGACGCTTGGTCTCGCAGGTCAGCAAGGCGGCGGCAAGCAGGGCGCCGGCAAGCAAGGTGCGGGGACGCGGCCGGGGGAAAAGGCGGTCGGTGGATTCCAGCATGGCGGACGGGATCATGGCCCAGGCCGCGCCGTCCGTCACGCCCCAAGACGCGGGCCGCGTACGCGTTCACGCATTCTCCCAGCCGGCTCGTCAGGCGGCCGTGAGCGCGAGCGCGCCCGGAGGCCCGGCCCGGAGCGTACTCCTGTACGTGAGGAGCCGGGCCGAGTCGGCTGTAGCAAGGTGGGGATGCCTCAGAAAGGCCTATTCTGACCGTGCAGGAGGTCATCCCCATGGGCAAGGGTACATATCGTTCAAAAAATGTCGAGGCCGTTGGCGCCGGCGGCCTGTTGGCGCAGCTCGGGACGGCCGTCGTCGTCCTTGGTGTTGACGTGGCCAAGCACGACTTCGCCGCGGCCATCGCTACGGGCGACGGAGCGGTGGTGCAGCAGTTACGTTTCCGGCACCCGGAGCAGAGCGAG
>JACQWT010000052.1 GCA_016209145.1 Deltaproteobacteria bacterium | reverse complement strand
GCGACCACGGTGCTGCTCGTGCCGAGGTCGATGGCCACCCAGGCGTTCTGCACGTCCTTGCGCGGATCGCGGCGCACGACCTCGGGCGGCACAACCTCCTTCTCGCCGACCCGGTGGCAGAGGCCGACCACCTGTCCCTTGCGCAGGATGGCGATCCGGCGCGTGCCGACCAGGCGGCTGCCCTGCCAGAAGCCGCGGCGCGGATCGGTCAGCACCTCGCCGGGCACGCCCGGCAGGTTCGCCACGATGGTGGGAAAGCGGTCGGCGATCATGGAGACGTCTAGACTGGCGTCGAAGCGCTCCACCTTGATCGGCGGGCTGTAGTAGTCCTGCGGCCCGTTGCCGTAGATGCGCGGCGTCGTGGTGATGAGATCGAGGTAGGAGACGGCGCAGGTGTCCTCGGTCAGCCGGTACTCCTGGTAGAGCCGGGCCGGCGCCACCACGTTCTCCATCTCGGGCGCGACGCGCGGCGCGCTCGCCGTGAGCTCGGTGCCGAAGTAGAGGAACTTGGTCGGCACGTCGCCGGTGTGGGCGGCGATCCGCACCTCGTTGAAGGTGGCGCCGGCCCCGATCGGCGGCAGCGGGACGGTGTAGTCGAGCACCAGAGTCGTCAGCCAGGGCTGGCCCAACATCTCCGCTTCCCACTGGACGACCAGCGTGGGAAATTCCCGCCCTTCGAGCGACGCCAGGCGCTCGGCCTGGGCAAGCAGTGCCGGGTCGATTGAGAGCTCGTACAGCGACATGACCTTCCCGCTCCAGCCTCCCCGGGGCATCGCCCGGGCGAGGCTCGGCCTTCGCCCCGAGCCGCCCGATGACGGCTCGCAACGAAGCCGGGCAACTGCCGGGTCATAGCCGCAATCCGGGCGGTCCACAACGGGCAGGCCAGCCCCCTGGTGCCGCCGCAGGATCTGTGGTTTTGTTGCACCCTAGGGCCGCGGCAACGGAGCCAGGCCGCAGCGAGGGAAGAAACATGCCGACAAGCGCAACGCGGGACGAGATGGGCCGGCTCAGCTTGCAGGGGGCGCTGACCGAAACGCGCCGCTGTCTCCTTTGCCACGACGCGCCGTGCTCGCAGGCTTGCCCGGCCGGGACGGATCCGGCCCGCTTCCTGCGCCAGCTCCGCTTCGCCAACCTGCTGGGCGCCGCCCGCACCGTGCTCGACAACAACCCCTTCGGCGGCGTCTGCGGCGCGGTCTGCCCGACCTCGCGCCTTTGCGAGAAGGCGTGCTGCCGCCAGGGCCTGGACGAACCGATCCGCATCGGCGGCGTGCAGAACTTCCTGCACCGCTACGGCCTGGAGCAGGGCATCGAGCCGCCCCCGCTGGCGAAGCCCACGGGCAAGAAGGTCGCCGTCATCGGCGCGGGGCCGGCCGGTCTGAGCGCGGCCCGGGAGCTCGCGCTGCGCGGGGCGCTCGTCACGGTCTTCGAGGCCCGGCGCAAGGCAGGCGGCATGCTGCGCTACGGCATCGCCCCGTTCCGGCTGGGCGACGAAGCCGTCGATCGCGAGATCGGCCGGATCGCGGCCCTCGGCGTGGAAATCGTCACGCGCAAGCCCATCAAGGGCCGCTCCGGCGCCAAGGCGCTCCTCGGCAAAGGCTACGACGCCGTGCTCGTGGCCACCGGGCTCCAGGCCGGAAGGCGCCTGCCGCTGAAGCGCGCGGATCTGCCGGAGGCGGTGACGGCGCTGGAGTTCCTGGCCTCGGCCAACACGGAGGGCAAAAAGGGCCTGGCCCGGCGGCTGGCGCACGGGAAGGACGTGGCCGTCGTGGGCGGGGGCTCCGTGGCGATGGACGCGGCCTGCCAGGCGCGCGAGCTTGGCGCCGGCCGAGTCTACGCCATCAGCCTCGAGGCGCTGCACGAGCTTCCGGCCGACGCCGAGGAAGTGGCGCTCGCCCGCGCCCGGCACGTGATCTTCGTGCCGCAGACGCGCGTGACACGCATCGTGCGACGCCGCGGCGCGCTGGCGGGCGTCGAGACGGTGGAGATCGACTGGAAGGAGCCGGGCCTGCTCGTGCCGGCGAACGCCGTGGACCGGCCCGGCACCGAGGCCGGGCTCCGCGTGCAGGCGGTCATCTTCGCCATCAAGCAGGCGCACGACGAGGCCGCGGCCGAGCTCGTGAGCGAGCTACGCTGCTCCGAGGCGGGCTGGCTGCGCGCGGACGAGAAGACCGGCGCGACCTCGGCGCCGCGGATCTACGCCGCCGGCGACGTGACGAGCGGCGGGTCCACGGTCGTGGCGGCCGTGGCCGAGGGCAAGCGCGCCGCCGCCGCCATCATGCCCGGCGCGGGGCCGCCCGCCCGGCCGGCCCAGCCGTCGCTCGCGCTGGAGTTCTGCGGCATCAAGTTCCCCAACCCCTTCTGCCTCTCCTCGTCGCCCGTGTCCAACTCGGCCGAGATGTGCGCGCGCGCTTTCGACGCCGGCTGGGGCGGCGTCTACTACAAGACCCTGGGCCAGGAGCAGAAGTTCAAGGTCTACCACCCCTCGCCGCGCCTCAACGCGGTCGACTACGAGGGCGTGCGCACGGCCGTCGGGATCCAGAACGTCGAACAGATCACCGACCGACCGCTGCGGGACAACTTGAAGGACATCGAGACGCTGCGCAAGAAGTACCCGGACCGGGTGGTGGGCGTCTCGATCATGGGCTTCACGAAGGACGACTGGGCCGTGCTCGCGCACGCCTGCGAGGACGCAGGAGCGCAGCTTCTCGAGGTCAACTTCTCGTGCCCGCAGATGGCCGCGGAGGGCACCGGCTTCCGGGTGGGACAGACCGAGGAGCTGATCGAGTTGTTCACGGCCGAGGCGAAGCGCGCCTGCAAGATCCCGGTCGTCGCCAAGATGACGCCCAACATCACCGACATGGTGCCGGTGGCCCTGGCGGCACAGCGGGGCGGCGCGGACGCCGTCAGCGCCATCAACACGATGCGCGCCATCTCGCACGTCGATCTCGACACGCGCTGCGCCATGCCCACGATCGCGGGTCGGTCCATCATCAGCGGCTTCTCCGGCCCGGCCCTGCGTCCCACCGCGCTGCGCTTCGTCGCGGAGATGGCCAAGGCGGCAGAGCTCAAGATCCCCATCTCGGCCATAGGCGGCATTGGCACCTGGCAGGATGCGGCCGAGTTCCTGCTGGTCGGCGCCTCGAACTTGCAGTGCACCACCGCGATCATGCGTTTCGGCTACCGCATCGTCGAGGACATGATCGAGGGCCTGCGCGACTACCTGCGGCGCACGGGCACGCCCAGCGTGGCCGCGCTCGTGGGCGGGGCCCTGGGCAGCCTCACCGAGCCGGCCATGCTCGATCATACGACCGAGGCCGTGTCGCAGATCGACAAGGACAAGTGCGTGGGCTGCGGCCAGTGCTACATCGCGTGCCAGGATGGCGCGCACCAGGCCATCAGCCTGGACGCAGAGCGCAAGGCCACGGTGGACGAGGACCACTGCGTAGGCTGCCTCATGTGCCGGCACATCTGCCCGGTGGACGGCTGCATCGGCTTCAAGATCCGCACGCGCAAGGAGTTCGAGCCGTTCGCGTAGGATGGCCGATCAAGAAGAGCGGGACGCGGGGCTCGAACCCGTGACCCTCAGCTTGGGAAGCGGGCCGACGGCTGGCAGGCAGGCGCAAGCGGTGGGAATCGCGGTACGGCCAGTGGCGCTGACCGCCCCCGTCCGGCCCTGTCCGAGCCGTTCTGCCAAAACTCGCTGCCGAAACTCCCCTCGGCGGCTGAGTGGCTCCGAAAGCCGCAGAAGCCGCTGCGGAAGCTCGCCGAGCAAGTGTTGAAGGACGTAGAGCAGCGAAGTCGACTCGCGCGGCGGCATGCGGCCGACCTTGCGCGGGTTGTGCTCGCGGCCCTTGGCGTGCCCGTAGACGCGCCGACCGCGGGCCGGGCCAGGGAAGACTAGGGCGAAACCGGAAGCCCCGCCGTTGGGCGCAGAGTGGCGCGGGACGGCTAGCGGTCAGGCCGGCTGCGGTGCCGGACGCCGGGAGGCGTTCGGCTGGCGACGGTGGACGGTGGTTCTGGCAACAGGCTAGTAACGGGTGCATCCAGCCCCTGGCTAGATGTAGCAGTCTCGCAACCACTTGGCGGGGATTCGGATGAACGAGTCGACCGCTGCGGCGAGTTGCGCTCCAGTCGTCGCCGACACAGCGAAGACCCTCTTCCCACGCGAGCGCACGAACCCGACGGCGTGAGTGTAGTCGCCGTCAGCCGCCAGCACGTACGCCGTGTCGTACTCGTTGCGCTCTGCAAGGATGACGAGATCGACCGCAAGCATTACGTCGACGGCCTTCTCGACGTAGATCACAGCGTCCTCGTGGGCCTTGGCTATGGCCAAGAGATCGGCACGGACTGCCGGAGCGATGGTCGTTCCGGAGTGCTCGACGTACTCGCGCACGGCCTTCGCGGCCTTGTCCTTCGCGCGGCGCGGCTCAATGCGCCCCATGTGGAAGGAGATCCGCGCGTCGAGTTTCTTCTGCCGCATCACGAACGCGCGCTGCGCAGAGTACAACTGGAGGTCGTCCGCTTGCGAAAGCTGCCCGACGTAGTAGCGAAGACCAGTCCACGTTCTCGGGCCACACAGCTTCTTGGCGATCTTCGCGAAGTCAAGCTGCCCCAGGTTGTGAACGCCGATCTCCTTGAGGCCGTGGTAGAAGTTGCTGCCGTCGACGAAGCAGGTCGCCCGCTCGGGCTGCTTGGGGGTCGTCGTGGCCGGCTGCGACATCGGCGGGGGCCGAACAGACAAAAAAAACCCCGGCGTGTTCGGCCGCAAGCCGAAGACCCCGGAGGGTTGAGTGCCGCCCCGTTTCCGGGATCGGTCAGAAGAAAGGTTAGCGCAGCCGCACGCGATGTCAAGTATTCTTGCGCAAGGGGCAGGGCCTCCCCGCGAACCACGCGCGACTACGTACGATTCCGCGGGATTGCCCTTGGCCGACGCGACGCTGAACGCCGGGAGGCGCTTGCGGGCGACGCGGGTTTTGGCAACATGCTGGCAACGGCGCCGCGCGAGCTACCGGCACCGGCCGTGCTACTCTACCGGCACCGGCCGTGCTACTCTCACGCCATGCGACATGCCGACATGCATCGTTCCCGGCGCATGATGCGGGGCTTGGTGGGTCTGCTGGTCCTGGCGCTGCCCACCCTGGGGTTCCTGGACTGCTCGGATGGGGGCAGCGAGTGTCCCGAGTGCGAGGATCCGCCCGAGTGCGCCCCCATCGCCGCCGACGCGGACAACGACGTGCCCGGTGCGCAGGCGTGCTTGGGCGCCTGTCGGTGCCGCTGCAGCCAGGAGAAGGACCGTTGCGAGTCCGGGGTAGAGAAAGAGGACTACGACCAGTGCGTCGAGGACGGCAAGGACGAGGCGGCGAAGCGCGGGTATGCGTGCAGCATCTAGCCAGCGATGCGCCACCCTCGGCACGGTGTTGCTGTTCGGGTCTGGCCTGGCCGGACCGGCGTGCTACTCCCCGGCACGTCGGGCGCGCGCCACTCCATGGGCGGCTCCGCCGGTCCAAGACTTCGCGCCCGCGCGTCAGCCACCACCGGTTCGACGCCAGACCACCGCGCTCCGATCTACCGAGTACGTTCGGCGATTCGGCGGGGGTAGGCCGCAGGGCTGGTGGCGTGCCATCCCTTGGCCGCTCGCTCTTCAGGGGGACCAGCAGGCAGGCCCGCCGAACGTGTCACCCCAGGTAGCTTGGACGACCCTCCTCGGCTTCCCCGTGCCGATCGCCACCCTGCCAACCGGGGGCGCCAACGTGGGCGCGTCGCTGCCCCCCGGCTGGACGATGGTCAACGGCCTACCGGTGCCAGCGATCCCCGGCGTCACGACGCCGCCGCTTCCGCCGGCACCCCCGCCGGCGAGCACGCCGCCGACGTACAACGGCCCGCGCCGCCGCTACTGCGGGGCGGTGAAGCTCGATGACGGAACACAGATCAGCCTGGACTGTCTCCGCTCCGGCTACGCCACGATCCCCGGTGCATCGCGCACTCCGCTCCGCCATGCGCTGATCACCGAGCGGTTCGACAGCGACATGAGCTTGCCCCCCTACGTGAACCACCGCGAGGACGGCACGGAAGGGCCTGTCCGACACCAGGGGAGTGTAGGGGCTTGCACGGCGTTCTCGCTGGCCGCTGCCGTCGATCATGCGATTCGTCGTCACGGCAAGCGTCACGCGGCGGTCTCGGTGATGCACATCTGGTCGCGCTACTCCGAGCCACACATGGCGGCGGCCCTGCACGCCAACGAGAAGAGGCCCCTCGCGATGGAGCAAGCATGGCCCTGGGACGCAAGCCTTGGATGTCGAATCATGCACCCCGACGAAGGCCAAACCACATGTGAATGTGGATACCTCTGGAAGTCTGCATGCGGCGAGACACTGCCCTCGCGCTACCGCGAGTACGACGCGTTCTCCCACGCAGTGACCCACATCACCACGATCGCCGCAACTCCACATGCTATCAAGGAGACACTCGCGCGGGGCCAAGACGTGTGGTTCACCGCCAAGCTGTGGGCCGACCCCCTCCTGGGCATGTTCAAGGGCGCGAATATTCCGGACTACGATGCGCGCAGCGAGGAGGCGGGCCATGCGATGGTCCTTGCCGGCTACCGCGAGACATCAGCGGGTACCCAGTACCTGATCCACAACAGTTGGGGCGAGCTCTGGCGAGACGGCGGCTACGCGTGGATCCACGAGCAGACGCTCATGCGAAACACATATGGCGAGGTCTATGCCGTCGACGCAGAGCGTACCGTCAGGGAGAGCAGCTCGTTCGCCCCCGAAGCGCAGGACGCGGCCCCAGAGGTGATGACCACGGTGGCCCGTCCCACGAGCTGCCCCTCGGCGCTCCCACCGGACGCGGTCAGCGGCGCATGCAGCCCCCCGTGCCCGGACGGCTCGCCGCGAGCGGCGCGTGTCTGCGGCTCGATCCACGACTGTCCCAAGGGCTACATCAACATGTTCGGCGTGTGCGTGATGGCGGCTCCCCACGTGCGGGGGCATGACCCGAGCACCCGCGTCGGCTGGCAATGCAGCTATGGCGGGTGCACCTACTCCTATCCGCATCGACAGTTCGGCTGCACGTTCCCGCAGTGCTCCCTGTCGTGCCCGGCGCCACGATTCCAGCTCGCGGTGGGCGCTCGCGGCGTCCACTGCTCGGAGTAGTCGTGGACGGTGACCAGCGCCGCGCTGCGTCTCGACGCTTTGCCCAGCGTCAGCGGGTAGCGCAAACAGCCGCGCTACCGCCCGACACCGGGCTGCTGGCCGGCCAGATCCTGCCGCCCCAGGTGCGCCCCGGGCCGTCTGCTATTCCATGTATGGGTAGGCGCCCGCCGCCGCAAGGGGGAAGCTCGCGCCGCGGGCGAACGCCTGGAACGGGTGCTTGGGCGCCGGCTGCGAGAAGTGGCGAAGGCGAAGGGCCTTCCGCTGTCGCACGTAGCCGACCGGGCCGGCGTCGCGCGCAGCTACTTCTGGCGTCTGCTCGCGGCCCGCGGCTGCGCCACGCTGGCGGCCGTTCAGCGCCTCGCCGAGGTCCTGGACGTGGCTCCTCTCGCGTTGCTCGCGGACGACGCGCAGCCGCCGCACGGCGCCGCGACGGCCGGCCGCGGCGGTAGTCCGGGCCGCGCCCACGCCGCGTGGCCCTGAAACGAGCGGGCGCGCGCGCGAGCGAGCTAGTAGGGCTTGACACGCCGCGCGGCGGCCGTATGCTTCCTGTAGCGACGGCTCGCGCCATGCGCCCGACGGGGCGCCGGTCGCGCCGCAGCCCGCGAACGTGACTGCGGCTCGGGTACGCGCGGTGGGAGCACGAGGTCTGTCGCGGGCGGAGGATGTCCGCCCGCCCGTGCCCCTGATGACCACTACGCACCCATACCGATGCGCCGCCTGCGGCCGGTACTACCCGGCCCGCGTCGACGTCTGCGCCGCGTGCTGGCGCCCAGGGCTGGTCCTGCTTTGGCCCGCGCGGCATGCGGCCGAGGTCGATGCCGTCGCCGAGGTCACGACGGCGGCGGCGCTCTGCCGGGCAGCCTGGGATGAGACGCGGGTGGGTGCGTATCCCGA
Organism: Deltaproteobacteria bacterium; assembly: GCA_016209145.1. Taxonomy (GTDB): domain Bacteria; phylum Myxococcota_A; class Polyangia; order Polyangiales; family Polyangiaceae; genus JACQWT01. The sequence goes on along the minus strand of JACQWT010000052.1, from coordinate 15,046 downwards.
CCTGCGCATCGGTCGCGACACGCTGCTCGTCGCGACCGGCGGGCCGGGCGCTGGCAAGACGACGTGGGCGTGCCGGGCGCTCGACTCCGTCGCGGGGCCCGTGACCATGTGGGCGGCCGAGACGGGACCCGGTCCCGCGCTCGCCGCGCTGCTCGCGCGGCTCGTGGTCCGCCGCGAGAGCTTCCATGTCGTCGGCCGCGCCGACCTCGATGCCGTCCACCGCCAGCTCGCCCGGTCGCACGCGGTCGCGCTCGCCGTCGACAGCGTGCAGGTCGCGGAGACGGAGCCGGACGACCTGCGGCACCTGCTCGCCGTGCTGCCCGACCTACGGCTCGCGGTCGCAGTAAGCCAACTGAACAAGGCGGGCGTGATCGAGGGCGCGATGCGGCTTGCGCACGAAGCCGACGTGATCGTCGAGCTGCACGAGATGAGCTGGACGCTCGCGAAGTCGCGCTACCAGCCGATCGCGGGCGTCGGCGGGCCCGTGCTCGCCGCGCCTGCGCCCGCTGCCGCCACTGAGGAGTGCCATGTCGCTACTGCGTGACGACCCGTTTGCGTTGCCCTGTCCGAGCTGTCTGGAGATTGATGGTCTGTCGCTGCGCTTCGATCGCCGACAGCGGCCGTTCACTATTTGCTCGTCGTGCGGCACGCGCACCTTCCTCCGCGGCCGCGCAAGCATGCTCGGGCTCGCCATGCTCGGTGACGTCATCCGGGAGCTGGCCGCCGCAGTCCAGACCGACGCCGCCGCCGCAGAGCAAATGCGCCAGCGGACGGCCGCATTCTTCGCTGGGCTGGAGCAGCGGTTCGCACCGCCAGCGCCGGCCCGGTCCGACCTTGGCACGGCGGTCGAGCCCGCGCGGGAGGTGGCGGCATGACGCCATACGACCCCATGACGGGACGGCCGGTCGGCGGCCACGCGCCGGCGCCGGGCCCAGTGCCGCTGCACCTCCGCATGCGCGACGTGGCCCTCGGTCCCGTGCAGGGCGGCATCGCCGACCAGTATCATCTCGTCGTCGGCGAACGCGACCAGCTCCGGGGCGAGGTCGTCGACCTGCGCGGACGGCTCGATGCGGGTCAACAGGCGTGGTCGCAGTGGACCACCGACCGAGACGGCCAATGGCACCAGCGGGTGCAGGGCGTCGAGGCCGATCGCGACGCAGCACGGTCGCAGCTCGATGCCTACGCGAACGAGGGCCGCCAGCTCCACGAGGGCGCGGCGCAGGTCCGCGAGCAAGCCCGCAGCGAGCGGCAGACGGCGTGGATCCATGGGCTGCTGGCGTGTGCGGTCGTGTTCGGGGGAGGCTGGCTCCTGTTCCTACGAGGGCGCCCATGAGCGCTGCGAGTCGTGGCCTCGGCTGGGTTGGCGATGCGGTGGGCGGCGCCATAGCCCGCGGCATGAGCAGTGCGCTCATGCCAGCGACGCCCATCGAGGACGGGCGGCGCGACACCATCGCCGCGCGCGGCGAGCTGGAGCGCGCGCAGCGATGGCACGAGTGGGCGCTGCCGCTCGGCGCCGGCGCTGGCGTCGTCATCCTCATCGCCATCGCGGCGTCGCGACCTCGGGCCCGGGCGCCGCAGCCCGCGCCGCAAACTCCAGGAGGGACGCCAGCCGCAACCTAGAGCTACGATACGCGAAAGGCGGCCCGCCGAGCCGCCTGTCGCCGCCACGCGCTGCCAGACCAACGCGAGGCCATATGAGCATAACCAATTTTGACGATAGCCGCTATCAGAAAAGCGGTTCGGAGCCGGAGGCCCACCGCCCGCCTGGCCCCGGTGCGTGGCACGGACCGCGGGAGCGGGACGGCGGCATCGTCGTCGCGGCCGAGGCCGGCGACCCGGACCAGCCCCGGCCCAGGCTGCCCCGGTTGCTGGTTCACGTCCCGACCGGGCGACGTGTGGCGCTGCGCGGGGGGCGGGCCAGTGTCCTCGTCGTGGCCACATACCGACCGGGGCGCGCGTTGCGCCGCTGGCTTTGTGCTGGGGGCCGGGGCCTGCGCGCCGGACGCCGGCGGGAGCTGGTGCGGCAGGTGCGTGCATGGGGACCGGCGGCGGCCTTGGCGGCGCGGCCGACCGTGCGAGCCGCCGTGGCGCGGCCCGTGCGGCGCCGGGCCTCCCGGGCGCGTGCTCGGCGTGTGGCGCGCCGGACGCGAGCGCCCACCGGCACGCGCGACGCCGACGGCGAAGGCCCAGCCAGACCGCAGCCGCGTGGCCGGCGCGGCCGGCAGGAGCCGCGCCCATGAGCGCCCCGATCCGCGACCCGGCGGGGCGGGTGCCGGTGCAGGACCTCGACGCCGAGGCCGCGGTACTGTCCGCATGCATCCTCGATCGCGCTGCACTCGACACTGTGGCGGACAAGCTGGTGCCCGCGCACTTTTTCAGCGACCCCAACGGCTTCATCTGGCAAGCGATTCGCGAGCTGCGCGCCGCTGACACTGCCGTCGACGTCCTCACCGTCCGCAATCGTCTCAAGGACTCCAAGCGCCTCGATGCCGTCGGGGGGCCCGGCTACCTCGCTCAGATCGTCGACGCCACGCCTGCAGTCGCCAACGTGCAGGATCACGCGCAGCGCGTGATCGACCTCGCGACGCAACGGCGGGCGGCAGCTTGGGCGCACCGCTTCGCCGCTGAAGCGTACGACGCCCAGCCCAACGTGGGCGCCTGGATCGAGCAGGCGCGGGCGGGGCTCGAGCAGATCGCGCGGGGGCGCCCGGCAGCGCCCGCGTTCGAGCTCATTGAAGCCGAGTCCCTGTTCGCACCGTTGCCGCCGACAGAGTGGCTCTGCCGCCACCTGGCAATCGTCGCCGGTGCTCCCTGCGGATGGTTCGCGTACGCATGGGGCGGCAAGTCGATCATCCTCCAAGACGCCGCGCTGTCGATCGCGAGCGGTGAGCCCATCTTCGGTCAGTTCGCGGCGGCGCAGGGGCGCGTGGTGCACATCGACCACGAACAGGGCTTGCGCGAGACGCGCGACCGCTACCAGCGCCTGGCTCGGGCCCGCGGGCTCACGCTCGAATCGATCAAGGGACGCCTTGCCGTGTCCCCGCTGCCCTCGATGTACCTGAACAGCCCCGGCGCCTACGATGCGTATTGCCGCGCTGCCGAGGGTGCCCGCGCCGTGCTGGTCGACTCGCTCGCCGCTGCCCAGCGTGGCCTAGGAGTCTGTCGGAGAAAAAACTAAGTGCGCGGAATTGTTCGGTTCCAGCGTCAGAGTAAAGTGAGCGATTTCGATAACTTGGACCATTTCGAGCACGCTTTCTCCGACACACTCCTAGAGGAGAACAGCACCGAGTTCGCCGAGGGCCTCTACCTCGCCGGGCGCGTATCCGAGGCCACCGGCGCGACCATCATGTTCGCCGGGCACACCGGCAAGCTCGACCTCTCGGAGGTGAAACCGGCCGACGGGCGCGTGCTGCCGCGGGGCACGTCAGCGATCGTCGCGGCCTGCGGCGCAGCCTTCACGATTTCGGGCGGCAAGGGAGCCCCGAAGCTCGTGAAGCAGATCAAGGGGCGAATCCTCGGCGGGCCGGTGGTCGAGGACTTCTACCTTGCGTTGGAGTCCGTCCAGATCCCCGGCTACTGCGACCCCGCCAACCCCGGCGACCCCGGCGGCTTTCGCGTCCGATACCTTCCGGCAGAGGCGGTGAAGCCCCCCAAGTCGCCCGAGGCCGACCTGGCCGAAGTCGAGGAGCGGATCGTGGAGCTGCTGCAGAAGCGGCCAGGGGCCTCGACTCGCCAAATCCGCGTGGGGGTCAAACGCGACAACAACGTGGTCGGTGCCGCCATCGATGGGCTGACCTTGCGGGGCAAAGTGCGCCGGGAGGAGGGCGGGAAGGGACGCCCGACCAAGCACTACCTCGCAGACGACGGGGACCACCCATGAGCGTCCAACGAGCGTGCTGCACGGTTCCCCACCGCGCCGTCGATCCCGTGCTGCGCTGCCAACCGTGCTGGGGCCTTAAGGCCCCCCAGCACACCAGCACGGTTCGCAGCACGAGCAGCACCCCGTGCTGCCAGCACGGTCCAGCACGGTCCAGCACGGTCCAGCACGGCAGGGCGGGACGGCCCGAGTTGGGAGCACCGGCCGGCCAGCCCAATCCCACACCTGTCCGCGAAATCACTAGCCTTTTGGCCCCCTGCCAGAACTGTCCTGCCGAAACTGCGTGGCTACTATGATTCAACCCCCTGAAACCAAAGGCAAGTCGAACCCCCTAGCCGCGGCTGGTGCAACCGCTGCTCGGCCCGGCGCGGTCGTGGTACTCGCCCCGGCCGAACTGACCGAGCTGGTGCGGGCCGCCGTCGCCGAGGCCCTGGCCGAGCACGAACCCGAGCCACGGCCGGCGCTGCTCGACGGCCAGGCGCTCGCGCGTGAGCTTGGTTGCTGCGAACGCCAAGTGCGCCGGCTCGTCGCCGAGGGTCTGCCATGCGTGCGAGTTGGCGAAACGCGGCGCTACAACCTCGCCGACGTGCTCGGCTGGCTCCGCCGTCGCCCGGGTGTGCGTGGCGGTGGCGGCGGTGTGCCGGACGTTCCAGCTTGACCACTGCGCTGCGATAGAGCACCATAGCCCTATGACTCCACTCGCAACCTTCACGGTAGCCGGCGTCGAGCTGGCCGTGGTGCCCCGCGCGGCGCTGGCCAAGCTGCGCGGTACTGAGCTGCCGCCAACCAAGCAAGAGCTGTTCGCCGCACGGCTACGCGCCGCGCGCGAGCGCGCCGGCCTGACGCAGGCGGCCCTGGCCGAACGGCTGGGCGTGGCGCAGCCGACGGTGTGTGCAGCGGAGCGCGGGCGCGAGCGCGTCGGCGCCCGCTATCTCGCAAACGTGCTTGCGGCGTGCGGGCTGCCGGAGAACTGGACGCCGCGAGGCTCGACGCGGAGGCGCCGCAAGGGGTAGTGACAAGAGCGGCGAGCGCTGCGGCACAGCCTCGGCACGAGCCACGGGAGACGGGATCCCATGACTGAGCAGAAGGTGGCAACAAATGGCAGCAACGGCAGGCACCCTGGCGGCCGGCCGCGCAAGGGCAGCCTGGTCTGGGCCAAGAGCGGCTGGCGCGCCCGTGTGACGGTGGACGTTGACGGGGAGCGCGTGCGCCAGGTGGTGGACCTCGGCACGGCGAACCGGGCGGCGGCGCGGGCAAAGCTCGCGCGGCTACGCGGGGAGACGGTGGACAGCGCAGCGCGCGTTCAGGCCGCGGCGGCGCCGCTCACGTTCGCGGAGGCCCTAGCCGAGGCTCATGGCCGGTGGACGGCCGAGGGGCTCGCAAGCGCCGATGATCGCCGGCGCAAGCTCGATCGGTACGCGGTGCCGACGCTGGGCGCCAAGCCCGTGGCCGAGATCCGACCGGCCGACGTGCGGGCTGTGCTCGACGAAGCCCGCGCGGCCGGGCAGTCACGCGCGAGCTTGGTGCACATCAAGAACGGGATCGGCGCCGTGCTCGGCCAGCTCTGGCGAGACGAGATCATCGCGGAGAACCCAGTCGCCCGCGTGCGCGTGCCGAGGGTGCGCGAGCCCGAGCGGCCGCGCGCGGTGCTGACGGATGAGGAGTTGCGCCAGTTGCTCGCCCACCCCGACGTGGATCTGGAGATCAAGATGGCGGTGCTCATCTCGCGCACCGTCGGGGGCATGCGGAGCGGCGACCTGTACGCGCTCGACTGGACATCGTTCGGGGAGGGCTTCGCGACGTGCAAGGTTCCTCGGCGCAAGACGGGCAAGCCGCAGGAGCTCGAAGTGCACGAGGCGGTGCGCCCGTTCGTCGCGGCTTGGTGGCAGGGCCACGGCTGCCCGGTGGCCGGCCCCGTGTTCCCGGTGCGGCGCGGGCCGCGAGCGGGCGAGCCCAAGCGGCCGGGCAACAGCATGGCCGACCGGCTGCGCCGTGAGCTGGTCAAGGCCGGCGTGCTTCGCCACGAACTGCACCACGACTCCGACACGAGCCGCAAGGTGGACTTCCACAGCACGAGGCGCGCCTACTCGACGGCTCTGGCCCGGGCGAACGTCAACGCCCAGGTGGCCCAAGTGCTCGCCGGACACCGCGACCCGAAGGTACACCAGCGCTACGTGGCCGCGGCAACGATCCGGGCCCTGCCAGAGGCCGCGCTGCCGCCTCTACCGACCCTGGCTCCCGCGGCAGCCGAGGGGGAGCTTGGGCACGAGCCGTGCCTAAACTCGGCTGGCGCGGGCGGCGGCGGCGATGTCAACGCTGTGGAATCTTTCAGAGCGGGACGCGGGGCTCGAACCCGTGACCCTCAGCTTGGGAAGCTGATGCTCTACCGACTGAGCTAGTCCCGCCTACCGTCCAGCTCTAGCGCCCGCCGGCCCCGAGAGCAAGCGCCGCGATACGCCCGCCACGCTTCCTTGCGACACGCGGGCCGGTAGCGGTGATAGCATCGCTCCGAGCGAGGCAGGGCGATGGCAGTACGGGCACACGGGCGCGGCGCGCGCGCTCTGGGTTGGGTGTTGGCCGTCGCGACGGCGGCCGGCGCCGGCTGCAACGCACTGCTCGACATCGACCACATCGAGTTCAGCGACGTGGGCGCGTCCTCCGGCGGCGCCGCGGGCCACGGCACGACCGGCAGGGCGGCGCGGGCGGCGGCGGCGCGGGCGGCGGGGCCGAGTGCGCCCAGAAGTGCCCGGGCCTGGACACCGACTGCGGCCACCGGATCTGCGTCGAGGGCAAGTGCGGCTTCGCCTACGAGCCCGCCGCCACGGCCTGCTTCGACGCCCCCGGGCAGGGCTACTGCGACGGCGCGGGCAAGTGCGTCGAGTGCCTCGAGAACGACGACTGCACCGGCGAGGCCGTCTGCCAGCAGCGCCGCTGCGTGCCCGGCTCCTGTGCGAACGACAAGCTGGACGGCAGCGAGACCGACCTCGACTGCGGTGGCGACTGCGCCGGCTGCGCCAACGGCAAGACGTGCCAGGAGGCCGGCGACTGCCAGAGCGGCTTCTGCGCCGGAGGCGGCGAGGGCGGAGATCCCCAGAGCCGCTGCGCGGCCTGCCAGGGCGAGCCGGACTGCGCCGCGGCGCCCGGCACCTACTGCGAGGGCGGCGTGTGCGCCAAGAAGAAGCTCGCGGGCGACGTGTGCGGCGGTGCGCACGAGTGCCTCAGCGGCTCGTGCCCGGCCCAGGACGGCGCGTGCTGCGAGGCGCCATGCGACTCGCTCTGCCAGGCGTGCCGGATGGACAAGACCGGCCAGCCCAACGGGGTATGCGCCCCGGTCGAGGCCGGCGAGGATCCCGACAAGGAGTGCCCGAAGCAGGTCCCGTGCGGCGCGAGCGGCACGGGCTGCAACGGCGACGCCAAGGCGCCGGGCTGCAAGCTGTTCGTCCAGGGGACCGAGTGCGAGGAGCCGACCTGCGCGCAGGGAGAGCAGACGAGCGCCGCGCTGTGCGACGGCAAGGGGCAGTGCGTGCCGGGAGAGCAGAGCGCCTGCGCGCCGTACCTTTGCAACGCCCAGGCCACGGCCTGTCTGACGGCGTGCACGCAGGGCGACGACTGCCTCGCCGGTCACTACTGCGACGGCGGCGGCAAGTGCCAGCCGCACAAGGCCAAGGGCAACGCCTGCGCGGCCGACAAGGAGTGCGCGACCGGCCACTGCGCCGACGGCCGCTGCTGCGACCAGGCCTGCCTTCAGATCTGCTGGGCCTGCAACCTCGCCCAGCTCGAGGGCGCGTGCGCGCTCGTGCCCTTCGGCCAGAACCCCGGCGGCAAGGAGTGCCCTGCCGACCGGGGCTGCAACGGGGCCGGAACGTGCCTGACGCTCGACGGCAAGGCGTGCAAGCTCGCCGGCGAGTGCCTGAGCGGCTCTTGCCCGGACAAGGACGGGCTGTGCTGCGACTCGGCCTGCGCCGGAGCGTGCCAGGCATGCCGCACGGACAAGACCGGCGCGCCCAACGGAACGTGCGCCCCGGTCAAGGCCGGCCAGGATCCGGACAAGGAGTGCCCGGATCTGGGACCGGCCCAGTGCGGCCCGAACGGCACCGGCTGCAATGGCCAGCCGGGGTCGCCGGGGTGCAAGCTGTACGCTGACGCCACGGTGTGCAAGACGGCGAGCTGCGCAGCGGGCGTCCAGACGATGGCGGCCAAGTGCAACGGCCAGGGCCAGTGCGTGCCGGGCCAGCAGAGCGCGTGCGAGCCCTACGCCTGCAACCAAGGCGGCACTGCCTGCCTGCTCGCCTGCGCCGGCGACGGCGCCTGCGCCGCCGGCCACTACTGCGCCGCCGGCGCCTGCGAGAAGAAGAAGATCTCCGGCAAGAGCTGCGGCGAGAGCAAGCAGTGCTTGAGCGGCCTGTGCGTGGACGGCTTCTGCTGCGACGGGCTGTGCGTGGGCGCCTGCAACCGCTGCGACGAGGGCGGCAAGCAGGGGGTGTGCAGCCTGCTCGGCAAGGGGGCGGCCGGAAGCCCGAGTTGCTCGCCCTACCTCTGCGACGGCGTGGATGCCGCCTGCCCGACGACCTGCGCCGGCGACGGCGACTGCGCCGGCGTCTACTACTGCGACCAGGCCAAGCACTGCGCGCCCAAGCAGAGCAACGCCGTGGTGTGCCTCGCCCCCAACCAGTGCTTGAGCGGATGGTGCGCCGACGGCTACTGCTGCGACGGCTCCTGCGGCGGGCCGTGCGACGGCTGCGATCTCGGCGGCAACAAGGGAAGCTGCAAGCTGCGCCCCAAGGGGGCACCCGGCTCGCCCGACTGCGCGCCCTACCTCTGCGACGGCCTGAGCCCCGCCTGCCCGAAAGGCTGCGCCGGCGACGGCGACTGCGCCGCGCAGCACTACTGCTCCGTGGCCAAGACCTGCCTGCCGCTCAAGGCGCTGGGCGAGGGCTGTGGCGAGGCCAAGGAGTGCCTGAGCGGGCTGTGCATCGACGCCGTCTGCTGCGACAAGGCATGCGGCGGCGCGTGCGACGGCTGCGATCTGGGCGGCAGCAAGGGGAGCTGCAAGCCGCGCGCGAAGGGCGCCGCGGGCAGCCCGAGCTGCGCGCCCTACCTCTGCGACGGCCAGAGCGCGGGCTGCCCGACGAGCTGCGCGGGCGACGGTGACTGCGCCGGCGGCTACTACTGCGACCTGGCGGGCCAATGCGCGCCCCAGAAGGGCAACGGCGCCACCTGCCAGAGCCCCGCCCAGTGCGCGAGCGGCTTCTGCGCCGACGGCTACTGCTGCGACAAGGCATGCGGCGGCGCCTGCGAGGCATGCGACCTGGGCGGCAGCAAGGGCACTTGCACGCCGCTCGCCAAGGGCACGGCGGGCTCGCCCGACTGCTCGCCCTACGTCTGCGACGGGCTGGGCGGCCCCTGCCCCTCGAGCTGCGCCGGCGACGACGACTGCGCCGCGCAGCACTACTGCAGCGTGGGCAAGAGCTGCCTGCCGCTCAAGGTGCTGGGCCAGGGCTGCAACGAGGCCAAGGAGTGCCTGAGCGGGCTGTGCGTCGACGCCGTCTGCTGCGAGAGCTCCTGCGCCGGCGCCTGCGACGCCTGCGACCTGGGCGGCGACAAGGGAAGCCTGGGCTCGCCGTGCGCCCAGCCCCCGGACTGCGCCAGCGGCTACTGTATCGACGGCGTATGCTGCGACAAGCCCTGCGCCGGCGCCTGCGAGGCGTGCCTCGCGCTCTGGACCAAGGGCCAGGACGGCACCTGCGCGTTCATCCCCGACCTCGATCCGCAGAACGAGTGCGTGGGCATGTGGCTGTGCGACGGCAAGGGCGGCTGCGAGGCGTGCGGGAACCGGCCCACGCCGCCCGGCGGAGGCTGTCCTGGGCAGTGCTCGGGCGGCTGCATCGACGGCGGCAAGACCTGCTCCATCGACTGCTTCGCCAACCCGGGGGCCTGCCAGGGCAAGACCCTGAGCTGCCCGGCCGGCTTCGCCTGCCAGGTGCTGTGCCAGGGCCCCCAGCCGTTCTGCTCCGGGACCGTGATCAACTGCCCGGACCACTACGGCTGCGACGTCCTTTGCCAGGGCCAGGTCGGCATCTGTTCGGGCGCGACCATCAACTGCTCCCCCTCGGGGCCCTGCTCGCTTTCCTGCGGATCGCCCGAGGGATGCGGGGGCACCACCATCAAGTGCGGCAACGACGCCTGCGACGTGAGCTGCACGTTTGACGGGAAAATCCCGACCCAGCAGTGCGGTCAGGCGTGCGGTTGCAGCAATGACTGCATGCCGCCCTAGTGGCGCGTCCCACAAGTCGTGCGGAGAAATGGTTGCCGGGACGCGCCCGCGCCACCCTCTGCGCCGTGCTGCTCGCCCTGGCCGCCGCCCCTCTAACCGGCTGCCGCACGCTCGTGCCGTTCACGCACGAGCTGAGGCAGGAGCACCGGCTGAGCGAGGCCTAGCTCCTCGGCCTACAGTACTACGTCTCGCACACCGTGACCCTGCGGCGCGAGATCGACACTGGGAGCCGCCAGGTCACGGGCCAGCACCGGCTCGTGCTCACGTCCGGCAAGCTCGTCGAGGAGGTCGTGGTGGAGAAGCTCACGCCCGGCGTGGCCGTCGCCGTGGACGAGGCGAGCCTGACCATCAGCTTCGAGCCCGGCTCGTCGCTCGTCTTCGCGCCGACCGGGGGCGGCCGCCCCCTGCCCCCGCTCTCGGACGGCTTCGCCGAGCCGCCCCAGGACCCCTTCCCGGCCGAGCACTCGGGCACCTGGCGGCGCCCGGCGCCGCGGCCGCCCTCCGAGGAGCCATTCGGAGGCAACTACTGGCTCGCCGCCCAGCCCGACGGCGCCCTGGTCCGTCTCGGCGGCCGGCTCTTCCAGGCCGTCGAGGAGAGCCTCCAGGCCCACCTGCTCATCGACGCCGAGTCGCTGGAGGAGCAGGTCGAGCGGCGCACCACGCTGGGCGGGCGCACGCTGTAGCCGGAGGCTGTCGCCGGAGACTGCGCCCGGGGCTGGCCCTACGCCAGGAAGCGTTGCATGACGGCGTCGAGCGCCCGGGCGGCGCCCGTGCGCAAGGCCACCTCGACGAAGGGCGAGACCACCGTCGTCTCGGGGTTCACCTCCACCGTGAAGATGCCGGCACGGCTGGCGGCCACGACAGGCTCGGCGATGTAGGGGAAAAGGCTGGAGGTGCCCACGGAGAAGACGGCATCGAAGCCACGCGCGAGCTCGCGGCGCAGCAGGGCGAGCTTCCCCACCGGAAGCATCTCGCCGAACAGCACGACGTCGGGCCGCACCACGGCGTCGCAGTCGGGACAGCGCGGCAGCGGCGCGAGCTCGCCGTAGTCGGTCACGCTGCGCCGCCAGGAGCAGACGGTGCACAGGAGCTGGCTCACGTCGCCGTGGATGTCGATGATGCGCGTGGAGCCCGCGCGGCGGTGCAGGCCGTCGACGTTCTGCGTCAGGACCCACACCTCGCCCAGGTGCCGCTCCAGAAGAGCGATCACCTCGTGGCCCCGGTTGGGCCCGGCGCCGCGCGAGACGCGGGCGATCTCGTGGATGTACTTCCAGCACACCTCGGGCCGCCGCGCCATCATGGGCCCGGAAACCGCCTCCTCGATCGGGATCCCCTCCTCGGTCAGCCCCCGGTCGTAGATGCCGCCGACGCCCCGGTAAGTCGGCATGCCCGAGTCGGCCGACAGTCCGGCACCGGTGATGAACAGCACGCGCCGCGAGCGGCGCAACTGAGCCGCGACCCGCTCGACGGCCCGCCCCAGCTCGGTTTCGTCGTCCGCGCCCACGGGGCCATCGTGGCACGGCAGGCAGGCGAAATGGCGGAAGTTCGCGCGATCCCGTTGCTGCGGCGCCAAGAGCGCCTACAATGCGCGCCATGGCGCGCCTCAAGGTCCACGACCGCTGGACGGTGCTGCCCCACCTGGCCATCGAGCGGCTCGCGGAGAACCTCTGGCGCGTCGAGGGCTCGTTGCCGGACATGCCGCTGCGCCGCGTCATGACGCTCGCGCGCCTGGGAGACGGCCGGGTCGTCGTGCACGGCGCCATCGCGCTCGCCGAGGCGGAGATGGCGTTGGTCGAGGAGTGGGGCCCGCCGAGCTTCCTCCTCGTGCCGTGCGGCTGCCATCTGCTGGACGCGAAGGCCTACCGGGAGCGCTACCCGGACATCTGCGTGCTCTGCCCGCGAGGCGCGCGCCGGCGGGTCGTGCGGGTCGTGCCGGTGGAGGGTGACTATGACGCATTTCCGCCGGGCGAGGCGGTCTCCCTGGAGCACCTGGACGGGGTGGGCCGGGCCGAAGGAGCCATGCTCGTGCGCTCGGACGATGGCACGACCGTGGTGCTGGGCGACCTCGTGTCCAACATGCCGCACCTGCCGGGCGCCATGGGCTGGTTCTTCCGCCATCTGTCGGAGAAAAAACTAAGTGCGCGGAATTGTTCGGTTCCAGCGTCAGAGTAAAGTGAGCGATTTCGATAACTTGGACCATTTCGAGCACGCTTTCTCCGACACACTCCTAGCCGCACGCGGCCGCCCCCACCATGCAGATGATGCCACCTCGCGCCATGTCCGGTATGGTGCCAGGCCGCACCGCGTGCGGTCAACCCACGCCCGGCGCCCATCGCTGTTGGCAGCTCGCCAGCCCGATGTGCGGGAGGACGTGAGCTACGGAAGCGTGGAATGCGGAACAGAGAACAGGGAATGTGGAATGTTGTCCCAGAAACCATCGAGCCGTGGGCAGGCAGGCAGGCTCCGGAGCAGCGCGACGGCGAACCCCTCCAGGCGCCGGGCGAGGTCATCGCCCTTGCGGCCCGCGGCTTGCCCTTACCGATCGCAGTCATTCCTCATTCCACATTCCCGTTCCACATTCCACATTCGCCGCAACGGGCACCAGGCCACGCCTACACCTACCGGCGTTTCTTGGCCCGTGCCTCGACGGCAAGGATCTCGGGCGGATAGAACTGTGAACGGCGATACGCCCGGCGCCGAGCGAGGCTCACCATGAGACGATCCTGTGCCGCTCTCACTTGTGCGTTCCTGCTCGGCTCGACGCCGGCCGGCGCCCAAGGAGTCAAGGTGCTCGCCGACCTGCCGAGCCCTGCCGACGAGCCGATGGGCCTCGCCGCCGCGGGCGAGCACTTGTGGGTCGCCGACATGGCCGGCCGCAGCATCATCCAGATCCGCAAGGTCGATGGCTCGGTGGTGCGCCGCCTCGGCACGCCCGGGCTCATGCCCACGGGCCTCGCCTGGCAGGGCGAAACCCTGTTCGCCGCGGATCGCTGGCTCGACTGGATCGGCCGGCGGCGGCCGGCCTCGGGCGCCGATCTCTCGCCCATCCCCTACTACGAGAAGTGGGCCACGGGACTCGCGCACGACGGCCGGCATCTCTGGGTCGTGGACTCGCAGAACAGCAAGATCCACCGGCTCGATCCCGAAGATGGCACCACTATCACGAGCTACCAGGCGCCCTCCGATCACGCAACCGGCATCGCCTTCGACGGCCGCTACCTGTGGGTGGCCGACCACGGCAAGAACGATCTCTACATGGTGGATCGCGAGTCGGGGAAGGTCATCGCCATCATGCCCGCGCCCGGACCCTACCCGAGCGCGCTCGCGGCCGACGGCGAGGCCCTTTGGGTCGCCGACTACCAGACCCGCCGGCTCCAGAGGATCGCCCTGCCGGGCGAGACGCCGTACCTGGAGGACGAGCCGCGCAAGGTGCGCGCGAGCTACGAGGTGCTCTACCGGGCCCTGGGCTCGGGCGCGATCGCCGGCCTGCGGGCCTTTGTCGCCGTGCCGGGCGAGCTCCCCGGCCAGCATCGGCTCTCGGAGCCGACGTTCTCGCCCGCGCCCGCGCGCTTCGCGACCGACAAGTGGGGCCAGAAGGTCGCGGTCTTCGAGCTGGGCAAGCTCGGCCCGGGCGAGGTCAAGCGCGTGAGCTGGCAGGCGGACTTCGCCCTGTACCGCGTGCGCTTCCAGATCGTGCCGGAGCGGGTCGGCGAGGACTTCCCGGCCGAGCTCAAGCCCTATCTGGAGGACGACAAGAAGTACGACCTCTCGTCCGGGCTCGTTGGCGAGCTCGTGGACAAGCTCACGAAGGACAAGGCCGGCACCTACCGCCGCGCGCGGGAGATCTACGAGCACCTGACCGAGGTCATCCGCTACGACCGCTCCGGCGGCTGGAACAACGCGGCCACCGTGCTCAAGCGCGGCACGGGGAGCTGCAGCGAGTACACCTTCGCCTTGGTCGCGCTCTTGCGCCGTGCCGGGATCCCGGCGCGCTACGTTGGCGCGATCTCCGAGCGCGGCGACGAGGCGAGCTTCGACGACGTCTTCCACCGCTGGGCGGAGGCGTACCTGCCGGGCTACGGCTGGATCCCGGTCGACGCCAACGCCGGCCAGGGCAAGCCCCCGGGCGAGCGCGGGAGCTTCTTCGGCGGACGCAGCAACCGGCACGTGGTCACGACCACCGGCGGGGGCGCGAGCGAGCTCCTGGAATGGACGTACAACAGCTTCGAGACCTACGGCAGCGAGGGCGGCGCCACGATCGAGGTGCGCCCCGTGGCGCGCTATCGGCCGCTCGAGACCAAGGCCGAGCCCGAGCCGCACGCGGCGCGCCGAGTGCTCGCCCCGCGCCTTCTGCCCCAAGCCGAGGCCGCGCGCCCGCCGGCCGCGCCGGGCGCCGCGGCGCCGTGCCGGCTCGGCGACCCTTGGCTGGCGGCAATAGCCGTGTTGCTCGCGGCGGGCCTGGGCCTCGCGATTGGCCGGGCCGGCCGCCGCCGCGGCTCGTGAACGCACCACTGGCCCCCGGCACAGGTTCTGCGTGTACAATCCTGGCGCCCCATGAGCCAAGCCGAACCCCCTTGCCACCGGCGACCGCTGCCACGACCGCCCCTGCCGCTCGTCCTGCCCCTGCTGCTCTCCGTGCTCGGCGCCGCGGGGACGGGCGGCTGCGGCCGCGAGGCCGAGTAGAGCGCGGTCCGCCCCCCGAGCTCCGCCAAGCCGAGCGGACGCGCGCCGGGCTCGGCCGCGCCGGACGCCGCGGCCCAGCGCCGCGAGGCCGCCCTGCACGCCGATCGCGAGTGTCGCAAGTCGCGCCCGTGCACCGACGAGGGGAAGTGCACGTTCAACGCCGTGCTCGGCGGCTGCGCCCCCGGCTCCGACGCCGACTGCCAGCGCGCAGA
>JACQWT010000335.1 GCA_016209145.1 Deltaproteobacteria bacterium | reverse complement strand
CCCGGGCCGAGGACGAAAGTCCGTCCCTTCGGGACGGGGTTGGGGTCCCGACGCGCCCTTCGGGCGCGTCACCCCTGCCCCGCGATCGCGGCCGACTCGGCGAGCCGTCGTCGCTGGCACGGAAATGCCGTGAACGGGTACTCTGGCGCGCCGTGGGGCCATGGCCTACCGCGCCGTCCCCGGATCCGCACCAGGCGGCGGAGCGATGTCGGACGCGTCGTGGCTCCGGTCGAGGACCGCCCGGATCGTCCGCAGGATCAACTTGACGTCCGTGGCGAGGGATCGGTCGCGCACGTACTTGAGCTGGAGCCTGATCTTCGTCGGCCTGATGACCTGCGCGTACGCCTCATCCGGGTCGGCGATGCCCGACTTCTCGATGACGGCGCCCTCATCGCGGTTCCAGATGGAGGCCCAGTCCGTCATCCCGGGACGAACGGAAAGAATGGCCCGCTCCTCATCCGAGAACAGATCGACGAACCGCTGTACCTCGGGCCGCGGGCCCACGAGGCTCATGTCGCCGACCAGAACATTGATCAACTGCGGCAGCTCATCGACCTTGTAGCGGCGGATCAAGTCTCCGATTCTCGTCACGCGCCGATCGCTGGCCGCGGTGGAGCTGCCTCCCAGGTTCTCCGCACCGACCACCATCGTGCGGAACTTGAATATGCGGAACGGCATGCCGCCCCTGCCCACCCGCACGCCCCGGTAGAACACCGGCCCCCCGTCCTGGGCCACGATGGCCGCCGCGATGCCGACCAGCACCGGCCCCAGCGCCGCCAGCCCCGCCGCGGACGCCACCACGTCGAAAACGCGCTTCCAGTCGAGGTCCGGTTTCACCTGAGCCCTGCCATCGCCGCCGCCACCGGGCGCAGCGTTTCCCATCCCTTGCAGAAGCAGAACCTCACCTGGCCGGCTCCGTCGCCTGGGTCCGCGTAGAACGAAGAGCCCGGCACCGTCGCGACTCCCACCGTCTCGATCAGCTTGCGCGCCAGGTCGGTGTCATCTCTCGCCCCCAGGCGGCGCATCACCACGGCGGCGTCGGTGAGGATGTAGTACGCCCCCCGCGGCAGCGCGAACGAGAAGCCTGCCGCCGCGAGCACGCCGCCGATGAAGTCCCTGGCCTCGCGGTAGTGGGCCGCGAGCGACACGTAGTACGCCTCCGGGAGCCCGAGCGCCGTGACCGCCGCGTGCTGCAGCGGCGTCGGGGCCCCCACGGTGAGGAAGTCGTGGACCTTGCGGATGCGCCGGGTGATGCGCTCCGACGCTATGGCCCAGCCGACGCGCCACCCCGTCACCGAGTAGGTCTTGGATAGCGAGCTGATCGTTATCGTGCGCTCCGCCATGCCGGGGAGCGAGGCCATCGATACGTGCCGTTCTCCGTCGTACAGGATGTGCTCGTAGATCTCGTCCGTCACGACGTAGCAGTCCCACTTCTGGCAGAGCGAGGCCACCTCCTCGAGCTCAGCCCGGGAGAAGACCTTCCCGGTGGGGTTGTTCGGGGTGTTGATCACGATGGCCTTGGTCCGCTCGTTGAACGCGGCGGCCAGCTCGTCGGAGCAGTAGCGCCAGTCGGGACGGGCGAGCTTCACGTAGCGCGGGGTCGCGCCCGAGAGGATGCCGTCGGGGCCGTAGTTCTCGTAGAAGGGCTCGAAGACGATGATCTCGTCGCCCGGGTTGATAATGGCGCGCAGCGAGGCGATCATCGCCTCGGTGGCGCCGCAGGTGACCGTGATATCCGTCGCCGGATCGCTCTTGATGCCATTGTACCGCAGCGCCTTCAAGGCGATGGCGTGGCGCAGCTCCGGCTCGCCGAACGTCACCGGGTACTGGTTCTTGTCGTCCCGGATCGCGGCCAGCGCGGCCTCCTTGACCTCGCGCGGGCACGCGAAGTCGGGAAACCCCTGCGCGAGGTTGTAGCCACCGACGGCGTCGCAAATACGGGTCATCTCCCTTATGACCGACTCGGTGAACTTCTCGGTGACGAGGGACAGGTCTTTCATGGGCGGCGCGCCTGGCGGTGGTCAGCGATGATAGAATGCCCTCACGGTTTCCACGACATAGGAAATGTCTTCGTCGCTCAGCTCGACGCTCATGGGCAGCGAGCAGACCTCCCGGCACAGGGCCTCCGTCTCCGGGAAGCCGCGGTCCACGAGCGCGAGGGCGGCGTGGCGGTAGTATGGTTTCCGAAACTGCGTGAGAACCTCGACGCCGTGCTCCTTGAGGTAGTCCGAGAACGCGGTCCCTTCCTCCGCGCGGACGACGTAGTTCTGGTAGACGTGGTTGAAAGCCGGCCGATCGTAGTGAGGCAGGAGGAGGCCCGGTAGCCCCGCCAGCCCCTCCCGATAGGTTGCGGCGATCCTCTTGCGCTTCGCGATCCAGGCGGGGAGGTGGCGGAGCTTGACGTCGAGGAAAGCGGCCTGCAGGTTGTCGAGGAGGCAGGTGAACCCGTGGGCATGGTACTCACCGGTGTCGCGATCCTCGCCGTTGTACCGCAGGCGCCTGGCCAGGAGAGCGAGGTCCGGGTCGTCGGTGGTGATGGCGCCTGCGTCTCCGTATCCGCCCAGGATCTTGAAGGGGTAGAAGCTCCAGCAGCCGGTGAGGCCCCAGGAGCCGGCCGGCTTGCCGTGGATGCTGCTGCCGAGGCTCTGGCAAGCGTCCTCGACTACCACCAGGCCGTGGCTTGCCGCCAGCGCCATGACCGCCGGCATGTCCGCCATGTAGCCGTTGAGGTGCACGGGTATGATTGCTCTGGTCCTGCCCGTGATCGCCTCTTCGATCCGGCCGACGTCGATGTTGAAATCCCTGCCCACGTCAACGAGCACGGGCGTCGCCCCCACATTGACCACCGCAGAGCAGGTGGCGACGAACGTGTGCGCGGGCACGATCACCTCGTGCCCGGGCCCGACCCGGGCGGCGCGCAGCGAGATGTGCAGGGCGTCGTACCCGCTGTTCAGCCCGACGGCGAACTTCGTGCCGACGTATTGCGCGAGGTTCCCCTCGAACGAACGGAGTTGCGCCCGGTCCACGAGATCGCCCCTGGACATGACTTCCAGGTAGGCCCGGTCGATCTCTTCCTTGATCATGGCGTAGTTCTTGGCCGGGTCCACGAAGCGAACTCTGTAGGCCATCGCGCACCTCCCTGGTCGCCGCTGCGCCCCGCGGCGGCGGTGGCGCGACCGGGGATCTTGCCCGTAGAGGCGCCGCATATCAAGACGCATGGCTGTGGCACGCACCGCGCCCAGTCCCGTCGATCGACGCCCGCTGCGCCGCACCAGCTCGGCGCGGCTGGCGCGAGTAATTCCAAGCAGTTGCCCGCGCGACCAGCAACGCTTCGCGTGGCGCGGGCTGCGAAGCCAGGCAGCTCCCACGGAGGAGCCTCGGGGAAACGCGGGGTATGACATTTCCCCACAGGCTCTCCCGACGGCCAAGCTCGCATCATGCGCCTGCCGCCGGAGGCACCCGACCTCGCCGTGAGACTGCGGGCGGCAAGCGGCAGTGGCGAGCATGGCGGAGCGGCAACCCCGATGGCGACCCCAGAGCGCGAGCGCGCCGCGTTCGCGGGGAGCGACTTCTGCTTCGATTCGCGGGACGCGCCAGGCGTTCACGCATTTCGGCCTGTGCCGCAACCGGGTGAACCGCGAGGAGGGGACGGGCAACCAACAGCGGGGGATGAAAGACGACATGTTGACAGCGCGCGTCCCCCGGGTGCAGGCTCCGGCCCGTGGCGGCGTCCGCTGGCGTCGCGGGACGTTGCGCTTCATGCGGCGAGGAGCAGAGCAGCCGGCGCCTGTCGCGCCCCGCCTCGACGGCGTCCGGGTGGCGCTGGTCATCAGAGCCACCGCCCACGGAGGAGGAGCGGAGAGGCAGATCGCCGTCCTGGCGGACGGGCTCCGCGACAGAGGAGCCGACGCTCGCCTCTTCGCGTTCTCCTACCCCGACCAGACATGGGGCGGCTGGGCGGCCCGGCGGGGAGTTCCGTTCCGCGAGCTCAGCGCCACCTCCCGGCTGCAGCGGCTGGTCGCGCTGGCGCGAGAGCTCCGTCCGTTCCGGCCGCACGTCGTGCACGGGTACCTGTCTCCCGGCGGTCTGTACGGTTGCCTGGCGGGGGTTGTCTCAGGGGTTCCGGTTCTGCTCCACGGCGAGCGAAACGCCGACCGCGGCGTCGAGCGATGGGAGGCACTCGCGGTCGCCTGGCTGCTCTCCCGGGTGGCAGACGCGGTGGTCTGCAACAGCCGGGCGGCGGCCGAGCCCATGCCGGCCGCCCTGGGTCGTCCCCGTGACAAGTTCGTCTACATACCGAACGCCTTCGTGGCCCTGACGGAGCCCGCCTCGGCCGAGATTGCCAGGGCCAGATCGCTGGTGGACCCGGATGGGGCGGGGCAAGTAGTCGTCATGGTGGGCAACGTGAGCAAGCGCAAGGACTATGGCGCATTCCTGGAGCTCGGCCGCCGCGTTCTGGGGACCAATCCCCGTGCCCGCTTCATAGCGGTTGGCGAGGGGGGAGATCTGCTCCCCAAGCTGGAGGCCGAGGCGCGGCATCCGGCCTCGGGCGGGCGCGCGGTGTTCTTGGGGCCGAGACGCGACGTGCCGGCACTGCTGCGGGCGTGCCAGGTGTTCCTGCACACCGGCTATCTCGAGGGGATGAGCAACGCCATCATGGAGGCCGCCTTCGCGGGGCTGCCGGTGGTCGCGGTTTCAGCGGGAGGCAACCCGGAGCTTGTCCGGCACGGCGAGACCGGCTACCTCTTTGGCCGGGGCGACCATGCGGATGGCGCCGACAAGGTGGGCAGGCTGCTGGGGGATGCGCAACTGCGCGGGACGATGGGCGCGGCCGGAAAACAGTTGATGGAGCGCGAGTTCTCGATCCGGGCCCTGGTCGATCGCCATGTGGAGCTGTATCGACGCCTGCTCGGCCGCAAGGGGGTACTGCTGGACCCCGGGAGACAGGGCAGACAGGAGGAGGCGGGATGACTTCGCTGGAGGAAAGGAAGATCGCCGAGCGCGAGTTCCACGATCGCTACCGGGCGGTCTACGAGCAGGGCGGGCCGGCCTGTGAGCGCTTCACGTCCAACAAGAAGTTCTATGCCATCGACCGGAAGAGCCGGCAGTTCGTGCTCGACTGGCTGCGCCAGAACGCCGGCGGCGCTCGCGCGCTCGACTACGGCTGCGGCGGCGGGAGCTACGCGTGGTTCCTCGCCGAGCACGCTGCCCGCGTGGACGGCATCGACATCTCGCCCGCGTCGATCGCCTTGTGCCAGGAGCGGGCGGCAGCGCGAGGCCTGGCGGCGAAGTGCCACTTCCAGGTGATGGACTGCGAGAACCTCGAGTTCTCCGACAACTCCTTCGATGTGATCTGCGAGTCGGGCGTGCTGCACCACTTGGACGTGGAACGGGTGTGGCCGCAGATCGTTCGGGTTCTCGCTCCCGGCGGGTCGATGATCTGTACGGAGGCGCTCGCCCACAACCCCGTTTTCCGGCTGTATCGCCGGCTGACGCCGGAGCTGCGGACGGCCTGGGAAACCGAGCATATCCTCCGTGTCGAGCAGATCCGCGCAGCGCGGCGCTGGTTTGGCCGCGTCGATCTGCGCTTCTTCCATCTCGTCTCCCTGGCGGCGGTGCCCTTTCGCAACATGTGGTTCTTCGAGCCTCTGCTGGGAACGCTGGAGAGGATCGACTCGCTCGTGCTGCGCGCTCCGCTCGTTCAGCGCCAGGCGTGGATGGCGGTGTTCGTGCTGTCGGAACCGAGGAAGGCGGGGCGGTGAGCCGCCCCCCACGCTGTCGTTGCCGCCTCCTGCGGGCGGCCGGCCGGTCGGCGAGGTTCTTCCGGGCCTCGGCCGGACGTGGTAGTCTTGTCGCGTACCGGCGCAGGGGGCGCCCGTGCTCAGGGAACGCCGCATGCGCATCGCCATCCTGAGTCACGCCTGCGCCCGCTTCGGCCACCAGTATGCGCGCGCCTTCGCCGCGTGCGGTCACGAGGCCGAGGTGTGGTCCCTGTCCGGCCGCACGCAGAGCGACCCTCAGCCGGTGCGGCTCGTCGGCCCGCCCGGCTTCGACCCGTTGGAGAGCGACGCCAGGCTTGTCCCCTACCTGCGGTGCGTGTCCGGCGTGCGGCGGGCGGTCCGGAAGCTCAAGCCCGACATCCTGTTCGCTCTGTACCTGACTTCGGCGGGCGTGGTGGCCGGCTTGAGCGGCCATCCTCGTGTCGTGGTCAGCGCCCAGGGCAGCGACGTCAACGACCACGCCGGCAGTAGAACGTGGCGCGCCGTGCTTGCCTGGCTGGGGCGGCGCGCCTGTCTCGTGCACGCCGTTTCGGACCAGCTCGCGTGCACGTTGCGAGACCGGATCGGGATGCCGGCCGACAAGCTCCTCGTGGCGCCCATCGGCGTGGACACACGCCTGCTTCCCCTGGTCGATCCGGGGTCCAGGCCAGGCCGAGGCGAGATCGTCTGCACGCGGGCCCACGCCAAGGTCTACGACCACGCCACGCTGCTGCGGGCCATGGTGCGTCTGAAGCAAGCGGGCGTCCGCGGCCGGCTTCTGTTCACCAACAAGCTGATGGTCGGGTCCACCAAGTCCCTGGTCCACGAGCTTGGCCTCGAAGACGTGGTCGCCTTCCGGGACGGATACGAGCTTGCCGAGCTGCCCGAGATCCTCACGGGCGCGGACGTCTACGTCTCGAGCTCGCTCGCGGACGGCACGAGCCAGTCTCTGCTCGAGGCCATGGCCACGGGCACCTTCCCGGTCGTGACCGACATCCCGGCGAACCGGCCGTGGGTGGAGCACGGCCGCAATGGTTTCCTGTTCCCGGCGGGCGACGACGTCGCGCTTGCGGCATGCCTGGCCGAAGCCCTGAGCCGACCGGACCTGAGGGCGGCCGCGGGACCCATAGGCCGGGCTCTGGTCGTCGAGAGGGGAGAGCTCTGCGCCAACTCCGGGGTGCTGCTGGAGGCGTTTCAACGCTGCTTGCAGGAGGCGGTCTGCTCCAGGTAGTCCGCCATCTCGCGGTAGACCTTCTCGGCCACGAAGCGCTCCTGGAACAGCTCCCGCGACTTCTCCGCCATGGAAGCCACCTTGGCGGGGTGGTCGTCGAGATCGCACAGGACCGCGCAGAGCTGGCCGGCGTCCCACGAGTCATATGTCACGCCGCAGCCTCTTTCACGGAGCAGCTCCTCCAGGAGCCCCCTGATGCTGCTCACGACGGGCAGGCCCGCCGACATGTACTCGATGGCCTTGTTGAGTATGCTGATCCTGAAGTCCTCGGTGTCGCGCACCGGAGCCAGGCCGACCCGGGACAGGTGCATCAGGGCCTCGATCTGGGGCCGGCGGATCCATCCGGGAAAGAGAACGGTCCGGCAATCGCGCGCCAGGCGCCGGAAGTAAGCCAGGGCCACGCCCTCTCCGCACAGGACGAAGCGAAACCGCCGGCCCGCCCTTTCCAGCCGCCGCGCGGCCTCGATCACCGGCTCGAGGTGCATCCGGCGCGTGATGCCCGCGAAGAGACAGACCACGAACTCGGGATCGCCCCGGCGCAGACTGTGGCCTTCCCAGAACAGGTACGCCTCCTCCATGTCCCGGCCGGCAACCTCGCGCCGGCTGTAGGCCAGCGGGAAGGCGCGGTCCAGGGGGCCGCGATCCCGTCGCGCATACCCCAGCGCCCAATCCACGAACGGGTCGGTGATGCCCGCGATGCCGGTGGCCAGACGGCACGCGGTCGTGGCCTGCCGGAACGCCGGCCGCAGCGCCGCCCGCGCCAGGGCCCCCACCGGCCCTGCCAGGGGCCCGGCCATTGCGGCCAGGCGCGTCACGATGATGTCCGGCCACATGTCCCGCGCATCCAGGATCACGGGCACGCCGTGGGCCGCTCCGTATCGCGCGGCGGCCAGGCTGAGCTCGATCGTGGGCAGGGAGCAGAGGATCAGGTCCGGTCGTGGGGCGGAGCGCGCGAGCGCGACGAACTTCCGGGCCGTGAGGGCGTGGTTCAGGATCCGGCGAAGCGAGATGTTCTTGCGGTAGCCGGGAGCGTGAAGGAGCACCAGCCGGTAGTTCTTCGCGAGATCCAGGCCCCGGTCCCGGCCGGACCGCTGGACCCGGCGATAGTGGTCGAAGGTTGACGTCCACCAGACGACGTCGTGGCCCCGGCCCACCATCTGCGCCGCCAGCAGCCCGGTGCGCATGAGACGTTCCGAGGCGCCGTCCACGGGCAGCGGCTCTCCCACGGTGATCAGCCAGAACCGCATGAGTCCCTCCGGCACGGCGCCACGGCGCTGCGTCGTGACGCATTCCAACACCCGGCTCGTCAGGCGGCCGCGAGCGCGAGCGCGCCCGGAGGCCCGGGCCGCAGCGTACTCCTGTACGCGAGGACCCGGGCCGAGGACGCAAGCCGCGATCGCGGCCGACTCGGCGAGCCGTCGTTGCTAGCGCCGCAATGCGTGAACGCATACGTGACCCCGGGCGGCGTCAGCCCATGTCTCGGTGCTCCCGCTCAGGAACCGGCGTGTCCGCACCGGTGGAGCCGCGCGGCGGGTGAGAGCCGTAGCCTTCGTAGCGGCGGTAGTAGTAGTAGGAGTACCTGTACTCGTGGCGCCGGAAGCTGACGGCGTTGAGCACGGCGCCGGCAACCTTGCCGCCCACGTCCTGCAGCGAGCGTAGCCCGTGATGGGCGAGCTCCTTCTTGGTGGAGAAGGCGCGCACCACGAGCAGGGTGGTGTCGACGAGCGTGCTCACGATCACGGCGTCGGTGACCGCGACCACCGGCGAGCTGTCGATGATCACCCGATCGAAGCGCTCGCCGAG
The DNA here is from genome assembly GCA_016209145.1 of Deltaproteobacteria bacterium. Lineage (GTDB taxonomy): Bacteria > Myxococcota_A > Polyangia > Polyangiales > Polyangiaceae > JACQWT01. The sequence goes on along the minus strand of JACQWT010000335.1, from coordinate 17,824 downwards.
TTGCGCGAGAAAGCGCTTGAACCGGTCGCTGTGGAACAGCTCGGCCGGGTTGGGCGGCACCGGACCAGCCGGGACCACCATCAAGTTGTCGATCTCCGTCTCGAGCAGCACGTCGTCGAGCCCGCCTTCGAGCACGGCGGTCGAGAGGCCCTGCTCCGCGCTCTTGCCGAAGATGCGATGCATGCGCGGCCGACGCAGGTCGCCGTCCACCAGCACCACCCGCTGGCCGGCTTGCGCCATGGCGATGGCAATGCAGCAGGCCACGGTGGTCTTGCCTTCACCGGGGCCGGCGCTGGTCACCAGCACCGTCTTGTGGGGCTTGTCGGGCGCCATGAACATGAGATTCGTGCGGATGGCTCGCGAGGCCTCGGCCACCCCGCTACTTGGCTGCTCGTGCACGAGCAGCTCGGGCGTTTCGATCTTGGGTCGGGCCCCGCGCCGCCGGAACCGCTGGTACTTGTAGTAATGCCCGTACGAGTCCGCGCTCTCGCCCATATCGGGCAGCAGCCCGAGGAAGGTCAGCCCGAGCTCGTTCTCCAAGTCGTCCGGCGTGTTGATCGTGCGGTCGAGCATCCGGCGCACAAACGCCGCCACCACGCCCAGGGCGATCCCCACCAGGGCGCCCACTCCCAGGTTGACCGGCACCTGGGGCCGAATCGCGGAGCGCGGCAGCAGCGGGCGGTCGACGACCTGGATGTTGTTGACGCGGAGCATCTGCGTCAGGCTGCTCTCGGTGGTGCGCTCGAGCACCAGCGAGTAAAGCTTCTCGGTGTTCTCCTTGGATCGGTGCAGGCGATTGTACTCGATCTCGAGCAGGTTCAGCTCGTGTGCCCGCCGCTTGGCCTGGCTGTACATGCCCGCCAGCCCCCCGATCTGTCGCCGCACCACGGCGACGTCGCGATCGAGCGCGCCCCGGATGTTCTCGACTTCCTGCAAGATGGCCTGCCTGGCCACGTCGACGCGCCGGCTGGCCGCCGCGACCTCGGGGTAGCTCTCGCCCTTGCCCGCTCCGAGCAGAGCATCGCGCTCGCGGACTCCTTGCACGTAGTCCTCGCGCAGCTTCTGCAACACGATGCTCTGCAGTAGCTCGGTCGCCGGCAGCTTGGTCGGATCCTCGACCCGCAGCCGATCGAGCTCGGCCTTGCGCGCCACGACATGCTGCTGCTGCGCGCGCACGCGAGTGATCTCGGCGTTGATGTACCCCATCTCCTCGCGCAGCATGTTGGACCGCTCGGCGAAGTCGACCGAGAGGATGTCCTTCTCCTTCTTGTACTCGTGCAGCGCCAGCTCGCTCGTGCGCAGCTCACTCTTGAGCTTGTCGAGTTGGCCGCTCAGCCACTCCGTGGCCTGCGAGGTCGAGGCCATCACCTGTTCCAGGTTCTGGTCGACGTAGACGCGCACCAGCACGGCCAGCACGCGCTGGGCGCGCTGGGGGCTCGCGTCCTCGAGCCTAACGGTAGCCAGCCGGCTGTCCCGGACCCCCTGGACCCTGAGGCGAGAACGGAGTGTTTCTGCGGCGAGCTCCGGCTCCACGGGCCGGCGCGACTCTGCCGTCGCCTCGACGCCTTCCGGGAGGTTCGCCAGGAAGCCGCCGTCGCGCTGCAGCCCCAGCTCCTGGACCGTGGCCAGAGCCACGTGCATCGATTGGATGATCTTGCACTGGGTCTCGTAGTACTCGCGGTTGTTCCAGTAGTTGCTCGTGCCCATGTCCACCACGGACTCGACCCGACGGCCCAGCGGGCGGGGCGGGTTCGGGTTGAACATGACCGTGGCCTGGGCCTCGTAGATCTTCGTCTGTCCCAGCGTGTAGAAAGTGGCCGCGGCAAACACCGCCAGCATCGTGCCCAGCGCGGTCGGCCAGTACTTGCGCACCAGCGACCAGACGACAACGTTGCTGGGCGTCCTCGCCATGCCGCCCGCCGGCGCGGGCGCACCGTTTGCCGTGCCCGCGGGGGCCGGCGCTTGTGCTCTCTCGTTGGTCACGGCGGGCAGTGCGATGGCAGTGGCGGAAGGGGATGCCAGTCCTGGTCCAGGGGGCGCAGGCCCTCATTGCCCACGCCGTCCGGTGCTGTAGGGTGCGGCCGCAGGCCGCATCGTTCACGCCGGGCCATGGAATAGCATGAAACTCGTCCCCTTACGATTCCCGAACGGAAACCGTGGGCTGCGGCCTAGGATGGACCGCCCCATCCGGCCAGTCCGGCCCCCGGGCGCGGTCGGGGCGCGGTCACGGCCGCGAGCGCCGAGGGAAAGGCAGGATGAAGCGCGCACTTGTCACGGGCATCACTGGCCAGGACGGCTCCTACCTGACCGAGTTGCTCCTTTCCAAGGGCTACGAGGTCCACGGGATCGTCCGCCGCTGCAGTAGCTTCAACACCGGCCGGATCGATCACGTCTACGTCGATCCCCACGACGCTGGCCGCCGGCTGTTCTTGTACTACGGCGATCTTGGCGACGCCTCCTCGCTCCAGAGCGTGGTCGGCCGGGTCCGGCCGGACGAGGTGTACAACCTGGGGGAGCAGAGCCACGTAGGCGTTTCGTTCGAGATCCCCGAGCATACGGCCGAGATCACCGCCCTGGGCACGATTCGTCTGCTGGAGGCCGTGCGCAAGACCGGGACCGACTGCCGGTTCTACCAGGCCGCCTCCAGCGAGATCTTCGGCCAGGCGGCCGAGGTCCCGCAGCGGGAGACGACGTCCTTTCACCCGCGCAGCCCCTACGCGGCCGCCAAGGCCTACGCCTACTACGCGGCGCAGAACTACCGCGAGGCCTACGGGATGTTCGTGTGCAACGGCATAGCGTTCAACCACGAGTCCGAGCGCCGCGGCGAGACCTTCGTCACGCGCAAGATCACCCGCGCGGTAGGGCGCATCAAGCACGGCTTGCAGAAGGAGCTGTTCCTGGGCAACCTCGACGCCAAGCGCGACTGGGGGCACGCGGCCGACCACGTGGAGGCGATGTGGCTCATGCTCCAGCAGGACGAGCCGGACGATTTCGTCATCGGTACGGGCGAGGCCCACTCCGTGCGGGAGTTCGCGCAGGCGGCGTTTGCCCACGCCGGCCTCGATCCGGGCGGGCACGTGCGCGTCGACCCCCGCTACTTCCGTCCCGCCGAGGTGGGTTTGCTCCTGGCCGATCCCTCAAAGGCCCGGGCCAAGCTCGGCTGGAGCGCCAAGGTCGGGTTCGCCGAGCTCGTCCGGCGGATGGTGGACCACGACCTGGAGTTGGCGGCACGGGAGAAGCGCGCCATGGGCTGATCACCCCATCGGGCGCGCCACGCGTTGCCACTCGCGCGCGGGCGCCAAAGGACGCCGGATGCCGCCCGGCGGGCGCAGGCGTCCACGCGCGCACGCCTTCCGGTGCAGTACGGTGCGGCCGAGGGCCGCCGCGTTCAAGGCAGCCCATGCAGTAGCATGCTCGTGGTGCGGTGCGCGACTCGCAAAACATGCTTTACAGACATGATGTTCCAGGTGCATGATCTGGCTCGTGAGGATCCCCTTTCTCGACCGCGCCGGGGAGCTCCGACGCCTGAGCAGGTTCCTTTCCGGGGACCACGGCAACCTCGGCGTGATCTACGGGCGCCGTCGCTGCGGCAAGTCGACGCTCATGCACCAGGTGCGCGGTCAGGATGACGTCTACTTCCTGGCAGACCAGCGCGCCGCACGGCTACAGATCCAGACGCTGGCAGTCGAGGCGGGCCGCGTCGTCCCCGAGCTTGCCGCCGCAAGCTACGCGTCGTGGGACGCCCTGCTTGGCACGCTGGACGCGCGCGTGGGCCGGCGGTTGAACCTGGCCATCGACGAGTTCCCCTATCTGGTGGGCGTCTCACCGGAGCTTCCGAGCCTGATCCAGCGCTACCTGGACCAGCCCGGGAGCAAGAAGCTCCGCTTCCTGTTGTGCGGGTCGTCTCAGCGCATGATGCAGGGCCTAGTCCTGGACCGCACGGCCCCCCTGTACGGACGAGCCCAGGAGATCTTGAAGATCGAGCCGTTGCGTCCCGGGTGGATCTCGACGGCTCTGGGCGTGCAGGGGGATGCCGCGATCGCGGCCTACGCGGTCTGGGGCGGGGTTCCTCGCTACTGGGAGCTGGCCCGGGAACACGCCTCGCTGGAGCAAGCGGTGCGGGATCTCGTGTTGGACCGGCACGGAGTCCTTCACGATGAGCCGGCCGGTCTGCTGCTGGACGACCTGCGCACGGCGGGCCAAGCGTACTCGCTTCTGTCGCTGGTCGGCGCTGGCTGCAATCGGCTCTCCGAGATCGCGGCACGGCTCGGGAAACCCGCGGGGAGCTTGACCCGTCCGCTCTCGAACCTGATCGATCTGGGGTACATTCGCAAGGACGTGCCGTTCGGGGAGAGCGATCGGTCGAGCAAGCGCACCCTATACCGGGTGAGCGATCCCTTCCTTTCCTTCTTCTTCCGGTTCCTGCAGCCCAGCCGCTCGCTCCTCGAGCTCGGCCTGGTGGCTCCCGTGCAGGCGCGGATCAAAGAGGAGCTCCCGGCCCACGTGGCCGGTGTGTGGGAGAACCTCGCGCGCCAGTCGGTGCCGTTCCTGCGGCTCGGCGGCATCGAGTGGGGGCCGGCCGCGCGCTGGTGGGGCGCAGGAGCTCACGGTGGCCTGGAGCTTGACGTCGTGGCCGAATCGCTGGACCGGCGGCGCGTCCTCATCGGGGAGGCGAAGTGGTCTGAGAGGCGGCCGGACGTACGACGCTGGGGCGCGCAACTGCGGGCTCGCGCAGCCGGCGCGCCGTTCGTTCGGGACCGCGAGGTCGTGTACGCCCTGTGGCTCAGGCAGGGCGCCACGCCGGGGAGCGGGCCGGAAGCGGTCGTCACGCCAGATGCCGTGCTGGGTGCTCTGCGGTGAGCGACTGTGACCGCCAAGCAGGCGCTATCCGCCCCGCGTTGCGGCTGTCGCGCCGGCGCGATACGCTGGCTGGGTGCGCGACGAAGAGCGGATCAAGGTGCCGGCCGACGTGCTGTCGCGGATCCTCGACGGCGAGGCCGTGCTGCTCGATCTGCGCGACGGGGCCTACTACGGACTGAACGAGCCGGGCTCGCGGATCTGGGAGCTGCTTGCTACGGGGATGACGGTGGGCGAGCTGCGGGCGCGGATGCTGGCGGAGTTCGACGTGGACGAAGCCACGCTGCGTCGGGATCTGGAGGAGCTGCTCGGCGAGCTCACGCGCCGGGGGCTAGTGGATCTCCAAGGCTGAGCAGATCCGCTTCGATGGCCGCCGCCACCCGCGGCAGATCCTCGTAGCGGTGCCGGCACAGCAAGCGGGCCACGGGCACGCGGCTGACGAGCTCCTCGAGCTGCTCGAACTCCGCGCGCAGCCGGGATCGGTCGTCGGGATCGAGCCGGTGCAGGTGCCTGGCAAGCTCGACCAGCGCGTCGCGGCGGCTCAGGGGTACGATGGCGGGATCCTGGTCGGCCGGATCGAGCCGATACAGCCGCCGCAACTCGAACAGGCCGGTGCGCGGCGCCAGGTCCACCCGGACCTTGTGCCGGGTGCGCGGCGAGACCGGCACAAGGGGGCCGCGCCCGGCAAACAGCGCCTTGGCCGAGTCGCCGAGCAGCCGAGCCGCGGGGTAGCTCGGCCAGATGCTCACTTCGGGCGCGCCGAGGCGTACGACCACGCAGTCGTCGCACACCAGGGCGAAGGGCGCGCCCAGGCCCGAGGCGAGCGTGGACTTGCCGCTGCGCGAGGGGCCGGCGAAGGCCACGTGCCCGTCGACGAGGAAGTCGGCGTGGCCGTGCACGCGCAGCAGGTAGGAGGTGCCCGCCCGGGCCACGGAGAGGTACGGCCTGCTGCGCCCGGGCCGCGTGCGCTCGTGCAGCCAGGCCGACACCGCCGGGGGCTCAGCGGCATCGGATAGCCGCAGGCCGAGCCGCGGCGCTCCTGCGGCAGGCTGGGGCGCGAGCGACCGGAGCACGAGATCGCTGTCCAGCCACAGGCCGTTCAGGAGGTAGCTTGGCATCGTCCCCGCCACGGCGCCGCGGGGCGTGAATATCCCACGCCAAGCGGCAACTATCATATAAGCGAATTGTGAGCGGGTTTGCGGCCATCTTCATGCGCGACGGCGGGCGGCCCTCGGAGGCCCTGCTCGGCCGCATGCTCGACGCGGTGCGACACCGGGGCCCGGATCGCGAGGGCCAGCTCATTGCGGGCGCGGCCGGCCTGGCGCACTGCCTTCTCGCCACCACCGACGAGGACAGCCTTGACGCGCAGCCTCTCGCCGGCGACGACGGCCGCTGCTGGATCGTCGCCGATGCCCGCCTCGACAACCGGGAGGAGTTGCTTGCCTTGGACGCCCAGCGGCTGGACGATGCACCGCCGCGCTCGGACGCCGCGCTGATCCTCGATGCCTACCGGCGCTGGGGCCTGGGCTGCGCGAGCAAGCTTCTAGGCGACTTCGCCTTCGCGATCTGGGACGCCGGCGAGCAAAGGCTGTACTGCGCGCGCGACCAGATCGGCGTCCGTCCGCTCTTCTACCACGATGGCGCACGCGGCTTGCGCTGCGCTTCCACGATGCAGGCCGTGCTGGCCGATCCGGCCGTCTCCCGGCGCCCCCACCTCCTGTCGGTGGCGCTGTATCTTCAGACGGAGTACACCGAGAATGGGCAGACGCTCTACGAGGGCGTGCGGGCGCTGCCGGCGGCGCACTACTTGACGGTGAGCCGCGGCTCGGTGCGCGTGCAGCGCTACTGGGAGCCGGATCCGTGGCGCTTCCTGCCGCCGGCCAGCGACGAGGAGTACGCCGAGCTGTTTCACGACACCTTCCGCGCGGCAGTGCGCTGCCGGCTGCGCTCGAACAGGCCGCTCGCGGCGCACGTCTCCGGCGGCATGGACTCCTCGTCCGTGGCGTGCATGGTCGAGCTGCTCCGGCGGGACGGCTACGGCCCGCGCCAGCCGCCAACGCTGACGCAGCTCATCTTCCCCGGCCTCGACTGCGACGAGAGCGTCTTCGGCCGGGCGGTGGCGGACCGTTGGGGGCTGCCGTGGGTCGGGATCGAGCCGGCCGAGGACCGGGCGCTGTGCGAGCCGAAGCCTGGGCACGCAGATCTGTACTACCATCCCACCGTGCTGTTCCTGCTGCCAACGCTCAAAGAGGCGGCAAGGCGCGGCGCACGGACGACGCTTACCGGGCTCGGCGGCGATCAGCTCCTCTACGACGTGCCCGCGGCGTGCGGTCTGGACGTGCGCGCGGGCCGGCTTGCGGCCGTGGCGCACGGAACCGGGCTCCTGCCGCGGCCGTGGTCAAGGGCTGCCTGGCGGGCATTTCTGCCGCGCGCCGTCACGCCGCTGCTGCCGGGCTCCGTGCCCGCAGCGTGGCACTGGCTGCGAGCTCGCTCGGCGCCGCAGCCGGCGTGGTTTGCCCCGGCGCTGGCGCGAGAGCTGCGCGAACGCGAGCGGGAGCGTGAGCGGCGCCGAGACCGCGCCCCGGAGCGACTCGCCGATCTGGTGGTGCAGGCGAGGCGGGAGCTGATCGAAGGTTGGACCGCGACGTACCAGCTTGCCGTCGCCGATCGGGGTGCCGCCAGCGTCGGAGCCGAGCACCGGCATCCGTTCTTCGATCTTCGTTTGGTTGAGCTCGCCTTGGGCCTGCCGCACGCGCAGCGCTTCGATGCCGAGCGATGGACCGACAAGGCCATCCTCCGGCGGGCGATGGACGGGATCTTGCCGACGCCAGTGCGCCATCGGCGCAAGGCTGTGGGCTTCACGAGCTACGTGCGGCACGTGGTGCTGGTCCAGCACGGCCGCGCCGTGCAGCAGCTCCTGGCGCGCAGCCGCCTGGTCGAGGCCGGCATCGTGACTCAAGAGGGGGTTTCGCGCGTTTTCGAGAAGAGCAGAGACGCAAGTCGAGCCTTGCGCTATGTTGTGAATCTGGCCGCCATGGAGCTCTGGCTCCGCGGCCTGGATGGGTGAGGCTAGCGATGAAAGGTGGAGATCGACCCGAGGCAGTCCGATACGAGAAGCCCCACAGGCGGCCATACGCCAAGCCCAGGCTTGTCCAGCTTGGCAACGTCAGGGAGCTGACGCTGGGCCCGGGCGGATCGGTTTTTGACGGAGATGTCGGCCTGATACCGAGCTGAGACGACCGATTCGGGCCACGGTGGTGGGCCCGAACGGTGTTCCAGCGTGAAGGGAACCCAGTTGCTTGCCGTCCGGCGGCTGCTCCCCGACATGCTGCCTGGCGGCGGCGCGTCCGTAGCTCTCGTCGCCATTGACTTAGGCGCGCGCCTGGCGGTGCCGGCATCGCTGATCGCCCTGGCCCACGGCTTCGGGCACGCCGCGCTCGCCGCAGCGGTCGCCGTGAGCTTGCTGGCGATGCTGCGCGGGCTGCTCAGCGGACGCGCGCTGGAGTGCGCCGTGGTCGCCAGCAACAGCCGCCTGGTGCAGGCGGCGGCGCGCTACGAAGCAACCCGACTTCACACCCGGCCCGGGCGCCAGCGGGTGGCGGCCCTGCTGGAGGGGGCGCGCCGGGAGGCTCAGTTCCGCGCGGTGGTTGCACCGCGGCTGGCGGCGGACTCGATTGGGCTGGGGCTCGTGGGCGGGCTGATTGTCTGGCGGCTGAGCTGGAGCTGGCTTGCCCTGGGCGCGGCTACGTTCTGCGGCCTGGGCGCCCTCGTGGTGGTCGCGCAGCGCTCGCTGCGCCGCGTTCTCGAACGGGCCTGGAAGGCATACGCCGAAGTGGCGTATGACATCGATGTGCTCACGGAGGCTGCCGTAGAGCTGCGCGCGCACGGGCGCCAGGAGGCGCTCGTCGTCCGCCTGGTCGAGGGGATCCGGGAGATGTCGCGGAGCGAGCGCCAGGCGAGCACGCACAGCGCGCTGGTCGGGCTCTTCCCGCTCGGCGTGGCCCTGGCCGTCGTGGCAGTCCCGCAGCAGCTCGGCCTGCGCGGGCTGTCGCAGGGTCAGTCGGCGACGCACGTGGCTGAGGCGGGCGTGCTGGGAGCCACGGCGCTCGTGCTCGGGCTCGGACTAGTCCAGGGCGCTGAGGCCATCGTGCGATCGGGCCCGGGCCGCAGGCTGCTTGCCGCCTTCATCGCAGGCAGCGGCCTGGCAAAGCGGGGGCCAGTCGCCGCGCCCGCACCGGCCGCGGCGCAGCCGGATCTGCGCGACGCAGAGATCGTCTTCGACGCCGTGAGCATCCGCTATCCGGAGGCGACCGACTTCACGCCCTTCCAGGCGAGCCTCCGCTGGCCGCCGGGCCGAGGCCTGGCCGTGACGGGCGAGAACGGCGCCGGCAAGAGCAGCCTGCTGCTGGCGATGCTGGGGCTGGTCGAGCCGGCCGAGGGCGAGATCCGCTACGGCGCGCTCGGGCCGGCTGAGCTCGACTGGCAAGGGCCGGGGCGCCAGGTCGTCTTCGTTCCCCAGCACGCCTTCGTGGCGGCGAGCAGCTCCGTCGCATGGAACTTGCGCCTCCTGGCAGGCGACGAGCCGAGCAACGAGGAGCTGGCGAAGGCGCTGCGTCGCGTCGGCCTGTACGAGGTGCTCGATGGGCACGCCCGCGCGCGCAAGCTCGCGCCCCTCGATGTGCCGGCTGGCGAGCTATCTGGCGGGGAGCGGCGCCGGCTGCACCTCGCGCGGGCCCTGCTGGGCGAGCCCGCGCTCGTGCTGCTCGACGAGCCGGAGGCGGGCCTCGACGAGCCTGGCCGCCTCTGGCTCCGGGAGCTGCTAGCCGAGCTGTCGCGCTTCTGCCGCGTGCTGCTGGTTGCCCACGACCCCTCGGTGATTCCGGAGGGCTTCGAGCGCCTGCGCTGCGAGCGCCGGCCGGCGGAAAGCGCCGCGATGCGCGTGGTGGGCGGCGCGGCGACGTGATAGGCTTATTCAAGATTGGAGGCCTTCGACATGGCTTTGTTGGCTCGTTCCGCATGGGCGTGGCTGGCCGCTCCGGCCGGCCTGGCGGCTCTGCTCGGAGGATGCAACAGCGGATGCGACAGCGGCGTGGCCACCTTCCCGCCCACGTCGTCGGCCGGGGGGGCCACCGGCACCGGCGGCGGCGGCGGCGCCGCGGGCGGCGGCGGCGCACAGCCCTGCGCCCCGAAGACCTGCCCCGGCGTGGACACGGACTGCCACAAGCGGGCTTGCGTCGAGGGGCAGTGCGACTTCACGGATGAGCCCAAGGGCGCGCCGTGCACGGGGGCCGGCGGCGAGAAGGTCTGCGACGGGGTGGGCCACTGCGTGGAGTGCAACGAGAGCCCCGACTGCGGAGACCAGGTGTGCAAGAGCCACAAGTGTGTCGCGGCCACCTGCAGCGACTTCTCCAAGAACGGCAGCGAGACCGACGTGGACTGCGGTGGCGAGTGTGCGCCGTGCATGAACGGCAAGCACTGCCTCGCGCCCGAGGACTGCGAGAGCAAGTTCTGCGACCTGGAGAAGACCGGCTCCTGCGCGGCGTGCGGCGGCGATGATGACTGCAAGGCCGTGGCCGACTCGTACTGCGAGGCGGGCGCCTGCGTGCCGAAGAAGGTCAACGGCGACGTGTGCGGCGGCGAGAACGAGTGCGTGAGCGGCTTCTGCCCGGCCCAGGACAAGATGTGCTGCGAGGCGGAGTGTGAAGGCCAGTGCCAGGCCTGCGCCAAGAGCAAGACCGGCGGCGACAACGGGACCTGCGGCACCGTGGGCAAGGGCACCGATCCGGACAAGGAGTGCTCGAAGCAGAGCCCCTCGACTTGCGGCATAAGCGGCATGGGCTGCAGCGGCGACGCCAAGAGCCCCGGCTGCCACCTCTACGCACAGGGCACCGTGTGCCTCGCCGGGAGCTGCGACCCGGTCAAGATCGAGCAGACCGCGGCGGCGACGTGCAGCGGTGCGGGCCAGTGCGTCCCGGGCTTGACGACATCCTGCGGCGCCTACCTGTGCAACCCGGGCAAAACGGCGTGTCTGACGAGCTGCGCTGGTGACGGCGACTGCTCGCAGGGCAGCTACTGCGGCGGCAGCAAGTGCCTGGCCAAGAAGAGCCAGGGCGAGCCTTGCGGCGGGACCAACCAGTGCGCGAGCGGCTTCTGCGTGGACGGGGTTTGCTGCGCGGCCGGCTGCAGCGGGCTGTGCAGGGCTTGCTCGAAGACCAAGACGGGGTTGGCCGACGGGACATGCAGCGCGGTGGCCAAGGGCACGGATCTGGACAAGGAGTGCAGCGACAAGGGTGCGCCGAGCTGCGGTGCGAACGGCACGGGCTGCGACGGCAACGTGCAGGCGCCTAGTTGCCAGGTCTATCCGCCCGGCGTGGTGTGCCTGGCGTCGAGCTGCGACCCCAACAAGAACCAGCAGACGACGGCGAGCAAGTGCGACGGCCTGGGCAAGTGCGTGGCTGGTGCTACCGGCTCGTGCGGCGCCTACGTCTGCAACCCCGGCAAGACGGCCTGCTTGACCAACTGCGCCGGCGACGGCGACTGCTCGGCCGGCAACTACTGCTCCGGCAACGCGTGCATTTCCAAGCAGCCGCCGAGCAAGCCGTGCCAGGGCCCAGGCGAGTGCGCGAGCGGCTTCTGCGTGGACGGCTACTGTTGCGGCTCGTCCTGCAAGGGGCTGTGCGAGGCATGCAGCAAGGCGCTAAGTGGAGGCGTGGATGGCACCTGCTCGCTCATCCCGGCCGAGAGCGACCCGCAGGACGAGTGCCCCGGCGTCGAGAAGTGCAGCGGCCAGGGCACGTGCACCAAGAGTGCCACGGGCGAGGACAACTGCCCGGGACAGCTCTACCAGCTCAGCGTGCCGACAAGTCTCTCGCTCGACGGCAATACCGCGTACGCGACCGACGGCGGCGCAGTGAAGTGCGGCGGCGTTGGGGCTCCCGATCTCGTCTACCAGCTCGACGTGAAGCAGGCCGGGAGCTTGACCATCACGATGGAGCAGGCTCAGGGTAGCAAACTCGATCCCATGCTCTACGGGCGCACGACGTGCGCGGACGTGAACTCGACCATGTGGTGCGCTTCTGGGCAGCCGGTGAAGGAGGTCTTGCGCCTGCATGTCGAGCCGGGCACTTACTACCTCTTCGCCGATGGCTCCCCGGGCACGCAGGGCGCGTACAAGCTCAGCATCAGCCTGGCGGCTCCCGTGTGCGGGGACGCGATCCTCAACCCCGGCGAGCAGTGCGACGATGGCAACCAGGACGAGGAGGACGGCTGCCTCAAGACCTGCAAGTTCGGGCTGGCTGGGGCGAGCGACAAGTGCCCCGGCGAGGTGCTCCAGGTGCCGCTCGGCCTGATGGACCCGATCTTCGGTAGCACCGTGCCCTACCTGGACGACTACCAGATGAAGGGGTGCAAGGGAGCGGTGGTGGGTGGGAAGGACAGGGTCTACCAGCTCGTGGCGGGCGCGACCGGAACACTCACTGCGTCCATAGGCTACGAGGCGGACGGCCTGACCGAGACCTGTGTGGCCAAGGGGACCCAGGATCTGGGCTGCTGGAACAGGGTTCTCTACGTACGCACGACGTGCACCGACCAGGACTCGGAGATCGCCTGCGCGAACACGGGGGGCGTTTGGTCCGCGGTGGAAAAAATGAGCTTTCCGGTAGTCAAGGGAGGAGTCTACTCGCTTGTCCTCGACGGCTACTGGTCGGGGGCCAAGAACTACGGCACCTACTGGCTACACATCAACTTGCAGTAGGCTCTCGCCCGCTGCCCCGCCTGTACATCTCGTACAGCGGCGACATGCGGCGTAGCCGCTGCACCTGCGCGATGACCCGCGCGGCGACGTGGTCCGCTTCCTCCTCGGTGGTGAAGCGGCCCAGGCCGAAGCGGATCGAGCTGTGCGCCGCGGCATCGTCCAGGCCCAGGGCCCGGAGCACGTGCGAGGGCTCGGTGCTCTGGCTGGAGCAGGCCGAGCCGCTCGACAGGGCCACGTCGTCCTTCAGGGCCATGATGAGCGCCTCGGCCTCGACGCAGGCGAACGAGAGGTTGGCGTTGCCGGGCAGGCGGGGCTGCATCGTGCCGTTGATGCGCACGTCCTCCAGAGCCGCCGTGATCGTCTCCACGAGCCCGTCGCGCAGCGCGGCTAGCCGGGCGGCTTCCTCGCGACCTTGCTCCGCCATGAGCTCGCAGGCCCGGCCGAAGCCGACGATGCCCGGCACGTTGAGCGTGCCCGAGCGCAGGCCGAGCTCGTGGCCGCCGCCGTGGATCTGGGGCGCCAGGACCACGCGCGGGTGCGAGCGGCGCACGTACAGGGCTCCCACGCCTTTGGGGCCGTAGATCTTGTGCGCCGAGAGCGAGCACAGGTCGACGCCCGCCTCGCGCACGCCAAGGGGCACGTGGCCCAGGCCCTGCGCCGCATCGCAGTGCAGGAGAACGCCGCGCTCGCGCGTGAGCGAGCCGATCGCGGCGATAGGCTGGATAGATCCCACCTCGCCGTTGGCGAGCATGACCGAGACGAGCAAGGTGCGATCGGTGATGGCCTGGCGCACCGCCTGGGCGTCAACCACGCCGGTCGGCGGCACGGGCAGGTAGGTCACGGCGAAACCCTGCCGCTCGAGCTGCCGGCAGGTGTCGAGCACGGCCGTGTGCTCGATGCCGGTCGTGACGATGTGGCCGCCACGCTCGCGGTGCAGCTCGGCCACCCCCTTTACGGCCAGGTTGTCGGCCTCGGTCGCGCCGGAGGTGAAGACGATCTCGGTCGGGGTGGCGGCGCCCACGAGCGCGGCCACCAGGGCCCGGGCGCGCTCGACGGCGCGCTCCGCCTCCCAGCCGAACGAGTGGCTGCGGCTTGCCGCGTTGCCGAAGCGGGCCGAGAAGTACGGCAGCATGGCCTCGAGCACGCGCTCGTCGACCGGCGTCGTCGCGTGATGGTCGAGGTAGATCGGTAGCTTCAAGGCGATCGCGATGGTACACGACACGGCCGCCGAGGAGTCTGGCAGTAGTGCTAGGCTCTAGCAAATGAAGGGCTTGCCCATGGGCTTGCAGGACGCCGGCGCCTCCGGGGCGCCATCGCCGGCCGCCGCTCGCTGCTCGGGCGCGCAAACGTGGGGAGCCGGCTGGCGCTCGCCCCAGGATGAAGCTCGCCTCATCGAGGGGGTCGACTACTGCTGGAGGTTCTTCGTGGGTGAAGCCGAGGCCCAGAAGGCGGTTCGCAAGCTCGTGGCGATCCTCGAAGCAGAAGGCGTTCCGTACGCGATCATTGGGGCCCTCGCCCTCAACGAGTACGGCCTGCGCCGAGTGACCGTGGATGTCGACGTGCTGATGCGCGAGGATGACCTGCTGGAGTTCAAGCGGCGCCACCTCGGCCAGGGCTACGCGGAACGAGTGGCGGGCACCGGGAAGCTCGTGGACACCGAGCTCGGCGTCCATGTCGATGTGCTGAGCGCGGGACGCTTTCCCGGGGATGACAAGCCGAAGCCGATTGCCTTCCCGGACCCCACAACCACCGCCATCCGGGGCGCGCCTTTCGCGCTGCTGCCGCTGCCTCGCTTCATCGAGATCAAGCTCGCGTCCGGGATGGTGGCGCCGCATCGGCTCAAGGATCTAGCCGACGTGCAGGAGCTGATCCGAAGCGCTCGCCTGCCGGCCGAGCTGGCGGACGAGCTCGATCCCTGGGTACGCGGCAAGTTCGTCGAGTTGTGGGATGCCGTCCATCGGGCAGAGGCCGAGGATCCGTTCTAGGGCAACGCCGGCTTCGGCGCTGCTGCTTGCCGTGGCGCTGGCCGCGCCCGGCGGCTGCCGTGAGGCCACGCCGGGCGCGTCGTCGGACGCTCCGCCTGACGCGGCGGCGAGCGCCCGTGCGCCCGGGTCGGCGCCGAGCGCCGCCCTCGGCCCGCCGCCCGCCGCGCTTCCGAGCGGCAACGCCGCGGCTGCGACGGCGCAGTCTGCCGAAGGCGCAGATGTCCTCCCCGCAGAGGGCTGCGCGCCGGTCGACCCCGCGGAGCGCCACGTGCAGCTCCTGCGCTTGCGCTTGACCTCCGGCATCGATCGCAAGAACCCGGTGGACAAGCTCTACGCCGCGCGGCCGGGCCAGCGCATCTGGGCGCACCTGGCAGTGCGCAACCGCTCCGGCCGCGAGCGCTGCGTCCTGGTGCGCTTCAAGGTCGGCGGCGAGCCGCGTACCGAGATCGGCCTGGAAGTAGGCCACTCCTGGGGCTGGAGGACCTGGGCCTACGTCACGCTGCGGCCGAGCGACCGCAGTGGCCCGCTCGAAGTCGAGGTCGTGGACGACCAGGGCCGCCTGCTCGTCAAGGAGCGCCTGGCGATCGTGGCGGCGGCAAGCCGCTAGCGCCCGCGCCCGCTCACCCTCCCGCGTTCCGCGCACAGCGGAACCCCAGCCCCGGGACCTGGTAGCCCACGGCAGCCCCGGCCCGGTAGTGGACGAGGATGCCGCGGGCGGATCTGTTCCAGCCGCCGCCGCGGATCACGTACACCAGGTGATTGGGCTCGCGCACGAGCGGATCGGTCTGCTCGGCCTCCGGGTACGGGGCGTACTGGTCGAGGCACCACTCCCAGACGTTGCCGCTCAAATCGTGGATCGCGCCGGCCGGCCAGAGCTTGGCGCCGCTCGGGTGCGAGCCGACCTTGGAGGGGCCGCCGCCGTGGCAGCCCGCGTCGCCCCCTGGGCTTGGCAGCGGGCCGGCGGTGAAGTCCGTGCGCGCGCAGTCGGGCGGCTCGTTGCCCCAGGCCCACTTGCGGCCGTCGCCGCCCGTGGCCGCCCACTCCCACTGCGCCTCCGTAGGCAGCGTCTTGCCGCGAAACTCGCAGTAGGCGAGGGCATGCCTCCAGCTCACCTTGTTGACCGGGTGCTCGGGCTCGTTCGGGTAGGTGGACCAGCGGCCCCAGAGCCGCGGCGGCTCGCACTTGCCAGCGTCCACGCACTCTTTGTACGCCCCGGCCGTCACCTCCGTGGCGTCCAGGCAGTACGGCCTGGTCAGCACGACCTTGTGCGGCACGTCGTCGTGCTTGAGGCCCGCTCCCATGGTGAAGCCGGCCGGGCCGGTCGCCGGCACGTAGATCTCGCCCGCCGGGCAGCTCGGCAGGCAGCGCCGGGAGGCGGCGTCGCAGCGCTCGATGCCCAGGCACGCCGGGGCGCACGCCGGGCGAGACGCCTTCGGCGGGCCGGTCGCGGCGGTTGCCGTTGGGATCGCGCTCGCCACCGTTGTGCCCGCTGCCGGCGGCGCCTCGGAGCAGCCGAGGAGCGCGAGCGCGAGCGCCGCCGCCGCCTCGCGGGCACGCGCGCGCGCGAGGCCACCGCCGCAGGCGAGTTGGGTCAGGACGGGAGGCGCCACTGCTTGCGGGATACCAGATCGCGGCCGGGCGGCAAGAAAGCGCCCCGTCGCCGTCAGCCTGGCGGCAGCAGCCGCGCGCATCCGTCGGCCCCGAGCTCGCCCATGCGGGCCGCGGCAGGGCCGCGCAGCAGCAAGCCGTACTTGAAGCGGAAGAGGGCCTCGTAGGGCCGGCGCTTCGGATCGGCCGCCAGGGGCACCGGGTCCAGGCCGAAGATGCGAAACGGGCAGATCTCCACGCTCACCGCAGCGCCGCCCCGGCCGAGCACGAGACGGGCGAGCATGCCGAACTCCGTCCACGGCTCGCCGGTCTTCATGCGCATGAGCAGGTTGCCGAGGCTGTAGAAGATGGGCTTACCGCGGTAGAAGTCCACGCGCTGCACCACGTGCGGGTGGTGGCCGAGGACGACGTCGGCGCCGGCGTCGATCGCCGCTCGCAGCAGCCGCTCTTGCCGCTCGCGCGGCTCGGCCAGGTACTCCTCGCCGCCGTGATAGCTCACGAGCACGGCGTCAACCGCGCGCAGCGCGCGCGCGGCCCGGACCGCAGCGAGCAGGCTCTCTTCGCTCGCGTCGGCGACGAGCTCCTTGCCCGGGTGTGGATCGAAGCCCTGGTTCCAGATGTCGGTCACGGCCACGAAGGCGACCCTGAAGCCGGCCCGCGCGACGACGCGCGGCCCATAGGCGTCCTGCCGGGTCCGGCCCGCTCCCACGTAGGCGATCCCGGCGCGGTCGAGATGGTCCATGGTCTCGAGGAGCGCGTCCCGGCCGTAGTCCCAGGCGTGGTTGTTGGCTAGCGAGACGACATCGATGCCGGCTCGGCCGAGCGCCGCCGCTCCGGCCGGCGGGCCGGTGAAGACGAGCTGGTTGTGGGGCGAGCCGGTCTCGCCGCCCTGCTCGCTCAACGTGGACTCGAGGTTGACGAAGCGCACGTCGGCCGTGGCGAGCAGGCGGCGCAGGGGCGTCCGGCCGCGCCGCCGCCGTCGCGACAGGCCCCGGCCGCGAGCCCGAGCGTCCCGAGACACAGCAGTGCTGCTGCAAAGCGGATCACGGACCACCCGGGGAAGAGCCCGTCACAGCTCCTCGGCGAGCTGCCGGGCCTGCTCCAGCAGGGCGAGCCGCTCCCGCAGGCTGCGAAGCGATGCCCTGGCCTCCTCGACCACCTCCACGGGCGCGCGCTCGGCAAAGCCCGGCGCGGCGAGCTTCTTCTCCAGCACGGCAATGTCCTTCTCGGTCTTCTTGATCTCCCGGGCCACGCGGGCCCGTTCCTTCTGACAGAGAACGATCCGTCAACGACAATTGTTGCTCTTCGCACTTCTCGCGCGGGCGAGCGCAACGCGCCGTGCGCGACTACTTCCCCTTCTTGCCCTCGCCGGCGCCAGCCTCGATCTCCTCCGGGCAGCGCAGGTAGAGCAGGTCGCCATGCTGGCTCTGGTGCGCCTCGGCCGCGTCCGGTTCGACCACCAGCGTGTGGAAGTTGCCATGATTGCCGGGCGGGAAGTGGCACAGCGTCACGTCGGTCGTGAGCGTGAAGGTCTTCGTCTCGCCCGGCGCGAAGCGCGTGCGCGCGAAGTAGATGATGCTGCCCTCGACCCTCGACGTGGGCAGCCCGACGCCGTTCTCCT
>JACQWT010000334.1 GCA_016209145.1 Deltaproteobacteria bacterium | reverse complement strand
GGGGCTCGTGGTCCAGCGCCTCAAGGCCGAGGGCGAGTGGTGCTCCACCATGCCCCCCTCCCCGCTCATCCTGCTCGCCGAGCTGGATCCGCTCGATCTCACGATCCAGGAGCCCGAGCACCTCCTTCCCGCCATCCGCGTGGGCGCTCCCGTGACGGCCGAGCTCACGGCCGTCGGGCGCAAGGTCGAGGCCACGGTAAGCCGCATCGTGCCCATGATCCGGCCGCCCACGCGCTCCTTCACCGTCATCGTGGAGCTGCCCAACCGGCGCGGCGAGCTCCAGCCGGGACTGTTCGCCGAGGTGCAGATCGGTGCCGCGGGACCCGAGCGCCGCCAGAGCAAGCCCGCGCCGGCGGGCGCCGCGGCCGGCCGCGAGGGCGCGCGATGAAGCTCGCCGACGTGAGCGTGAGCCGCCCCGTGCTCGCGGGCGTGCTCAACGCCGTGCTGCTGGTGGTAGGTCTGGTCGCGTTTCCCAACGTCGGGGTCGATATGTTCCCCAACGTCGAGTTCCCGGTGGTCACGGTCACGGCCATCTACCCGGGGGCGGATCCCGAGGCGGTCGAGAGCAAGGTCATCGACAAGCTGGAGGAGCCCCTGAGCACCCTGAGCGGCATCAAGGAGCTGCGCTCCTTTGCCCTGGAAAACGTGGGCCAGGTGATTATCCGCTTCGAGCTGGAACGCGACGCCGACCAGGCCGCGCAGGACGTGCGCGACAAGGTGGCCGCGGCGCTGCGCGAGCTGCCGAGCGATCTGGAGCCGCCGGTCGTGGCCAAGTTCGACGTGGGCGCCGAGCCGATCATCTCGCTCGCCGTGGCCGGCGAGGGGTCCCTGGGCGAGGTCACGCGCTACGCCGAGAAGGTGGTCAAGGCGCGGTTGCAGAAGCTCGACGGGGTCGGGGCCATCGATCTCGTGGGCGGGCGCAAGCGGCAGGTGAGCGTCTGGATCGATCCCGACCGCCTCGCCTCCTACCAGCTCACGGTGGGCGATCTGGCCCAAGCCCTGGGCGCGCAGAACCTCGAGGTGCCGGGCGGCCGCGTCGAGAGCGGCGACGAGGAGCTGGCGGTCAAGACCAAGGGCGAGGTGCGCTCGCCGGAGGACCTTGGCGCCATCATCCTGACCTCGATCGCCGGCGCCCCGATCCGGGTGCGGGACGTGGCACGCGTCGAGGACGGCGTCGAGGAGGAGCGCTCGGCCTCCGACCTCGCCGGCGGCAAGGCCGTGGCCCTGGTCGTGCAGAAGCAGTCGGGCGCCAACACCGTGGCCGTGGCCGAGCGCGTCAAGCGCGAGATCGAGGCACTGCGCGCCCAGGCGCCGCCGGGCATCAAGCTCGAAGTGCCGCAGGACAACAGCCTGTTCATCGCGGCCACCATCCGCGACGTGCAGTTCGACCTGCTCTACGGCGCGCTCTTGACGGTGCTGGTCATCGCCTTGTTCCTGCGCGATCTGCGCGCCACGCTGATCAGCGCCATTGCCCTGCCGATCTCGGTGGTCGCAACCTTCGGCTTCATCCCGGTCATGGGGTTCACCTTCAACACCGTGACCATGCTCGCCCTGGCGCTGTCCATCGGCATCCTGATCGACGACGCCATCGTGGTGATCGAGAACATCCACCGGCACCTGGAGATGGGCAAGCCCCCCGCCCGCGGCGGCGCGCGAGGCCACGGCCGAGATCGGGCTCGCGGTCATGGCCATCACCGCCTCGATCCTGGCGGTGTTCCTGCCCGTGGCCACGATGAAGGGCCTGGTGGGCCGCTTCATGTACCAGTTCGGCACGACCGTGAGCTTCGCCGTGGCGGTCTCGCTGCTCGTCTCCTTCACGGCCACGCCCATGCTCTCCTCGCGCCTGCTGCGCCACGGCGGCGGGAGCGGACGCGGCCTCTTCGGCCGGCTCGTGGGCGGGGGGCTCGCTGCCATCGAGCGGGGCTACCGGCGCTTGCTTGCCCTCGCGCTGCGCCAGCGCGCCCTGGTCGTGCTCGCCGCCCTGGCCGTCTTCGGCGGCAGTATCGCGCTCGCGCGCACCATCCCGCGCGAGGTCTTCCCGCCCGACGACCGCGGCGAGCTCAAGGTCGTGTTCGAGCTGCCCGCCGGCGCCTCGCTCGCGCGTGCCAAGCGCTTCGCCGAGGAGCTGCGGCGCGAGATCGCCGCCGTGCCGGGCGTGACCTCCACCTTCACGACGGTGGGCGGAGGCGTGCAAGGCCAGGTCAACATCGGCGACATCCACGTCAGCCTCGCGGGCCGCGAGGCGCGCGCCTTCAGCACGCGCGAGGCGATCGAGCACATTCGCGCCCTGTTGGGCCAGCGGCCGCCGGCCGTGATCGCGGTCGAGCCGTACATGCCGGTTGCCGGCTCGCGCGTGGGCATGCGCGCGACGGCCGTGCAGTTCAACATCCGCGGCTCCGATCTGGAGGAGCTGCGCCAGGCCGCGAGCGCCGTGGCCGAGAAGCTCCGCGCCACGGGCGGCTACGTCGATCTCGACACGGGCTACCGCGGCGGCAAGCCCGAGCTGGCGGTGAGCATCGACCGCGACCGCGCCGCGGAGCTGGGGGTGCCGGTGGCGGTCGTGGCCATGACGATCCGCACGCTGATCGCCGGCCAGAAGGTCACGGATCTGCCCCTGGGCGGCGACCGCATCGACGTGCGCGTGCAGGTGGAGGACTACTACCGCCGCCAGCCTGACCCCATCAGCCGGCTCAAGGTGCGCGCCGCGGCCGGCCTGCTCGTGGATCTCGGCAGCGTGGTCAGCGTGGCGCGCGGCGCCGGCCCCGCCAGGATCGAGCGGTACAGCCGGCAGCGGCAGGTCACGGTCATGGCCAACCTCGAGGACAAGGTGCTGGGCGAAGCCGTGACAGAGGTGGACGCCGTCGCCGCCCAGGTCGTCCCCCGGCACCTCGACACGGGCTGGACCGGCATGGCCGACGTCATGGGCGAAAGCTTCCGCTACATGTTCCAGGCGCTGGCGCTGGCCGTTATCCTCGTCTACCTCATCCTCGCGGCGCAGTTCGAGAGCCTGGTGCACCCCCTTACCATCATGCTTTCGCTGCCGCTCTCGGTAGTCGGCGCCTTTGGCGCGCTGGCCCTCGCGGGCCTGAGCCTGAGCCTGCTCAGCATGATCGGCTTCATCATGCTGATGGGCCTCGTCACCAAGAACGCCGTGCTCCTCGTCGACTACACCAACACGCTGCGCCGCCGCGGCATGGGCATGACCGAGGCCCTGCTCGCGGCCGGGCCCGTGCGCCTGCGGCCCATCCTGATGACCACGGCGGCGATGGTCTTCGGCATGCTGCCCGTGGCCTTCGGTCGCTCGGTCGGCAGCGAGATCCGGGCGCCCATGGCCATCGTCGTGATCGGCGGCCTCTTGACCTCGACCCTGCTCACGCTGGTGGTCGTGCCGGTCGTCTACTCGCTGCTCGATCGCTTCGCAGTACGACGCTCGGCCGCCACCGCCCCCGAGCCATCCCCCCGCCAATTGCCGGAAAGCGGCAACTGACGGATCGAGGTTCCCGCCGGGGACCGTTTGGGGCATGGACGCCCGAGCACGACCCCGCGTGGAGCCGCGTCCGCACGCAGCGGCCGGCCCATTTCTGGACGCCAGGAGCTTCCCGATGAGCGATCAGGTCACCGCTTCCCACATTCTGCTCATGTACCAGGGCGCGATGCGCTCCCGCGCCAGCCGCTCCAAGCAGGAGGCCGCGCAGCAGATCCAGCAAATCAAGCAGAAGATCGACACCGGCGGGGACTTCGCCGAGCTGGCGAGGCAGTGCTCGGACTGCCCGTCGGGCAAGCGGGGCGGAGACCTCGGCACCTTCGGCCGGGGCCAGATGGTCAAGGAGTTCGAGCAGACCGCGTTCGCGCTGGCGGTCGGCGCCACGAGCGGGGTGATCGAGACCCCGTTCGGCTACCACATCATCCGGCGCACGGCGTAGCCGGCGCTAGTCGTTGCCGCTGTTGCTCCCTCACCACGCGAACAGCCGCACCCCTTGCGCCGGCACCGCGACGCTGATCGCGCCGCCGCCCGGCCGTTCGGCCACGCCCGCGCCGGGCTCGGCCGGAAGCACCAACTCGTGGGCCGAGGCCGGCAGTGCCAGGTCGACGCGGTAGTCTGGCGCCGACCAGGCGAACACCGCCAGGTAGGTGCGCGCGCCGTCGGCCGAGACCTTCTGCCAGAGGTGTGGGATGGCCTCGATCCCGGTGTAGCTCCAGCTCTGGTAGCCGTTGTGCAGCACGCGATCCGGGGCGAAGCCGAGGGGCTGGCCCTCGCTCGACCACTCCAGGCCCAGCACGCGGACCGGCTCCGCGCCGGCGTTGCGCACGGTCACATGGCGCACGGCGCCGTGCGGCCCGAGCTCCCAGTCTCCCTCGACGCGCACCGGGCCTTGCTCCGCGCCGGCCCACACCGGCGCCTCAGGCGAGCCGGTAGCCACGCGCAGCCGCAACGTGACCGAGGCCGGGCACAGGCCACTGCCGGTGAGCGAGAGATCGGCGCCGGAGACGGGATCGAGGTGCATGGTGCATGGCCCGGCCGGGGCAGGCGTCTCGGCCGGCTCGGCAGCGCAGCCGGGGCACCACCACAGCGCCGCCGCCACCACGGGCGCCACGCGGGCGCGCCGTGGCCTCCGCGAGCCGGCGCTGGCGCGAGGCAACGGAAGCGGCCAGCGCGGAACCAGCATGTCCGACAGGATAGCCGAGGAGGGCCGGGCTGGCGATCTGTCAATTCAGTTGTCGCTCCTCCTCCAAATGTCTGTTACTACTCAGATCGAGAGGATGAGTAGGTGTCAATCAAGTTGCCACCACGCTGCTCCGACCGCTACGTGCTTGTCCGCCAGGCCGGTGCCGGCGGATCGAGCACGGTTTGGCTGGCCCACGCCGGTGACTCGGCGCGCCCGGTTGCCCTCAAGGTGGCGCGCGAGCGCTCGTTCGCGCCGGCGCTCGCGGCCGAGGCGTTGCACGCCGCGCTTGCCCTCTCCCCGCGCCTTCCGGATCTGGTGGACGTGGGGCTGCTCGCGATCGATGGCAGCGTCGGTCACCGCGTCGAGCTGGGGTCCGACGGCACGCTGCCCTTCATCGCCCTGGGCTGGGTCGATGGTGACAGCATCGAGGCGCAGGTCAGGACCGGCGCTTGTGCTCCGGATCTGGCACTGCGGGTGGCGCGCGACGCCGGCGAAGCGCTTGGCGACATGCACGCTGTCGGCCTGGCGCACGGGGACGTCAAGCCGGCGAACCTCGTGCTCGGTGGCGACGGGCGGATCTCGCTTCTCGATCTCGGGCTCGCCTGCGACGCCGGCTCGACCGAGGTAGCCGGAGGGACTGTGCGCTACCTGCCCCAAGATCCGCGCGAGCTCGGCGACGCGCGGGCGCGCGACCTGCTGGCGCTCGGGCTCGTCCTCGCCGAGCTCGCCTGCCCCGAGGTGGCCCGGTCGAGCCGGCCGATCGGGGCGGCGCGCAGGGCAACGGTCCCGGAGCCGCTTGCCGCCATCTGCGGTGCGCTCTTGACGCCCGAGCCCGGGGCTCGGCCATCCGCCCGGTGGGTGTGCGAGACGGCAGCGGAGCTCCTGCACGGCGCGCGCTCCCCGCGCGAGGATCTGGCCGCGGCGACCGCCGGGCGCAGCCGGCGGCAGGTCAGGGCCGCGTACTTGCGCTTGCGGCGCGGCGAGATCGCCGGGGCTACTGGCGCGGCGCCGGAGGTGGCGCCCTGGCTCGCCCCGGCGATCGACGTGGCCGTCCGTGCGCGAGCCATGGCCGCGACGGGCGGCAGCGCGCCGCAGGCGCGAGACGAGCCGCGGCCGGACTCCCTGCTCGGCCCGCTCGATCCGGAAGGACGCATCAGGTGGCTCATCTCGCTGGTGGGGCCGAGTGCGACGGCCTGGCCCTCGGACGCGGTGCTCGGAGCGAGCGAGACAGATCTCGCGCACGCGCTGGATCTGCTCGCCAGCCGCCGGCGCCCTGCCCTCTGGTCGGTGCGCGACGTCGAGGCGGCGCTCGCGGGCGGCGGCGCACCGCCGCCGAAGCGCACGGCGCCCGCGCGCGAGCGTCTTGGCCGCGGCAAGCTCGACGCGGCGGCGGCGGCAAGCCTCGCGCTGCGGCTCGGCCGGGTGCCGCTCGACGCCGAAGCCGTGGAGACGGTGGAGTTGCTTGGCGACCGGGCGCCCGCGGAGCTCTGCCTGGCTGCCGCCGACGCGCTGCGCCTGGCGGGCGAGCTCGGCCGCGCGCGGAGCCTCGTGTTGCGCCGCCCCGAAGGCGGTGCGGTTCGCGCCGACATCTTGCGCCGGGCCGGAGACCTGGCTCAGGCCGCCGAGCTCGCCCGCCGCTGCGTAGAGGAGGGCACGGACGCGTAGGGTCGCGCGCTCGCCTGCCTCGCCCGGATCCTCCTCGATGGGGGCCGAGTCGACGAGGCCGCCCCTCTCGTGCGCGAGCCCGGCACCGCGGCCGTGGCCGAGGTTGCCGCCCTGGTGGCCGCCGCCTGCGGCGAGCGAGATCTGGCCCTACGTCACGTCCGTCGCGGCCTGGCTCTGGCCACGGGCGCCGAGGCCCGGGCGCGGCTGTACGGCGCCATGGCGTACATCGAGAAGCAGAGCGATCCCGCAAGCGCCCGCCAGCACGTCCGAGCCGCGGTCGAGCACGCGGCGCGCGCCGGCGCGGTGCTCGAGGAGGCCAGCTACACTACCGCCGAGGCGGCCGCCTGCGTCGATCTGGGCGAGATCGCGGCGGCGATCGATGCCGGCCGCAGAGCGGCCCTGCTCTGGGAAGAGGGCCTTGGCCGCCGGCCCATGGCCGCCCGCGGCTGGCTTGCCTGCGCGGCAGCCTACGCCGCCGTGGGCGCCCGCCACGAGGCGGCCCAGACAGCCGAGCGCGCCGCCGCGCGGGCCGCCGAGGGGCACGACGCGCTCGGCGAGGCATGCGCCCTGTGGTGCCTGGCCGATGCGAGCGAGGCCGGCGAGCCGGCTGCGCGCGCGGCGGCCGTGCGAGCCGCGCTTTTGGTGGCCGACGGATCGCCGGGCGAGGGCCTGCACGCCGCGGCCCGCCTGCTGCGCCACGCTCCCGCCGAGATCGACGGGGCGGCGCGCGCGCGCCGGGACGCCATGGCGGTCGCCGGCTCGTCCGCTGGCGCGCCGGTCGAGCCGCGCCTCGCCTGGTGGGAAGCCCGGGCCGATGCCCTCTGTCGCGCCGACCTCGACGGAACCGCGACCGCGGACGCGCGGCGCGTGCTCGGCGAGCTGGCGGCCCTGTGCGACCCGGCGGCGCCCGTGGTCGCCAAAGGCAAGGCCATGTACGCTGGCGGCGAGCTGGCGGCTCGGGTGGGTGACGGCGAGCTGCGCTCGCGGCTCGAGGCCGAGCGCGCCCGGCTGGCGCGCCAGGTGGTGGCCGGGGCGCCGTCCAGCCTCGCCGCCGCGGCGCGCGCCTGCCGCTGGCTCGCGCAGCGCGGCACCTCAGCCGAGCGGATCGAGCCCGAGCAGGCCATGGACTTGCAGCAGCTCGTGCGCGCCCTGGGCGAGCGGCGCAGCCTGCGGGCACTGCTCGATCGGGTGCTGGACGTGCTGCTGCTCTGGACGGGCGCCGAGCGCGGACTGCTCCTGCGCCTCTCCGCCGAAGGCGCCCTCGTGCCCCGGGCCGCGCGTAACCTGGCGCGCGCCGATCTGGTCGGGGAGCAGCTCGCGGTTTCGACGAGCCTCGCCCAGCGCGCGCTGGAGCGGGGCACGCCGGTCGTCGCTGTCGATGCCATGCAGGAGCTCGGCTCCAGCTTCCAGAGCGTGCACGCCTTGCGGCTGCGCAGCGTGCTCGCCGTGCCGCTGCGGGCGGGCGGCCAGGCGGTGGGCGTCGTCTACCTCGACGATCGCGTGCGCGCCGGCGCCTTTGGCGAGCGACAGGTGGCCTGGGCCCAGTCGGTGGCCCACGTTGCCGCCCTGGCCATCGCGGGCGCGAGCGCCCAGGCCGAGCTGCGCCGGGCGCTGCGCCGCGCGGAGCTCGCCGGCCGGCGGCTGGAGCGGGCGCTCGCGCACAAGGAGACGGCGCTCGATCTGGCCGAGCGCGAGCTGGCCCGGGCCACGAGCGCGCGCTCGACCCGCTTCGCCTACGACGAGATCGTGGGCGAGAGCGCGGCCGTGCGGGCCCTGTTCATCCACCGTCACAGCGCCCGGGGCTCCCGGCCGTTCGTCGCCGAAAACTGCGCCGCGTTGCCGGAGACGCTGCTCGAGTCGGCCCTCTTCGGCCACGTGCGCGGCGCCTTCACCGGCGCCGACCGGCCGCGGCTGGGGCTGTTCGAGGCGGCACACGGCGGCACGCTGTTCCTCGACGAGATCGGGGACATGAGCTTGGGCATGCAGACCAAGCTCTTGCGCGTGATCGAGGACGGTCTGGTGCGGCCGATCGGCACGGAGAGTGCCCGCCACGTCGACGTGCGCATCATTGCGGCCACCCATCGCGATCTGGAGCAGATGGTTGCCGGGCGGTCCTTTCGCGAGGATCTCTACTACCGGCTGAACGTCGTCTGCCTCGACATCCCGCCGCTACGCGAGCGCAGCGGCGACGTGCCCCTGCTCGTGCGCCACTTCGTGGACAAGCACAGCACCCGCGGCCGGATCGACGTGAGCGCGGGCGCGATGGAGCGGCTGGCGCACTGCGGCTGGCCGGGCAACGTGCGGCAGCTCGAGAACGAGATCCGTCGGGCCCTGCTCCTGTGCGAGCAGGTCATCGACACGAGGCACCTGAGCATCCCGGACGAGGGCCCGCCGCCGCCCGACTTCGGGCTCAACGTCCATGCGCGGCTCGACCAGCTCGAGGGCGAGCTCGTGCGGCAAGCGATCGAGCAGACCGCCGGCAACCAAAGCAAGGCCGCCGAGTTGCTGGGCGTCTCCCGCCACGGCCTGCACAAGATGCTGCGGCGGCTGGGCATGGCCCGGCCCGAGCGCCGACGATGACCTGGGGCCCCCTGCGTCCGGCCGCCTAGCGCCGCGCGCTGCAGGGCAGGCGCACAATGGTCCGCAGCTTCTCGGGCGCCACGCGCCGCGGATCGCTCAGGTAGATCTCGTGGCCCGGGCCCTTCGGGACAAGCCCCTGCTCGGCGGCGTGGGCCGCAAGCTGGGCATAGGTCGCCCCGACCCCGTCGTACGGGCCGACGTGCATCGTCTGGAGCGCGGTGCCCTCCTTCCAGATCTTGCGCGCGACGCCCGACGCATCCGTGCCTCGGCGGCGCAGCAGCTCGGCCTTGGCGCTCTTGATCTGAGGCGCCCCGATGGCCTCCGGCACACGAATCAAGAGCTCCCAGCGCCACTGCGTCACCGGGATCTTGGCGGGATCGTCGTGCCACAGGCACTCCAGCGGAGGCACGGCGAAGTCGATCCCGCCGCCGAGCTTGCTCGCGAACTTGGCGGTGTAGGCCACCCCGTAGAGCTGGCCAATCGCGTCTTGGAAGGCTTGGCTGCCGGGCTCTCCCTTCCCGCTCGCGCAAAGGAAGACCCCGCAGCCGGCCTCGACCCGCTGGATCTTCTTGCCGGCGGTGTACAGCTCCCTGAGCTCCTTCTTGAAGTCGATCTTCTGCGCCATGGTCCCCGCTCCTGCTGGCTACCGTACGAGGAACCGGAACGTCCCGAGAAACTTGTCCTGCGCCTTCAGCGACGCGCCGCCCGCCGTGCTCACCGTGCCGCCCGGGCCGTACATCACCTCGTGGCCCGCATCCATGGAGCCGAAAGCCCGGTTCTGGCAGTTCTGGTAGCAGCCCGAGTTCTTGATCGAAGCCTCCTTGAAGCGTGCCGCGCCGGGCCCTGGCGCGGCACTAGGCCGGCCTCGCCCGGGGTGCGTGGCCCATGATAGCGGCCGGCGGCGGCAAGCGCCACCAGGGCCAGCCGGTTTGCCCTGGCCGTGGGTGCGCCGGGCTGCGATAATCCGCATGTCGGGCAAGGGCCGCGCGAGACGCGAGCCGCCGCAGGAGGCGAGATCATGGCTGGCCACGAGACAAGGCAAGGACGGGATCAGGTTGATGGACGTGCGGCACACCGATGGCCGTGTTGCGGCGCGGCCTGCCTGGCGGGCGCGTTGCTGCTCCTGGCGCCGCTGCGTGCCCTAGCCGCCGTGCCGGGCTGGGTGGGCCACCAGGGCCGGCTCTACGACGCCAAGACGAGCCAGCCGGTCGAGGGCGAGATCAGCGTCTCGTTCGCCATCTACGAGAGCCAGATCGCGCCGGCGCCCATCTGGGTCGAGGTTCACAAGGTGGCCTTCGAGTCGGGCTACTTCAGCGTCGAGCTCGGCAGCGTCATGCCGTTTCAGGCGAGCACCTTCGACGGCAGCCCGCGCTACCTCGGCATCACGGTCGAGGGCGACTCCGAGATGCAGCCTCGGGCGCCGATCGGCAGTGTGCCGTACGCGCTCGTGGCCTGGGACGTGACGGGCGACATCACGCCCGCCTCGGTGAGCATCGCCGACCACGGCGAGGTGATCGACGGCAACGGCAAGTGGGTCGGCGATCCGACCGGGCTAGTCGGGCCGCAGGGCCCGAAGGGTGACAAGGGCGACGCCGGACCGGCGGGGCCGCAGGGGCCGAAGGGTGACGCGGGCGCCACCGGGCCGCAGGGGCCGAAGGGCGACGCAGGCGCCGCCGGACCGCAGGGGCCCAAGGGCGACGCGGGCGCGACCGGAGCGCAGGGACCGGCCGGGCCGCAGGGGCCCAAGGGCGACACCGGGCCGGTGGGCCCACAGGGACCGAAGGGCGACGCCGGGGCCTCGCCCTTCACCTTGAAAGGCAACGACGCCTACTACACGGCCGGCAACGTGGGCGTCGGCACGGCGAGCCCGGCGAGCCAGCTCCACGTGGTCGGCGCCGCCGAGAAGGCCGGCACGGGAGTGATCTCGTCGTCCGCGGAGACGGTCAGCGGCGCCGGGACGAAGTTCACGACCGAGCTCCGGGTCGGCGATGCACTCATCGCCAAGGGCCAGACCCGGATGATCGCCTCGATTGCCAGCGATACGTCACTGACCACGACCGCGGCCTTCAGCCCGGCGCTTCCCGCCACCACGTTCACGTACCAGCAGCCAGTCGCGGTCTTCGCAGACAGCAAGGCGGCCACCCAGCTCTTGGTCAACAGCCTGGGCAACGTGGGCATCGGGACCGCCAACCCGTTCTTCAAGCTGGAGGTCAGCGGCGGATTGAGCTTCCAGCCAGAGTACTCGAGCGTGCTGATCAAGATGGCCTTCGCCGAGCCGGCGTATCAGCTTTTCCGGGCGGCGGCGCCGACCTGTCCGTCCGGCAAGCTCTATGGTGCGGCCGGACCGCTGGACAACAGCGGCGACTACGACATCGACTGGAGCAAGGTGCAGTTCAACACGAGCCTGTCGGGTGCGGGCCTGGGAAACCAGGACGGCAAGGCCATCTGCGGTTGGTACGGCAAGACATGCGTCATCGATCGAACGATACGCTCCCGGGTCTACGCCAGTGGAGTGGCGCACGACTGGACTGACTACGGTTGCAACAAGGGTTGGGGCAACGCCTGGCCCGGATGGGGCTGGTACCAGGATAGCTCGGGCGCCTGGAGCCCGGGGGGCTACTGGACCACCCTCGCCTGCTGTCAGTAGCCGGACCTGGAGCCGCGTGGCTCATGAAGAAGATCAACAGGAAAACGGGAAGGCGGGAAGAACTGCGGACGCGAAACCCGGAATCCTTCCTGTCTTCTCGCCTTCCTGGTTGCTCTGCAAGCGCGCAAGCGTGGACTTCGGCGGCGAAAAGCGCGAGCATGTCTCGTAAGTCTCATGGAGGTCGCGATGATGAGCCGTAGGCTGCTGACCGGGGTCGCGCTGGCGCTTGGTGCCGCGCTGTGGATTGCTTCGTGCGGATCGGACGACACGACCACCGCCACGCCAGGTCCTGGCAAAGGTGGCGCAGGGGCCACCACGTCGAGCGGCGGCGGGGCCGGCGGCACCGGCGGCAGCACCAGCACGAGCGGTGGCGGCACCGGCGGCAGCACCAGCACGAGCGGTGGCGGCACCGGCGGCAGCACCAGCACGAGCGGCGGGGGCACGGGCGGCACGGGCACCGGGGGCGGCGGCGAGGCCGGTGCGGGCGGCGCCGGGTGCCAGCAGGACGGGGCCAAGTGCGGCGGCCCGCAGGAGTGCTGCTCGCAGCTCTGCATCAACGGCGCTTGCGGCAAGGGCTGGTGCAAGCCCGACGGTGAGGGCTGCATCCTGCCGCTCGAGTGCTGCTCGGCCGCCTGCACCAACGGCGCCTGCGGCAAGGGCGGGTGCAAGGCCGACGGCGAGGCTTGCGCCAAGCCGGACGTGTGCTGCTCCCAGCTCTGCGTCAACGGCGCCTGCGGCAAGGGCTGGTGCAAGAACGACGGCGAGGCGTGCGCCAAGCCCGACGAGTGCTGCACGGCCGAATGCACGAACGGCACTTGCGGCAAGGGCCTGTGCAAGGCCGACGGCAAGGCCTGCGTGAAGCCGGACGAGTGCTGCTCGCAGATCTGCCTCAACGGCACCTGCGGCAAGGGCTGGTGCAAGCCCGACGGCCAGGCCTGCGTCGTGCCGCTGGAATGCTGCTCGCTCGAGTGCTCGGGCGGCAAGTGCGGCAAGAGCTGCAAGGCCGACGGCGAGGCTTGCGCCAAGCCGGCCGAGTGCTGCGCGCTCGCCTGCACGAACGGCAAGTGCGGCAAGAGCCTGTGCAAGGCCGACGGCGAGGCTTGCGTCAAGCCGGTCGAGTGCTGCTCCAACGCCTGCACCAACAACAAGTGCGGCAACGCCCCGTGCGCGGCCGACGGCGAGGCGTGCAAGCTTCCGGCCGACTGCTGCTCGCAGCTCTGCATCAACGGCGCCTGCGGCAAGGGCTGGTGCAAGCCCGATGGCCAGGCCTGCATGCTCGCGCTCGAGTGCTGCACGCTCGCCTGCACCAACGGCACCTGCGGCAAGGGCCTGTGCAAGAGCGACGGCGA
>JACQWT010000333.1:5915-16671 GCA_016209145.1 Deltaproteobacteria bacterium | reverse complement strand
GCGCACTCGGAGGCGCACTTCTCGGCCGAGCACACCTGGCCGGGGCCGCAGGCCTTGCCGCAGCCGCCGCAGTGGGCCGGATTGCTCTCGGTCTCGACGCACTCGCTGCCGCACTTGGTCGTCCCGCCCACGCACGTCAGGCCGCAGTGGCCGGCGGAGCACACCTCGCCCACGCCGCAGGAGACGCCGCAGCCGCCGCAGTTGGCCGGGTCGATCTGCGTGTCCACGCAGTGGTTGCCGCACTGGGCAGTCCCGCCGGCGCACTGGGTCCCGCACTTGCCGGCCGAGCAGATCTCGCCCACGCCGCAGGCGTTGCCGCAGGCCCCGCAGTGCGAGGGGTCGATCTGGGGATCGACGCATTTCCCGCTGCACTTGGTGGTGCCACCCAGGCACTCGATGGCGCACTGGCCCTGGCTGCAAACCTGCCCCTGCGCGCAGGCGGCGCCGCAGCCGCCGCAGTTGGCGGGATCGAGCTTCGTGTCGACACAGGCGGCGGCGCACAGCGTGCTCCCGCCCAGGCACTGGGTGCCGCACTTGCCGGCCGAGCACACCTGGCCCACGCCGCAGGTGCTGTTGCAGCTCCCGCAGTGCTCGGGATCGAGGTCGGTGTCCACGCACGTGCCGCCGCACTTGGTGGTGCCGCCGAGGCACTCGATGCCGCACTGGCCCTGGCTGCACACCTGCCCCTCGGGACAGGCATTGCCGCAGGAGCCGCAGTTGGCGGGATCGACGGCCGTGGCCGCGCAGGTGCTCCCGCACTTGGAAAGGCCGGCCGGGCAGTCGCCCGGACCCGCCGCGCCCGTGCCGCCCGTCGTCGTCGTGAGGCCGCCCGTGCTGCCGCCGGAGCAGGCCGCCGCCAGGGCTCCGGCTGCGCCGAGCAGCCCGATCCACCCAACCATCCCTCGCCAAGCGCTGTTCATCGAAGCCTCCATAGGGCGCCACGGGCCCCGGCGTCCGGCGGGTCCCCGTGCCCGGCCGGCGCCACCATCCAGTTTCGCACAACACCGGCGCCTTGCGTAGTAGATCGGAGGCATGACGCGCGCGCAAGAGCCCGCTGGGGGCCCGAGCCGGGCCGGCAAGGTGGCCCTGATCGGGCGCACGAACGTGGGAAAGTCCACCTTGCTCAATGCCGCGCTGGGCTTGCCGCTCGCCATCGTCTCGTCTCAACCCCAGACCACGCGCCACCGGCTTCTCGGGCTGGTGCACCACGGCCGGGCGCAGATCGCGCTGCTCGACACGCCGGGGCTGCACCCGGCCCTCCGGGACGGGCGGCGCGGGCCGCGCACCGTGCTCGGCCGGGCCATGACCGAGCAGGCCCGCTCGGCGCTGAGCGAGGCCGACGTCGTGGTCTTCGTCTGCGCGCTGCCGCGCCGCCCCGACGGTGAGCTGCGCCCGCACCCCGGCGACGTGGAGCTGCTGCGGCAGGTGCCCGAGAAGACTCCCGTGGTGCTCGCCATCAACAAGATCGACCTCGTGCGCGACAAGCGCGCCCTGCTTCCGCTGCTGCGCGCCTGGACTGCCGCTTACCCCTTTGCGGCCGTTGTTCCCCTGTCCGCGCTGCGCACGGACGGGGTAAGACTCCTGCTCGACGAGATCGCCGCGCTGCTGCCGGAGCGCGAGCATCCCTATGCCGAGGACGAGCTGACCGATCGCCCGCTGCGCTTCTTCGCCGCCGAGTACGTGCGCGAGCCCATCCTCGAGGCCACGCGAGAGGAGGTTCCCCACGCCGTGGCCGTGACCATCGACCGGCTGATCGAGCCCGCGCCGCCCGCGGCCCTTTCCGTGGCGGCCACCATCCACGTGGAGCGGCCGGGGCAGAAGCGCATCCTCATCGGCAAGGGCGGCGAGCTCGTCAAGCGCATCGGCACGCGCGCGCGCGAGCGGCTCGAGGCGCTCACGGGCCGGCGCGTGCACGTGCAGCTCTGGATCCGCCACAGCCCGGGCTGGCGCGACCGGCCGACCGAGCTCGCCCTTCTGGGCTACGGGGACACCGTTCCTTTGGCCGGCGCGGCGCCGGGCGGGAGGCACGAAGGACGATGAACGCCGCCGGGGCCAAGCCCGTCGTGGCCGTGGTGGGCCGGCCCAACGTCGGCAAGAGCACGCTGTTCAACCGCCTGGTCGGCCGGCGGCTTGCCCTCGTACACGACGAGCCGGGCGTGAAGCGCGACCGGCACTATGCCGACGCGCGCTCGCTCGGCCGCGACTACCTGCTGGTCGACACGGGCGGCTTCGATCCCGAAGTCCAGGACGAGATGGGCGGGGGGATCCGCCACCAGCTCGACATCGCCCTTGCCGAGGCGGACGTGGTGGTGTGCGTGCTCGACGCGCGCGAGGGGCCGACCGGGGTCGACGGGGCCGCGGTCGATCTGTTGCGCCGGTCGGCCAAGCCGGTCGTCTACTTCGCCAACAAGAGCGACACGGCTCGGCACGAGCAGGAGGCGAGCGAGCTGTACCGGCTGGGCGTGCCGCAGCTCGTCTGCGGGAGCGCGCTGCACGGTCGCAACGTTGCCGAGTTGGAGCGCGCCATCGTCGCGAGGCTGCCGGCGGCGGTGCCGGCCAGGGGTGGTGCCGAGGCCGGGGACGGCGCGCCGGCGCCGGCCGCGGGCGGGCCGGGGCCCGCGCTGCGCGTTGCGGTCATCGGCCGGCCCAACGCCGGCAAGAGCTCGCTCGTCAACCACATTCTGGGTGAGGAGAGGCTCCTGGTCGATAGCAAGCCGGGCACGACGCGCGATGCCATCGACGTACGGGTGGTGCGCCGCCGCCGCGAGCTCGTGCTCGTGGACACGGCGGGGCTGCGTCGCAAGGCGAGCGTGGCGCGCGGCCGGAGCACGCTGGAGGCCCTGTGCGTCATGGGCGCCATCCGGGCCCTGGAGCGGGCCGAGATCGCGGTGCTCGTGTGCGACGCGGCCGCCGGCGTCGCCGAGCAGGACGCCAAGATCCTCGGCCTCGCCGTGGATCGGGGCCGCGCCGCGGTTGTCGCGCTGAACAAGATCGATCTCCTGGGCCGCGAGGCCCGCCGGGCGGCCGAACGCCAGGCGCGCGAGGTCCTCTCCTTCGCCCCGTGGGCCCCGCTCTGCCCCCTGAGCGCCACGACGGGCCGGGGCGCGGGGCAGCTTCTCGACACCGTGCTGCGGGTAGGCGCCTCGTATCATCAACGCGTTCCCACGGCCGAGCTCAATCGCTTCTTCGAGCAGGTGCTGGCGAGCCATCCGCCGACGACGAGCGGCGGCCGCGCGCCGCGGCTCCAGTACATCACCCAGGCCTGCATCGCCCCCCCTCTGTTCGTAGTGATGGCGCGCGGCGCAGGCGAGCTGCACTTCAGCTTCCAGCGCTACGTCGTCAACTCCATCCGCCGCAGCTTCGGCTTCGAGGGCGTGCCGGTGCGGGTGCGCTACCGGCCGCCGCGGCGGCGGGAGCGCTAGCAGCAGCGGGGTTGGCCCGCGAGCACGTCCGCGACCCAGACCAGCCGGCCCAGGTCGTGGATGTCCCGCGGGAACTCCGGCACGTGCACCAGCAGGGGATCGGGCGCGGCGCCGGCATCTTCACCGAATGCCTCCTCCAAGGCGACGAGGTGCAGCCGGTCGAGCTGTGCCAGGCGGTGCTCCTGCCGGGCCGCCTCGGCGATGGCCGGGATGGCGCCGGGCGCGAGACGCAGATCGCGCGCGGCGATGGCGCGAGAGATCTCGTCGGCGCTTGCCGGCTCGCCCCCGAGCTCGTGCACGCGGTTGACCACGTAGGCGCCGGGACGCATGCCCTGCTCCTGGAGGCGGCGGGCGAAGAATAGCACCTCGCGCACGCACAGCGGATCCGGCGTGGTGACGAGCACGTAGGCGACGTCCGGCCCGCGCATGGCCCGGGCGAGCTCGTCGGCGCGCTCGCGCCAACTGCCGAACAGGTCGTTCACGTCGGTGATGAAAGCGGCCACCTGCTGGAGCAGGCCGCGGCCGGTGATCCGGCCGATACCACGCAGCACCATGGCCGCGGAGCGGGCGAGCGCGCCGAGCGAAAGCCGGCGCGAGGAGCCGAGGGCCTGCACGAACCAGCGCACCGTCGGGCTGTCGATGGCATCGACCAGCCGCTGCGGAGCATCCAGGAAGTCCAGCGCATGCGCGGTGGGCGGGGTGTCGAGGACGATGAGGTCGTAGCGCGGGTCGTCCTTGACCGCGTGGAGCTTCTCCATGGCCGCGTATTCCTGGGTGCCGGCCAAGGCGGTGGAGGCATGCCGATACAGGGCGTTCTCGAGGATGCGCTGCCGCGCGTCCGGGGTGCGGGCCAGGGCGGTCACGAGCCCGTCGAAGGTGCGCTTTGCGTCGACCATCATGAGCGTGAGCGAGCCAGGCACGGCCAAGCCCGCGGCGACGAGCAGCTCGGACGCGACGCGCTGCTCCTCCGTGCCGAGCGGATCGAGCCCCAGGCTCTGGGCGAGGCGGCGGGCCGGATCCACGGTCAGGCACAGTGCCCGGCGCCCCTGTCGCGCCGCGGCCAGCCCGAGCGCGGCGCATACCGTGGTCTTGCCCACGCCGCCGCAGCCCACGCACAGGATCACCCGGCGCTCGGCGAGCAGGGGGGCGAGATCGCCCGGGGCCGGCGCGCCGCCCGGCGCGGAATTGCTGGGGCCGGGGCTCATCGGCGGCCCAGTAGCACGGGAGCCCGGCCAGGAGTAGAGAGCGCGTCCCGGCCGCTCGTACGCGTTCACGCCTCCTCCCACCCGGCTCGCCGAGTCGGCCGCGATCGCGGCTTGCGTCCTCGCGCCGGGTCCCGAGGGATTGGGAGCACAGATGGCGATAAGTTGGGATTTGACATGCCAATTCTGTGACACCGTGGCGATGCACGGCGGCGCACGGGCGAGCCCCCGAGCGCGGGCGTGCTCGTGGAAAGCGGCGCTAGCGCGCCTGCCCGGTCTTGGCCAGAAACGCCTTGGTGGTGTCGTGCTGCGGGTGGCCGAAGACCTCGGCCGGGGGGCCGTGCTCGACATCGCGACCGTCGGCGAAGACGTGGACGTGGCTCGCCACGCCGCGGGCGAAGCCCATGGAGTGCGTGACCACGATCATCGTCTGGCCCTCCTTGGCCAGATCGGTCATGACGGACAGCACCTCGCCGGCCATCACCGGATCGAGCGCGCTGGTCGGCTCGTCGAAGAGGATGGCCTCGGGCTGCATGACGAGCGCGCGGGCAATGGCCACGCGCTGCTGCTGGCCGCCCGAGAGGTCCTTGGGGTACTGGTCCGTCTTCTCGGACAGCCCCACCCGGTCGAGCAGCTTGCGCGCCCGCGCGACCGCCGCGCCCTTGGGCTCGCGCAGCACCCGTAGCGGCGCCTCGATCAAGTTCTCGAGCACGGTCAGGTGGGGAAACAGGTTGAACTGCTGGAAGACGAAGCCCACCTTGCGCCGCACCGCCTCGAGCAGGCGGGCGTCGCGCCGCGGCTGGGTGGCCGGCGTGAGCCGGTGCTCGCCCACGCTGACCGTGCCCGCCTGGAACGGCTCCAGCCCGTTGATGCAGCGCAGGAAGGTGCTCTTGCCGCCGCCCGAGGGCCCGATGACCACGGCCACATCGCCCTTCGCGACGCGGAGCGAGATGCCGCGCAGGATCTCCTGGCGGCCGTGGCGCTTGACGAGGTTCTCGACGACGATCACAGCTTGGTCTCCACGCCGAGCCTGCGCTCGACCCAACGCGACAGCACTGCCAGCGGGTAGCTCATGGCCATGTACAGCGCCGCCGTCATGGCCATCAGCTCCGGAGTCGATTGCGTGCTCTGCGACAGCACGCTGAAGCGCTTGGTCAGCTCCACCAGGGTCACCACCGAGCACACGCTGGTGTCCTTGAACAGCGCGATGAAGTCGTTGACCACCGGCGGGATGACGATGCGCACCGCCTGCGGCACGACGATGCGCCGCACGGCCAGTGCGCGGCTCATGCCGAGCGAGAGCGCGGCCTCCATCTGTCCGCGCGGAACGGCCTGCAGCCCGGCGCGGTAGATCTCCGACTCGTAGGCCGAGTAGTTGACGGCCAGCCCAACGATGCCCGTCCAGAAGGCGGGCACCACCACGCCGACCTCGGGCAAGAAGAAGAAGATGAAGTAGAGCTGCAGCATCACGGGCGTACCGCGCAAGAGCTCGACGTAGGCGGTGAGCACGGTGCGCAGCCAGCGCGGGCCGTACAGCCGGCCGACGGCGATGAGCAGGCCGACCAGCACGGCGAGCGGGAAGGACAGCGCCGATAGCACCACCGTCAGCCCGGCCGACTTGAGCATCACGCCGGCGTACGTGGTCACGACCTGCCAGCCGCGCTTGCGCCCGCTAGTCTTGACCACCTGCTCGGAGGGCATGGCCGCCCCCGCCGGCGCCGCACGCGCCGCGCCGGCGGGCCCGGCCGAGGCCGACCCCGCCGGTCCGGCCGAGACCGACGCGGCGGCGGCCGGCGCCGCCGCCGGCTTGGCCACCGCCCGCACCGCGCCCGCCAGGCCGAAGAACCTGGAGTCGGCGGCGATCGCGGCGAGCTCGGCCTGCTGCTCGTCCCAGATGCCGTAGCGCCGATAGATACGCTCGATCTCGCCATTGCCGATCAGGATGACGATGGCCTCGTTGAGCGATTGCAAAAGCGCACCGTCGCCCCGGCGCACGTACATGACGTAGTAGCCGCGGCCCACGGGCTTGCCCACGGGCGCGAGGCCGGGGAAGCGCGGCGCATAGAACGCGGCGATCGGCGTATCTTGCAGCGTGGCGTCGAGCTTGCGCGTCTCGACCTCGCGCATCGAGTCGGTGTTGCCGTCGTAGGGGATGACGGTGCACGCCTCCTCGCCGCAGAACGTCTTCATGTACTCCTCGGCCGCCGAGCCCGTGAGCACGCCCACCTTGGCCTTGTTGCCGCCCGGCGCCCGCTTCAGGTCGTCCCAGCCCTTGAACTCGGGGTCGCCCCGGCGCAGCAGGAGCTGCAGCGCGTAGACGTAGTACGGCATGGTGGCTGCCATGACGTCCAGTCGCTCGGGCGTGAGCTCGTAGCCGTTGATGATCACGTGCACCTTGCCGGTGCGGAGCATGTCGGGCATCTTGTCCCACTGCCCCTGGGTGAACTCCGCCTTGACCTTGAGGTACTCGCCGATCTTGGCGGCCAGATCGACCTCGAAGCCGGTGACCTCGCTCGGGTTGTCCTCGCGCGGGAAGACGTAGGGCCCTCCGCCCTCCTGGTCGCCGCCCCAGAGCAGCTTGCCGCTGCGGCGCACCTCGTCCAGGGCATCAGCCCGGGCCGGGAGTGCGTGCAGCGCGCAGAGCACGAAGGCCACCCATGCCAGCAAGCGCGCGGCGCCGCCGCTCCAGCCGTCAGCATGCCTGAGCTCGGTCAACTTCGCTCCTCCTCGTGGTCCTATCCCGGGCTTCGCCCGCAACCCAATGGTGAAACCGATGCGCCCGCACGACCGGAGCGGGCCGACGCCACCAGCAACGCCTCGCGGCCGGTGCACGCTGTAGCCGCAGGCGAGCCGTCCGCGGCGAGAACTCGACGCTGGGGCTTCGCCCCAGACCCCGCGAACGGGGCCCCAACCCCGTTCGCCCTGACCGGCCGGTCTTCTGTCCAAAGCGCATCGATTATCTGACCTGGTAGATCATCGCGCCAGCCCGTGCCCGGCCGGGCCCCAGGCCGCCATCCGGCCGCGGCGCGCGGCTACTGCGTGGCCGCGATGCACCGGCTCGCCGCGCACCTTGCCGGCGCGCAAAGTGGTCTGCTCGGCCTCGGGCGCGCGCGTGGCGTCGGGTGGCGGCTCCGGCCGGAACACGGAAATGGCGCCAAAGAGCGCGGGCGCCATGGCGTCGCCGACGCGCGCGGTTTTGCCCTCCAGGGCGATGCTGAGCCACTCGGCCGGCACGAGCTTCAGGCCGGCACTGGCCGAGATCGTGGGCACGCCGGCTTCGGCCCCGCCCAGGGTTTCGTCCGGATCGAGCAAGGCTTCGATCCGCACCACCGGCCGGGCGACGGCCTCGGGTAGCGCGCTTAGCACGAGCTGGCCTCCCACGAACGGCGCGCAGCTCTCAGCGCCGCATGCCTCGGGCCCGAGCAGGCCCGCCTGACCGTCCAGGGCGATCGACAACTCGGCGAACGGGTAGATCTCGAAGGCGACCACCGCGGTCCCATACCAGGCGTCGCTGTAGAAGCCGACCGTGGGATAGAAGGCCACGCCGGACCAGGTGGCCCAGGCGTCCTGCTCGGTGGTGATTCCGGCACCGACCATGGGATCCTCGAAGTCGAGGTCGTAGCCGCCGAAGGCGAACAGCGTGGGCCCGCTCTCGAAGCCGTACGAGGGCTCGGCCCCGAGCAGGCGCCCGGGCCGCGCCGGCTCGAACATGATGGACCGGGTGGGGAAGTAGTTGTTCCACTCGTCCCAGTCCTCCAGGCCCATGGCGGGGTTGGTCACCCCGAGCCGCGCCCGCAGGCTGTCTCGGCCGAGCTGGAGCATGGCCCACTCGGGGCCGAACGGCGCGGCGAAGCCGAAGCGCCCGCTCGCGAGCACCGCATCCTCGGCGTCCTCGGCCGCCGGGTAGAACGGGCGCAGATCGAGGTCGAAGCGCGCGTAGAGCCACTTCCAGGCCAGGCGCACGTCGAGCTCGGCCTGCCCGCCCAGGCCGGGCAGCTCGAGCTCGCGGCAGCCAAGCGCGCCCGTGACCGGGTGCTCGTGCGCCGCCCCGCCGAGCACGCTCGCGGCGCCGCCGAGCCAGTACTCGAAGCCGCCCGGCTCCGGCTCGGGCTCGGGCGCCGGCGTGGCCGCGGGCGAAGCCGCTGCCGGCGCCGCCGCGCCGTCCGGAGCCGAGGCCGCGGCAGCCGGTCCGGGCGCAGGCGTCGGCTCGTCCGCCCCGAGGGCGGAGGCGAGTAGCACGAGGCCTAGGAGTGTGTCGGAGAAAGCGTGCTCGAAATGGTCCAAGTTATCGAAATCGCTCACTTTACTCTGACGCTGGAACCGAACAATTCCGCGCACCTAGTTTTTTCTCCGACAGACTCCTAGAGCTGGGAGTCCCATATCGAAGGCAGGCTCGGCAGAGGCGTTGACGCCCGCGACCCTAAACCGCCGCTCAAGATTCTGGAACGGGAATCACGCGGCTCGTCCGGCCCTCGCGCATGGCCAGCTCCTATGCCGGCTCCAAACGCTCGACCCGGCCCCGCTCCCCGTCCACGCGCACCCGCTCGCCCTCGCGCAGGCGCAGCGTTGCCGCACGCACGCCCGCCACCGCAGCCAGGCCATACTCGCGGGCAACGGCGCAGGCCGGCGAGAGCGCGCCCCCGATCTCGATGATGAGCGCGCCCGCGACGGCGCACAGCGGGGCGAGCCCGCCCGCAGCGCCATGCAGCACGAGCACGTCGCCCGGCTCGATCCGCGCGGGCAACCCTGTGGCCGGATCGGCCAGCCGAGCCCGGCCCTCGGCCACGCCGGGGCTCACGCCAAGCCCGCCGAGCGGCTCCGCCTCGGCCGGCGCGAGCGGGCCGGGCGGCGGCGCCCCGACGAAGCACGGCGGCGGCGACGCCACGAGCTCGCGCGTCCGCTCCGCGGCGCGCATGCGGATGAGCCGGCCAAGCTCCGGCCGTCCGGTCGAAAGCGCACGCCCCAGCTCGCCCGCGCGGCAGAGCCAGGCCCCCCCCGGCTCGATCGACGGCTCGGTGCGGCGTAGCCGCCGATCCACATCGAGCACCGTGCGGCGCATGATGGCCAGGGCACGGAGCACCAGGGGTTCGAGGCTCGGCTCTAGCCGGGCGAGCCGGCGCGAGCGCCCCATGAGGAGCCGGAGCGCGCCGCGCTCCGGCAGGGAGAGCAGCGGCTCGTAGCGGGCCAGCTCGCCGTCGGCTCGGGCGCGGGCCAGGCCCGGGGCCTCGCACCCTTGCGGCCGCACGCCGCCTCCCGCCGCCACGGCAGGCACGAGCGCGCGCAGCATCGCGATGACCTCGCCCGGCTCCTCGCCCCAGCGCGGCCGGTCGAGCTCGAACGGGGCGAGGCAGTCGTCCCGGTAGGCCCAGAGGAAGTCACCGAGGGCGCTCCGGCCCGGGCCGGCGGGCAACTCGCCCGGCGAGCAGGGCTCGCCCGAGCAAAGCCGCTCGGCCGCGCGCTCGTCGTGCGCCAGGGAGCGGGCCACGCGCACGAGAGCGCGGCCGAGCGCCGGGTAGTGCATGCCCGGGTTGCCGGCCACGAGCGCCAGCACCGCGCTCCGCCGAACCTCCGGCAGGCGCCGCCGCAGAAGCGCGGTAAGGGCTGCCTGATAGAGTAGCTCGATCGCCGCGCGCCGGCTCCAGAGCCCGGCCGCACGCCGGAGCAACTCCTGGGCGTGCCCCAGCGTCGTGGCCAGAGCGTCGTCGGGCAAGAGCGCCACCTGCAGCTCGGACAGAGGGCGCGCCTCCCGCTCGAGGGCGTGCCCGAGCGCCGCCCCCCCCCGCTCGAAGCGCAGAGGCTGCGCCACGCAGGCCGCGGCCGCCAGCGGGCTCGGCCAGGGCGCCGCACCGGGCGGCGCGGCAGCGGCGGCGCCGAGGGCGAGCGACAGAGCCTCGCCGGCGGCGAACGGCAGGCGAGCGAGCGACGCGCCCAGGGCCGTAGCGTTGAGGAAGCTGCGCCCATGGAGGCCGGCGAAGAGCGCGTCGTCGGGATCGAGCCTGCACCCGAGCGACCCCAGCGCCTCATCCAGGGCGTGGTGCGCGGTGTGCTCGACAACCGAGCGCCTCAAGGGCGTGTAGTGGGGCGCGGGCACACGGCCGAGGCGCAGCTCCACCCAACATGTCGACGCGCCGG
>JACQWT010000333.1:0-5906 GCA_016209145.1 Deltaproteobacteria bacterium | reverse complement strand
CCGGCCCGGCCGAGCGCGCGCGCGTGCTGCTGTGCGGCCACGATCTGCGCGCCGGCGCCAGGCTCGGCGTCCGGCAGCACGACGTGCAGGACGTGGGAAGCGCCCAGGCAGCGCTCGGCCGCGACCCCGAGCTCGGCCAGGCGCGCCTCGGCGGCTTCCTGCCCCGCGCCCTGCTCCCAGCCGACCACCCAGCCCTGGCCCGGTCCCAGCCCGGCGCCGGGCCCCGCACCCCTCCACAGCCGCCCGCGCCGCGTCCCCGCCAGCTCCTCTTGCAGCAGCACGGCCACGCCCACGTCGCGCAGGCCGAGCTCGGCGTAGCGCGACACGGCGCAGGAGAGCAACGCGCTCGACCAGACTCGGCGCACGGCATCGAGGATCTGCTCCGTGCCCCGCACGCCGCCCACCTCGGGCAGGCACCATGGCGCGTCGGGCGGCGGCGCGCGGTCGGCCGCCAGGCTCGGCCGGAGCGCGATGCCGAGCGGCAGCTCCGGTCCCAGCTCGTGCCAGAACGCCGCGACGGCCTCGCCCAGGGCCGGCGGCAGCGGGGCCGTGCGCATTCTCTCCCAGGCGACGGCGCAGCGCCGGGCACCTCGGCCGGCCGCCGCTCGCCGGACGAGCGCGCGCAGCTCGTGGCCGGGCGGCAGGCAGCTCTTGGCCATGGCGTCGAAGAGGCGCCGGTCCACGACCCAAGCGCGCGCCGCGGGCAAGCCGGCGCGGGCAAGAAGGCCAAGCCGCTGCGCCTCGCCGCCGATCTGGCGCGCGTCCTCGTCGCGGCCGGGCCGCAGATCCGGCACGGGACGCAGCATCAAGTCGGCTGCCGCCCCCGCAGCACCCGGTCGTGCCAGAAGAGCATCTCGATCGCGCCCGGGCCGCGGTTCCAGACGTAGTCGTGCGGCCCCGGCGTGACGAGCAACTGGTGCTCCACCCCTTCGGCGCGCAGCCGTTCGCTCAACTTCTCGCAGGCCGGCCGCAGGGGGTCGGCGTCGCTCGTCACGAGCCGCAGCGCGCCGGGGGCGCGCGCGCTCGCCGCGGCCGCGAGCTTGGCGAGCCACGGCGCATCGGCCACGCTGATGGCCGGCTGCAAGGCCCCCACGGCGCCGAAGACCTCGGGATGGGACAGCCCCACGAGCAGCGCCAGCCGGCCGCCCATGCTCACCCCATCGA
Organism: Deltaproteobacteria bacterium; assembly: GCA_016209145.1. Taxonomy (GTDB): domain Bacteria; phylum Myxococcota_A; class Polyangia; order Polyangiales; family Polyangiaceae; genus JACQWT01. Next base: position 4,742 of record JACQWT010000333.1, on the reverse strand, counting down.
TGCCCGTCGCCTCGCGTCCGGCCTTGGGACCGAGCTCGCGGCGCACGCGTGCGATGAGCTGGTCCAAGAGGAAGCTCGCGAAGGGCCGCGCGCCCGCCTCGCTCGGATCGGGCAGCGCCGGGGTGTAGGGGCAGGCCACGCACAGGCCGCGATAGGGCTCGGCGCGAAGCGCGGCGTTGAGCACCGCCAGCCGCTCGGGCCGCACCAGCCCTCCGAAGTCCTCGGCGACCAGCGAGCCGCGGGACAGAGCGGCGTGGGCCCGGCCGAGCGCGTAGTCGTTGCGCCAGCCGCGGGCGCCGCGCACCAGGCCCCGAACCGCCTCGCCCCGGCCGTGCAACGCGACCAGCAGGGGAGCTCCCGGCTCGGCGAGCACGGCCGCGTGCTGCGCCGTGGGATGCTCCACGCTGGGCACGAACTCGAGCTCGCGCCAGAGGCCGGGGTCCTCGCCCGCCGGCTGCGGCCGCTCGCGCCGGCAGGTAGCAAGGGGCGCCAGGGCCATCAGCCCGAGCAGGGGCCGGCGTCCCAGCTCCGGCCCGGGGCGCCGCGTCACGGCGCCTCCTTCGGCTCCGCCGTCCCCGTGAGACCCTCGGCCTCGAACCAGGCGAAGAAGCGGCGCATCGCGTCCTTCTGGGCGGGAGGCATGAACTCGAAGTTGCGCCCGCGGTCGATGATCTCCCAGAAGTCCTTGGTCTCGACCCGCTCCAGCTCCCCGCGGATGGCCGCGAGCCGTCCCGGCGGCTCCTGGCGCATGTCGTGGAAGATGAGCCGCGCCTTGTCCTCGGCGCCGGCCTGCAGGTAGTAGGCCGCGAGCTTGACCTGGGCCTTGCGCACGCCTTTCAGGGCCTGCTCCTGCGAGCGCAGCGCCACCGGGCGGTCGAGCTCGAGGAAACTGTGCAGCACGGCCTGTTCCACGGGCGCGGCGAGCTTGTGCGCCACCTCGCAGGCCGTGCTGATGTCGTACGCGACGGTCTCGGTCACGAAGGGAAGGTTCAGGTCGTAGCTCACGTGGCCGTAGTATTTCAGGTGCCCCACGGCCTCGGCGGCGAGCTCGCCCTGACCCGTGCGCAGCATCGCCTCGACCAGGAGCCGGTACTGGTTCAGAACGTTGTACGCCGTGCGCACGTTCTTGGCGTTCAGGGTCGAGCGCAGGTAGGAGTTCATGTAGCGGAACACGAGCTCGACGAGCTCGGTGTCGCCGGCCGCGGCCGCCGCCTCGCCGATGTAGCGCGTGTCGATGGCGATGAGGTAGTCGATGTCCGGCATGACGGGCAGCGCCTCGTTGTAGATGCCGAGGTACTGCCGCATCGCCTTCCACTCGACCCAGGTGCGCCGCTCCTCCAGGTCCCCGCGCGACTCCGGATCCATCGCCACGAAGTCGGGGTTGTCGCGCAGGCTTGGGCCCAGCGCGAACCAGGCGGCGTCGTACTCGCGCTTGGCCGGCACGTAGGCCACGACGAAGTCCTTGATCGCGTCGACGGCACGGCTGGCGATGATCTTGTCCTTGCCCGAGATGGAGTTGCTGGTGATGTCGGTCAGCTCCTCCATGGCCGCCACCACCCGGGCCTGCGCCAGCGCGCGGCGCTCGGCCGCCACGGCGTGGGCCCCAGCACGCACCACGTGCACCGCGTCGTCGCGAATGCGGGCGATGATGTTGACCGGATCGAGAAACCAGAACACGTAGGCGAAGTAGGGCGCCATCAGCACCAGGCCTACGGCCGTTGCGGCCATCATGCCGACCACGGTGGCGCGCGGCACGAAGTCACCCCCGACCGAGAGGCTGACCAGCACGCCGGCGACGCAGGCGACCACGTAGTAGCCCAGCACGCTCACGTTCGTCCGGTCGCGGAAGAACATCGTGGCGATGTTGTGGTAGCGCTCGGCCGTGAGCTGGACGACGATGCTGACGACGGTGATCACGATGCCGAGCACGGCGGCGATCAAGGCCGCCAGCCCCGGCACGGCGTTCGAGACGGCGCCGGCGTCGAAGAAGAGATAGCGCAAGAGCGCGCTGTCGGTCGGCACGGACGGCCCGCCCGTGACGTAGTGGTCGACGGCAAAGAGCGCCCCGAACGAGACTAGCGCGAGCGACGAGAGCACGCTCATCGGCCCAAGCCACCGGCGCCAGGTCGACCCGTCGATCTTCATCGCGTCTCTCCCGTGCCCGTCAGTCTAGCAGCCCCGCGATCTCTTCGGGTGCAAACCCCAAGAGCCGCGGCTCGACCGCCAGCGCCACGCCGAAGCGCTCGCGCACGCGGGCGCGCACCTCGGCGGCCAGCGCCACGAGCTCGGCCGCGCTGGCACCGCCGCGGTTGACGAGGCACAGAGCGTGGCGCGTCGAGATCCCCACGCGCCCGCGGGCGAGCCCCCGGGGCAGGCCGGCGCGCTCGATGAGCCAGCCGGCGGCGAGCTTGACCCGCCCCGGGCCCGCGCCAAAGCGGGGCATGCCTTCGCCCGGCGCCAGCAGCGGTGCCGCGCGAGCCTCGACCTCGGCCGCCTGGGCGACACCCACCACCGGGTTGACGAAGAAGGAGCCGGCGCTGCGGCCGTTCTCGTCCTGTGGATCGAGGAGCATCGACTTTCCGCGCCTCAGGCCGAGCACCGCCTCCCGGACGGCGGCGAGCGTGGCCGGCGCGCCCGCCGCGCGCAGCGCTCGCTCGATCTCGGGGTAGCCTGTCGCCGCGGGCGCGTCCCGGCGCAGCCGGAAGCGGACCGCCACGATCGCGTAGCGGCCGGCGGCCGCGCCCTTGAAGATGCTCTGCCGGTAGCCGAAGCCGCAGTCCTGGGCCGGAAGCGCGACGAGCCGGCCGCTGGGACGCGCGACGGCCTGCACCTCTTCGATACAGTCCGCCACCTCCTGGCCGTATGCGCCGGCGTTCTGGAGGGGCGCGGCCCCGACGTCGCCCGGGATGCCCGAGAGGCACTCGAGGCCGCCCAGGCCCTCGGCGACCGACCAGGCGACGAGCTCGTCGAGCGCGACGCCCGCGCCGACCTCGACTTGGACCGTCCCGCCAGACGACTCGCGCACGCGCCGGCCCGCCGCGCGCACCCGCAGCACCAGGGCATCCAGGCCGCGGTCGGCCACCACCACGTTCGTGCCGGCGCCGAGCACCTCGACGCTCACGCCGGCCGCGCGCGCCCAGCCCAGGGCCTCGATCACCGCGCTCGCGTCCGGCGCGTCCAGCCAGTAGCGGGCCTCTCCCCCGATCCGCAGGCTCGTGCGCTCGCCGAGGAGCACCCGCTCTTCGAGCTTGAGGCTCATCGCTTCCATCCGGACCAAGCAAGCAATCGCCCGGCGGCCGAGGCGCCGCGCCGGCCGAGCGCGCCCGCAGCGCCGGGCCGCAGCGTACTCCTGTACGCGAGGACCCGGCGCGAGGACGTAAGCTCATGCCGGACAGCGCGGATGGATCGGCCGCCGTCGTTGCTGTCGTCAGGTTCTTGGCTAACGCGCATGCTCATCGCTTCGGGCCCACGCGCGTGCCATAGCGGAAGCCGTCGTCGACGCGGCGCACGTCGCGCGCAAAGCCCTCGAGGCGGTCGAGATCGACCGTGCCGGCCGGCAGGCTCAGCCGGAAGTCATCCTCCAAGAGCCCTCCCGACTGCGTGACCGCGCGCACCGCCTCGAGCTCGGCCGTCTCGATCTTCAGCGCCTCGGCGGGATGGATGACCGCGACGGCGGGCGGCAGCTCGATCCGCCGGTGGACGTGAAACAAGAGCGGCGCATCGATGGCGAGGGCGGCCGTGCGCTCGGCCTGGGCCAGGTAGCGGGTGCCCAGGGTGGTGGCCCGCGGCGCCGGGAAGACGGCGTGCACGGGGTCGATGCCGGGCAATAGCCAGAGGGTTCCGTCTCGCCCCTCGGCGCGGCCATAGCCCAAGGCGTCGATCTCGGCGCGCAGCCCGACCTGCCAGGAGCCTTCATCCGAGGACAGGGCTACCTCGCGCACGTCTGCCCACGGCAGCCAGCCGAGCACCACGTTGCGCAGGAGCTGCTGGCGCTCCGAGCCGACCGTGACCTCGAGCGCCTCGGCGAGCTGCTGCGCCTGCCGGCCGCGCAGCAGGGCCGCGAAGGTGCCGTGGCCGTCGCCTCGCTCGTCGAGGCGCAGGCGGATATCGATCTCGTCCCCCTCGCCCGTCGCCTCGGCATCGACGCGCAGCATGGCGGCGTCGGGCAGGAGCGCCTGCCGGCCGCGCAGCTCCGGGCTCACGGTGCCGGGCGGCAGCGGCGGCCCGTCGACGTCGGCGTCGATCCAGAGCCGCCCTTCCGGGAGATCGACGAGCACCAGCGGATGGCGAAAGCGCCCCGCGTGCGCCGGGAAGTGGGGCGAGGAGCTCAGCGACTGGGTCTCGGCGACGGCGATCCGGCTGCGCAGGCCGAGCTCGCGCAGCGCCCGATGCACCACCCAGCTCCGGCTGCCCGAGCCGCGCTCCAGGATCCAGCGGGCCGTCTCCCGCTGGGGGCCGCTGGCGGTCTCGGCGACGAAGTCGGAGAGGGCGTCGGCATCGGCGCGGCGCACCTGCTTGCCCACGCGCGCCACGAGCCGCGTGACCAGCTCGCGCGGGCTGGGCGCGGGGCCGCCCACGCCTGCGGGCGGGCGCGCGAGCGCCGCCGGCACCCAGCGCGCCACGGAGTCCGGCAGGGCCCGCAGGTAGTCGCTGGCCGCCACCACCGGCGCATCCGATCCGCCCAGGAGTTCGGTGACAAAAGGTGTGCGCGGCGGCTGATCCGGATTGAGCCGGTTCCAGCG
>JACQWT010000332.1 GCA_016209145.1 Deltaproteobacteria bacterium | reverse complement strand
CTTGGTCGTGCCGCCAAGGCAGACGAGCGCGCACTGCCCGACCGAACAGACCTCGCCCTTGGCGCACAGAACGCCGCAGCTCCCGCAGTTCTGCGGATCGTTGGACAGGTCCACGCAGGCCTGGCCGCACATGGCGGCGCCTCCTACGCAGTCACAGACGCACTTGCCGGCGGAGCAGACCTCTCCCTTGGCGCACAGAGCGCCGCAGCCTCCGCAGTTGGCGAGGTCGGTCGTCGTGTCCACGCACTTGCTGCCGCACTTGGTCGTGCCGCCGACGCACTTCAGGCCGCACTTCTCGCCGGAGCACACCTCGCCCGGGCCGCAGGCGCTGGCGCAGCCGCCGCAGTTGAAGGGATCCGTCTCCAGATCGACGCACTTCTCGCCGCACTTCGTCGTGCCCCCGGCGCAGTCCAGGGCGCACTGGCCGGCGGAGCAGATCTTCCCCTGCGGGCACGCAACGGAGCAGCCGCCGCAGTTCTGCGGATCGATCTTGGTGTCCACGCACAGCGCACCGCACTTGATGCTGCCGCCGACGCACATGAGCGCGCACTGCCCGGCCGAGCAGACCTGGCCGGCGGGGCAGGCGTTGTTGCACCCGCCGCAGTGGGCGGGGTTGAGCTCGGTGTCCACGCACATCTCGCCGCACTTGGTGGTGCCGCCCAGGCAGTCGACGCCGCACACGGCGGCGGAGCAGACCTGGCCCTCGGGGCACGGGCTGTCGCACAGCCCGCAGTGCGCCGGATCGGTGGTCGTGTCGACGCACTCGTTGCCGCACTTGCTCGTGCCGCCGGCGCACTGCAGGGCGCACTCGCCGCCCGAGCACACCGCCCCCACCGGGCAGGCGTTGCCGCAGCTCCCGCAGTTCTGCGGATCGGTGGCCGGGGTGACGCAGTGGTCGCCGCACTTGGTGGTGCCGCCCAGGCAGTCGACGCCGCACTGGCCGGCGGAGCAGACCTGCCCCTCGGGGCACTTCTCGCCGCAGGCGCCGCAGTTTGCGGGATCGAGGCTCGTCTGCACGCACTTCCCGCCGCACTCCTTCAGGCCCGCCGGGCAGCCCGCGACGGCGCCGCCGCCGCTTCCCGTGGTGCCCGTGGGCCCCACCGCGCTCGACGCCGGCTCGCTCGAGCAGGCACCCGCGGCCAGAAGCAGACCGGTCCCCAGCACGGCCGCGGCGCTCCTCCAGGCTCGACTCCTCTTGCCACCTCTCGTGCTCATCGGCTCCTCGTCTTGCTCCACCGCCATAGGGCAGGAGAGTAGCACAGAAAACCGTTGCCCCCGGCCCCCCCGGGGCCTATTTCCAAGCCGCATCGTTTCGCTCGTCCCGAGCTGCCGGAGACCCGCCGGAAGGCCGCGGACGCGCCCTGCACGAAGCGCTAGAGGTAAGTATGGCTCGAAGAATCCTCACCATCGACGGCAACGAGGCGGCCTCCAACGTTGCCCACCGCACCAGCGAAGTCATCGCCATCTACCCGATCACGCCCTCGTCCAACATGGGCGAGTGGGCCGACCAGTGGTCGGCCGAGGGCCGGCCCAACATCTGGGGCACCGTGCCCACGGTGATCGAGATGCAGAGCGAGGCCGGGGCGGCGGCGGCCGTGCACGGCGCGCTGCAGACCGGCTCGCTCACCACGACGTTCACGGCCTCGCAGGGCCTGCTGCTGATGATCCCGTCGATGTTCAAGATCTCGGGCGAGCTCACGCCCACGGTCTTCCACGTCTCGGCGCGCACCGTGGCGGCGCACGCTCTTTCCATCTTCGGCGACCACAGCGACATCATGGCCGTGCGCTCGACCGGCTACGGCCTGATGAGCTCGGGCTCGGTACAGGAGGTCATGGATCTGGCGGCCATCACCACGGCGGCGAGCCTGCAAGCGCGCATCCCGTTCGTGCACTTTTTCGAGGGCTTCCGCGTCTCGCACGAGGTCTCCAAGATCGAGGAGGTCTCCGACGACGACCTGCACCACATGATCCCCGACGAGCTGGTGCACGCCCACCGCGCCCGGGCGATGACCCCCGAGCGCCCGGTGCTGCGCGGCAGCTCGCAGAATCCGGACGTCTTCTTCCAGGCGCGCGAGCGCTTCAGTCCCTTCTACGCGGCCTGTCCGGCGATCGTGCAGCAGGTGATGGACAAGTTCGCGGCGCGCGTGGGCCGCTCCTACCGGCTCTTCGACTACTTCGGCGCCCCGGACGCCGAGCAGGTGATCGTGCTGATGGGCTCGGGCGCGCAGACCGTCGAGGAGGTGATCGAGCGGCTCAATGCCAAGGGCCGCAAGCTCGGGCTGGTAAAGGTGCGTCTGTTCCGGCCATTCTCACGGGAGTTCTTCGGCCGGGCACTGCCCCCGAGCGTGCGCAAGATTGCCGTTCTCGACCGGACCAAGGAGCCGGGCGCCGAGGGCGAGCCCCTGTACAAGGACGTCGTGACGGCCCTGAGCGAGCTGTTCGCGGCCGGTCAGGCGCCGATGGCGAAGTTTCCGACCATCGTCGGCGGTCGTTACGGGCTCTCCTCCAAGGAGTTCAGCCCGCCCATGGTCAAGGCCGTGTTCGATGAGCTGGCCAAGGATCGACCCAAGAACTACTTCACCGTCGGCATCAACGACGACGTCTCGGGCTCCAGCCTGCCGCTCGACGAGAGCTTCTGCACCGAGGGCGAGGGCGTGCACCGCGCCCTGTTCTACGGCCTGGGCTCGGACGGCACGGTGGGCGCCAACAAGAACACCATCAAGATCATCGGCACCGAGACCGACAACTACGCCCAAGGCTACTTCGTCTACGACTCGAAGAAGGCCGGCGCCGTCACCGTCTCCCACGTGCGCTTCGGCAAGAAGCCGATCAAGAGCTGCTACCTCATCGAGCAGGCCAACTTCATCGGCTGCCACCAGACGGTGTTCCTCGAGAAGTTCGACATGATCGAGCACGCGCTGCCCGGCGCCGTCTTCCTCCTCAACACGCAGACGCCGGCCGCCGCGATCTGGGACACGCTGCCCCAGGAGGTGCAGCGCGATCTCATCGCGAAAAAATGCCAGCTCTACGTCATCGACGCCTACCAGGTGGCCAAGGACGCGGGCATGGGCAGCCGCGTCAACACCATCATGCAGACCTGCTTCTTCGCCATCAGCGGCGTGCTGCCGCGTCAGGAGGCCATCGCCGCGATCAAGGAGTCGGTCAAGAAGACCTACGGCGCCAAGGGCGACCAGATCGTGCAGCTCAACTACAAGGCCATCGACATGACGCTGGCCAACCTGCACCAGGTGCCGGTGCCGGCGGCGGTGACGAGCCAGATCCGCCGGCCGCCGCCCGTCCCCCCGGAGGCACCGGAGTTCCTGCACAAGGTCGTGGAACCGATCATCCTCGGCAAGGGAGACACGATCCCGGTCAGCGCCTTTCCGGTCGACGGCACCTTCCCGACGGGCACGGCCGCCTGGGAGAAGCGCAACATCGCCCTGGAGATCCCCGTCTGGGAGCCGGCGCTGTGCATCGAGTGCGGCAAGTGCGCCATGGTCTGCCCGCACGCCGCGATCCGCACCAAGGTCTTCGACCGCAAGCTCACCGAGGACTGCCCGCCCACGCTCAAGTGGAAGGACACCAAGGCCAAGGAGCTGCCCAAGGGCTCGGTCTACTGCGTGCAGGTCGCGCCCGAGGACTGCACCGGCTGCACGCTGTGCAGCCAGGTGTGCACGGGCGCGGACAAGAAGGACAAGAGCCGCAAGGCTCTGCGCCTGGAGCCGCAGCCGCCGCTGCGCTCCCAGGAGCGCGTCAACAACGCCTTCTTCCTCAAGATCCCGGAGATCGATCGACGGATCCCCAAGATCAATACGGTCAAGGGCAGCCAGCTCCTGCAGCCGCTGTTCGAATACTCGGGCGCCTGCGCCGGCTGCGGCGAGACGCCCTATCTGAAGCTTCTGAGCCAGCTCTTCGGCGACCGGCTCATCATCGGCAACGCCACCGGCTGCTCGTCCATTTATGGCGGCAACCTGCCGACCACGCCCTATTGCAAGAACGCGGACGGCCGCGGGCCCGCCTGGAACAACTCGCTCTTCGAGGACGCCGCCGAGTTCGCCTTCGGCATGCGGCTGACGTTCGACAAGCAGGGCGAGTACGCGCGCGAGCTGTGCCAGGGGCTCGCGGGCAAGCTCGGCGACGAGCTCGTCAAGGGGATCCTGGAGGCGGATCAGCGCTCCGAGGCCGGCATCGCCGCGCAGCGCGAGCGCGTGGCCGCCATCCGGAGCAAGCTGGCGGCCGACCGGTCGGCGGAGGCGCAGAACCTGCTCAGCGTGTGCGACTCGCTCGTCAAGAAGAGCGTCTGGGCCGTGGGTGGCGACGGCTGGGCCTATGACATCGGCTACGGCGGGCTAGACCACGTGCTCGCTTCGGATCGCGACATCAACGCGCTGGTGCTCGACACCGAGGTCTACTCCAACACCGGCGGCCAGGCATCGAAGAGCACGCCCAAGGGCGCGGTGGCCAAGTTCGCCTTCGGCGGGAAACCCATGGCCAAGAAGGACTTGGGCCTCATCAGCCAGACCTACGGCAGCATCTACGTCGCCCAGGTCGCGCTCGGGGCCAATGACTTGCAGTGCGTGCGCGCCTTCCTCGAGGCGGAGGCGTATCCCGGCCCCTCGCTCATCATCGCGTACTCGCACTGCATCGCCCATGGCATCCCGATGGAGAAGGGCCTGGAGCACCAGAAGGCCGCGGTCGAGTCGGGCCACATCGTGCTCTACCGCTACAACCCGCTGCTCGCCCGGGAGGGCAAGAACCCGCTGAAGATCGATTCCAAGGGGCTGAAGATCTCGATGAAGGACTTCGCCTACTCGGAGACGCGCTTCAAGATGCTCACCAAGAGCCACCCGCAGAACGCGGCGCGCTTCATCGAGGAGAGCCAGCGCGACGCCCAGGCCCGCTGGCGCCTGTACTCGCAGCTCGCGGCGCTGTCCTACGCGGCCGAGGGGGCGGCGAGTCAGGAGGCGGCGGGCGACGTCAGGCGGGGCTGCGCGCATGAGCGCGCCCGGAGGCCCGGCCCGGAGCGTACTCCTGTACGTGAGGAGCCGGGCCGAGGACGTAAGCCGCGATCGCGGCCGACTCGGCGAGCCGTCCTTGCTGGCGCGGAAATGCCGTGGACGGGTACGCCGTTCCGCCGTGCGACGGCGAGCGACGAGCACCGATTCGTGGCGAGCGACAGGCTGCCCGCACGCCCCTGAAGCGTCCGTCCCTACTGGATCAGCATCTCGATCCGGTCCCAGGTGGTGTCCCAGCCGCCGCAGTAGTGCGTGCCACTGCAGTGCTCGAAGATCATGAACGGATTGTTGGGATCGTGGATGCCCGGGTAGTTGAGGTTGGGGCAGGTGTGGCCGTCGACCCCCCGATAGCAGGTCGTCGTCTGCTGGCGGCTGCAGTAGTTGCCGGAGTTGCGGGTGACGGCGTTCTCGCAGTTGCTGCCCGCCTGCGAGTCGTTGACCCAGGTGCACGCCTTGCGCACGAAGCCGCGGCAGTAGGGCACGTTGCCACCGTCCTTGTAGGACAGGACGATGTACGGATCGACGCTCGGTGAGGTGGCCTTGATGGCGTTGATCTTGGCGTCGCTGAGCTTGCAGTAGCCCGGGCTTGCCGGCGTGCAGGGCAACGAGAGATCCCCGCTCACCAGCTCTTGGCCGGCGACCGAGCCCGGCCGCTTGATGGCCAGCGTGGCGCCGGGGTAGTCGCCGTCCATCCGGCACCATACCTGGAACGCCGCCTGGTTGGGGTCCGGCTTGATCGTGAACAGCCCGCTCTTGGCGTTGGGATCCGCCTTGAGCGCCTCCAGGCACGACAGGGTCGCACAGGCGCCGCTGGAGCACGTCTGGCCGCCCGGGCACGCCTTGCCGCAGCCGCCGCAGTTCTTCGCGTCCTTGAGTAGGTCGGCGCAGGCGCCGGCACAGCAGGTCTCGCCCTGGCCGCAGGCCTTGTTGCAGGCGCCGCAATGGCCCGGGTCGTTCTGCGTGTTGACGCAGGAGGAGCCGCACTTGGTCGTGCCGCCCACGCACACGAGGCCGCACTTGCCCGCTGCGCAGATCTCGCCCTGCGGGCAGGCGGCGTTGCAAGCGCCGCAATGGCCCGGGTCGTTCTGCGTGTTCACGCAGGAGGAGCCGCACTTGGTGGTGCCGCCCACGCACTGCAGCAGGCAGCTCCCGTTCGAGCATACTTCGCCTTGGCCGCAGGCCTTGTCGCAGCCGCCGCAGTGCAGCGCGTCGTTCTGGAGGTTCACGCATTTTCCGCCGCACTTGGCGGTGCCGCCCGTGCACTCGATCTGGCAGATCCCGCCCGAGCACACCGTGCCCGGGCCGCAGGCGTTGTTGCAGGCGCCGCAGTAGGCCGGATCGACCTGCGTGTTCACGCACTTGCTGCCGCACTTGGTGGTGCCGCCCGCGCTCTGGTGCTGGCAGCTCCCGTTCGAGCAGACCTCGCCCTGGCTGCAGGCGTTGTCGCACTTGCCGCAGTGGGCCGGGTCGAGCTGCGCGTTCACGCAGTTGTTCCCGCACTTGGTGGTGCCGCCCACGCACTCCAGGCCACACTTGCCCAGGGAGCAGACATCGCCCGGCGCGCAGAGCACGCCGCAGCCGCCGCAGTTGGCCGGATCGAGCTTGGTGTCCACGCAGAGGCTGCCGCACTTGGTGGTTCCGCCCAGGCACTTGAGACCACACTGGCCGGCCGAGCACACCTCGCCCGCGCCGCAGGCGTTGTCGCAGCCGCCGCAGTGGGCGGGATTGAGCGCCGTGTCGACGCACAGGTCGCCGCACTTGGTGGTTCCGCCCAGGCACTCGACGCCACACTGGCCCACCGAGCACAGCTCGCCCTGGGCGCAGGCGTGGTCGCAGGCGCCGCAGTTGTCCGGATCGAGCTTGGTGCTCACGCACTTGCCCCCGCACGCCGTCGTGCCCGTCGGGCAGGACGACGCGGCTCCCGCTCCCCCTTGCGCCGCCGCCCCGGTTCCAGATCCGGGGGCTACCTGCACGTCACCATCGCCGCCGCAGGTGGCACTCGCCGCCAAAGCCAGAGCGACGGCGCAGAGCAACACACCAAGGCCCAGTGAACGCCGCATCATCGAACACCTCCCGCGGGCCGGCCCGACGCCCGCCGTACCGAGGGGCGATTGGCACGGTTCGGTGCGGGCGGCAAGCGCCTGCCCTTGGCGGTCAGGCGGAAGCGGCGCCGCCTCGCCATCCCCCGTCCGTCTCCTGGCGATCTACCCCTCCGGCGCGGCGCTCGGCCCGCCCGCCGCAGCCTGGCGCGCCTGCGCGCGGCGCTCCCGTACGTACTCGATCGCCATGGGCATGACCGAGATGACGATGATGGCCATGATCACGTACTGGAAGTTCCGCTTGACCTGGGGCAGGTTGCCGAAGAAGTAGCCGGCAAGGATGAAGGCTGCCACCCAGGTGATGCCGCCCGTCACGTTGAACATCGCGAAGCGGCGGTAGCGCATCTTGCCGATGCCCGCGACGAAGGGAGCGAAGGTGCGGATGATGGGCACGAAACGCGCGAGGAAAATCGTCTTGCCCCCGTACTTCTCGTAGAAGGCCTGGGCGCGCAAGAGGTGCTTCTTGCTGAGCCAGCGCGAGCTCTCGCTGAAGAAAACCTTGGGCCCGATGCGGTAGCCGATGGAGTAGTTGGCCGCGTCGCCGAGCACGGCGGCCAGGCTCACCACCACGATGCAGGCGGCGACGTTCAGGGGCGAGCCGTCCAGGGCGGCAATTGCGCCCACGGCGAACAGCAGCGAGTCGCCCGGCAGGAAGGGCGTCACGACCAAGCCGGTCTCGCAGAAGACGACGAGGAACAAGAGCGCGTAGAGCCACCCGCCCATCAGGCTGGTCCAGTCGCGCAGGTAGCGGTCCAGGTGCAGGAAGATGTCGAAGCACTTGCGGACCAAGTCCATCATGGTGTGAGCCCTCGGCCAGGCAGGAGCGCCCGAAGGGCGGCATCATAGGGCATCGCAGGCAGAGTTGAAAAACGCTTCGCGTTCGGCAAGAGGCTGCTAGCATCCCGCCGCCCCGCGGCTTACGCCCGAGGCGACCGAGGAGAGAAGAGCGTGCTAAGAAGCCTGATTCCGCGGGAGGGCAAGTTCTTCGAGCTGTTCCGGCAGTCGGCCGAGCAGAGCGTCAAGGCGGCTCACGCCTTCCGCGCCATGCTCGACGACCTGCCCCAGGCCGAGCGGCACGCGCGCGAGATCAAGGACATCGAGCACGCGGGCGACGAGATCACGCATCGCACGGTGGAGCTCTTGCACAAGACCTTCATCACGCCGCTCGACCGCGACGACATCCACCAGCTCATCTCGCGCATGGATGACATCCTCGACCGGCTGGAGGGCGCCTCCAGCCGCGTGCACCTGTACGAGCTGCGCGAGGCCACGGCCGAGTGCAAGGCCCTGGCCGACATCTGCATCAAGTCGACCGAGTGCATCCAGCGGGCGGTCAACCGGCTCGAAGATCTGACCTTCACCTCCGGCATCATCCAGGACTGCGTGGAGGTAAACCGGCTCGAGAACGAGGCCGACGCCATCCTGCGCACGGCCAAGACGAAGCTCTTCCGCGACGAACCGGACACCCGCCAGCTCATCAAGTTGAAGGAGATCTACGAGTTCCTGGAGTCCCTGACCGATCGCTGCGAGGACGTGGCCAACATCATCGAGGGCATCGTGCTCGAGTACGCCTGAGCCCGGACGGCGGAGCGACAACGTGGTGGACTGGACGATGGTGCTCATCGGCGCGGTGGTCGCGGCCGCGCTCGTCTTCGACTTCATCAACGGCTTCCACGACGCCGCCAACTCCATCGCCACGGTGGTCTCGACGCGGGTGCTGCGGCCGCAGACCGCGGTGCTCTGGGCGGCTTTCTTCAACTTCATTGCCTTCCTCTTCTTCGGCCTGCACGTGGCCGGCACCATCGGCAAGGGCGTGATCGATCCGGCCGTGGCCGATCCGGTCGTGGTAGCCGCGGCCCTGGTCGGCGCCATCGCCTGGAATCTCATCACCTGGTACTACGGCATCCCCTCCAGCTCCTCGCACGCCTTGATCGGCGGGCTCGGGGGCGCGGCCGTGGCCAAGGCAGGCATGGCCGCCCTGCAAGTCAGCGGCTTCCTCAAGATTGGCTTCTCCATCGTGCTCTCGCCCCTGCTCGGCCTGGTGCTGGGCTATGGCATCATGGTGGTGGTGGCGCGGATCTTCTTCCGCTCGACCCCCCGGCGCGTCGATCGCTGGTTCCGCCGGCTTCAGCTTCTCTCGGCGGCCCTGTACAGCCTGGGCCACGGCGGCAACGACGCGCAGAAGACGATGGGCATCATCGCCGTGCTGCTCTTCTCGGCCGGGATGCTCGGCCCGAGCTTCCACGTGCCGCTGTGGGTCGTGCTCTCCTGCCATGCGGCCATGGGCCTGGGGACGCTCTTCGGCGGCTGGCGCATCGTGCGCACCATGGGCATGAAGATCACGAAGTTGAAGCCCGTGGGCGGCTTCTGCGCCGAGACCGCGGGCGCTTGCACGCTCTTCCTCGCCACCGCGCTCGGCATCCCCGTCTCGACGACGCACACGATCACGGGCGCGATCGTGGGCGCGGGCTCGGTCACCAAGTTCTCGACCATCCGCTGGGGCGTGGCCGGCCAGATCGTCTGGGCCTGGATCTTCACCATTCCGGCCGCCGGGTTCATCTCCGCCCTGAGCTGGTGGCTGCTGCACCACGCCGGGCTGCGTTGAGCGCGGGGCGAGTCCTTGGTAGACTGGACGCATGCCCAACGCCTACATCTCCGGAACGGGCTTCTACGTGCCGCCGCGCGTCGTGACGAACGATGAGCTGCGCACCAAGTACGGCATCGACACCACCGACGAGTGGATCCGGCAGCGCACCGGGATCGAGGAGCGCCACTTCGCCGACGAGGGCGTGGGCACCGCCGACCTGGCCGTGCCCTCGGCCCGGGAGGCCATGGCGCGGGCGGGCCTGGCGAACAAGGACATCGACATGATCATCCTCGCCACGCTCTCGCCCGACTGGGGCTTCCCGGGTTCGGGCGTGATGCTCCAGCAGAAGCTCGGCTTCTGCGACGAGGGGCACTTCGTGCCGGCGATGGACATCCGCAACCAGTGCTCGGGCTTTCTGTATAGCCTGGCCACGGGCACGAGCTTCATCCGCTCGGGGGCCTGCAAGAACATCCTGATCGTGGGCTCCGAGGTGCACTCGGCCGCGATCGACTTCTCCACGGCGGGCCGCAACGTCACCTCGCTCTTCGGCGACGGTTCCGGCGCGGTGGTGCTGAGCGCCACCGAGGAGGACCGGGGCGTGCGCGGCTGGTATCTCGGGGCCGACGGCCGCTACGTC
>JACQWT010000331.1 GCA_016209145.1 Deltaproteobacteria bacterium | reverse complement strand
ACCTAGTAGTCCGTGGTTGGGGCACAGGGAAGACGGGGACCGCCGTCGGCCCTACGGACCGAGTATGCGCCGAGGCCGACGCAAGAACCATGATCTGGCTCCAGCGGGTTGTCGTTCGCCAAAACGTCATCCGAGCGCTGGACGGGAGCAAGGAGGTCGGCGCCGCAGGCGGGCGCCCATCGCCGGAGGTCCATCCGAGGCGGGATGCTCGGTAGCGACCGCGGGCCGCGATGCGGGCGGCATGCCGCGCGCTCGTCTTCCGGGGCTGGGGCAGCGGTGGAGATCGCCGAAGGGCGGGAGGCGTGGAGGACGCCGATCATCTCGCCGCTGATGGCGACGAGGTGACGGAGCGCCGGGGAGACGACGGGGACCTACGCCGCGTCCCGCCACTCGTAGCGATGATGCAGCCCCCCGAGCCGCGGCAGCGCGATCACCTTCGCCCCCGCGGACGGCTTGCCTTGGACGGCACGCCGCAGCGGCGTCTGCTTGCCCAGCCCGCAGTGCGTCCGATCCTCGTGATGGTACGCGACGTACTCGCGCAGCAGCCGCCGCAGGTGCGCCTCGCCGAGGACGATCACCTGGTCAAGCAGCTCCTGACGGCAGCAACCCACCCATCGCTCCGCCGTCCCGTTCTGCCAGGGCGCCCGGTACGCCGTCCTCGTCGGCTTCATGCCGATGGCCTTCGCCGCAGCAACAACCTGCGCGGAGAGGGTCGAGTCGCGGTCGAAGACGAGGTACTTGGGCGCCGTGTCGAACGGAAACGCCTCGCGGAGCTGCTGGACCACCCACGCCGCGGTCGGGTGCTCGGTCACGTTGACGTGCACGATCTCCCGTCGGCCGTGCCGGATGACGAAGAAGGCGTAGAGCAGCCTGAAGCTCGCCGTGAACACGACGAACAGGTCCATCGCGGCGATCGCCTCGCGGTGGTTGCGGAGGAAGGTGAGCCAGGATTGCCGGGCATCTGGTGGCCGCTGCAAACTGCGCAAGTAGCGCGAGACCGTGCGCTCCGAGACGTCAAAGCCGAGCATGGCCAGCTCGCCGTGGATCCGAGCTGCGCCCCAGCGGTTCTCCGAGGCCATCTGGCGGATGAGGTCGCGAATGTCCGTGCTCAGGGGCGGCCGCCCGTCGCGACGGCGTCGGCGCGAGATCCAGTTCCAGTACAGCCGGAAGCCTGCCCGGTGCCAGCGGACGACGGTGTCGGGCTTCACGATGACCAGCGCGTCTGCCCAGCGCGCCCAGAGCCGGCGGAGCAGGATCCAAAAGGCCCGGTCGGCCGGGCGGATGCGCGGCGTCTTGCCTCTGGCCTGGAACGCCGCGAGCTGCTGGCGCAGCGCCAAGTTCTCCAGGAGCAGGTCCCGGCGCGAACGCAGACCCGTGACGAACGTCCGGACGGCGGGCCAGATGATGCCGAACATGGGCGCGAGACGCTGCTCGGTTCCGACGAAAAGGTCAATGATCACCGGGGGACGATGCTGTGGCGATGCACAGGGCAGTAAGCTTGCAAGCGGCAGGTCAACGAGAAGCGTCATGCCCATCGGCCGCTTCGAACACGCGGTCGTAGAGCGCATCCACAGCGATCTCAGCGGGCGCGCCGAGCGGGCGGCCGATCACCAGCCGCTCGCCAGGGCCGAGCACCACGAACGCCCAGGAGCCATCCGGCTGGCGCGCGAAGTGTTCGAGGAGCACCTGGCGCTGCGACGCAAGCACGTAGTGGCTGAGGGAAGGAACGGAGCGGTAGTGGTGGAACTTCTCCCCGCGATCGTAGGCCTCAGTCGAGTCCGAGAGCACCTCGACCACCGCGGCGGGGTTGAGCAGCGTGTCGCGCACGTCGTCGGCAAACTCGACCCGGCCGCACACGACCAGCGCATCGGCGTAGGTGTACAGGCCGGTGCGCGGGATGTGGATGCGCAGGTCCGGGCCGTGCACCTCGCAGGGGCGACCCCGCAGGGCCGCCCGCAGCTCGCCGACGAAGTTCGCTCCGATGAGGCTGTGCTCCCGGCTGCCTCCAGACATGTCGAAGATCTCGCCGGCGAGGAAGGCATGGCGCGTCGGGGAGGCCCGCTCGAAAGCGAGGTACTCTCTCCCAGACGGCTCGTCAGGCGGGGCTGCGCGCATGAGCGCGCCCGGAGGCCCGGCCCGGAGCGTACTCCTGTACGTGAGGAGCCGGGCCGAGGACGTAAGCCGCGATCGCGGCCGACTCGGCGAGCCGTCCTTGCTGGCACGGAAATGCCGTGAACGGGTACTAGCCGCTAGCAGCAAGCTGTTGAGCCAGTGCCGTCGACCGGCGCCCGAAAGTCCCTCGTGGCCATGAGCTTCGCCGAGCTCATGGAGGTCATCACTGCCGCCTACTGCTCCGGCTCCGGCTCGTTCGCCAGGGATGCCAGCGCGCTGCCGTGGACCTTGGCCGAGAGCAACCCGTTGGTCGCGCTGCCCAACCAGGCGCCGTCGAAGCCCGTCAGCCCGGCGGCGTCGTCGAAGCGGGCCGCACCGGAGGCCTGGATGGCCACGGTGCCGACCAGCCCCGAGGTCGCGGAGGCGTCGAGCGCGGCGCTCCAGCGCGCGGCGAGGGCGCTGCGACAGAGCTCGGCCATGCAATCTGCCGGACACGACTCGTAGCCGCCGAGCTTCTCCCCGAGCTCGTCGCACCGGACGAGCTTGGGAAGCAGTCCCAACATGCCGTCCGGGTACTGGCCCTCCAAGAGCTGAGAGGAGGCCGAGCCAAGGAAGCGGCTGGGAAGCCAGAAGAGGGTGCCGCCCAGCCGTACGGTATCGTCGGGATCCACGGTCCAGCTCATGAGGTAGTCGGTGGGCGCGCCGGCCAGAGGGGCCGGTACCGAGCCGAGCCGATCGAGGGTGAAGAGAACGAAGCTCTTGCTGTCCCCGGCGTGCTGGAAGGCGCCGCCGATCGTGCCGATGCCTGGATCGAGCGCCTGAGCGACGAGCTGCTTGATAGTGCCGACGATGGCGATGCCGTTCGCGGCCAGGTGCTCGTCCACGACGTCTTCCCAGGCGTGCTCCGCGCTCGCCTGGTCGAATGCCGCCGGCTCGCTCGCCTGCTTCGCCATCTGGGCGATCAGCCCGGCCGACTCGCTCGAGTTGGGGTCCAGGAAGGCGTCCAGCATGAGCTGGGTGGAGTTGCCCAGCAGCGTGGTCCACGGCTCGGCCGGATCGGGCACGAACCCGAGCTCGATCTCGAGCGGCTCCTCGCCGAGAGAAATGGGCCGGTTGACGATGAAGACCTTGACCTCGGTCGTCTCGTTCGCCGCGAGGTTGGGCACGTCGGTGCAGCCCCACATGAAATGACCGCCGCGCACGAGCACCGCCAGGTTCGGCCCGACCGGCGCGTTCGGCACGAGCAGAGGGTCGCCGGGCTCCGCCGTCGCTCCCAGCGCCCCCTCCGGATCCGCCGGCAGCGCCGGTGTCAGCGCCTCGCACGTCGTGCCGGCGACGACGCTCGCCACCCACTCGCGCGCCGCGCGGCTGCCGTCGTAGACGGGCCTGATGTCGAGCGTGCCGAAGCCCAGGCTGCTGACCGAAACCGGCAGCTCGGCCGACGCTCCGCCGCCCGCCAGCGCCGCGCGCACCGCGAAGCTCGTGGCGCCGCCGGGAGCGCGCAGGGTCACGCTGGCGCGCCCGCTCTGGGCATCGGCGACGGCCACCGTGCGATCGAGCGAGGCGTCGAGCGCCGGACCGACGAGGTAGAAGGTGACCTCATACGCGCCGGGCGGCTTGCTGCGCACGCTCAGGGTGGCGAGCTCCGCCGGCGCCAGCGTCAGCGTGCCCTCGTGCTCGAAGGAGAGGGAGGCGCCGGCCGGGGCCGCCACCGGCGCAGCGGGCTGTACCGGTGCCTGGTCCGCGGTGGCCAGCCACGTGCACGCGACGAGCTGGCACGCGGCGGCGGCCACGGCGAGCCGGCGCGGCGCGAGCCGGCAGGACTCGAAGTCAAGCAACATATGCCCCTAGTGTAGCGCGGTTTCCCGGGGGGCGCACGAGGTGGCGTTGTCCGGCGCTGTCATGCACCAGCCTACGGCCGGTCGGCGAGCACGAAGAAGGTCGACTCGTCCGGGGTGGTGGCGACGCCGACCCAGAGCCGGTCTGCGGGGTCGCGCATGAGCGTGACCGCGGTGCCCGCCTTGGTCATGTGCAAGGCGACCTGTGGCGCCCCGACGGCAGAGACACTGCCCTGTGCCACGGCGTAGCGCTGGACGACCACGTCGAGGGCCGCGAAGGACTTCGAGTCGAAGGGCTGGAAGAAGACGCGGCCGGGCTCGCCGCCGGCCGGGCCGAGGGCGGCGAGCTCGCCGCCGAAGCCCGGGATCGAGAAGATCTCCTGACCGTCGCTCGGGCCGGCGCCGGGCGCCACGCCAGGCGCGGCAAAGCCGCGCAGGCTTTGCTCGCCCTTGGCAATGGAAGCCTGGATGGCGAAGGCGTTGCCGAGCGTGTCGGTTGCCACCGGGCCGCTGGCATCGCCCCACGCGGCGGCAAGCTTGCCGTCGCACAGCGCCCCCTTCTGGCATCCGTCGGCCGCGTACAGGCCGGCCGGCCCGAGGGCCGGCGCGCCGACCGGCGAGAGCCCGGTGTGGAGCAGGCGGCCCTTGCCGTCCTTGCCGCCCAGGGCGGCGGCGCCGTACAGGCCGGAGGCGGGGAAGCGCTCGGCCACGGATGAGCCATCGAGCAGGATCGCCTCGCCCGCCGTCGTGCCGAAGTCGCCGGTCCAGGAGACCAAGGTGCGGCCGGCGAAGGGCAGGTCGACGGCCTGGGAGCCGAGGAAGATCCCGCCGCTCGTGGCGATGCCGAGGGCCAGCCCGTCGACCTCGGGCACGAGCTTCCCGGTCGGCTCGGGGGGCACCTTCCAGCGGCCGAGCTTGGCCTTGCCCGGCTCGCCGGCCGGCGCCACGACAAGCGGGCCTGCGTGCGCGCCCCAGGTCGGCGAGATGGTGTGGAACGTCACGGGATCGAGGCCCAGGTGCAGCCCCCCCGCCACGTACCTGGCCACGAGGCAAAGCGACGGCTCCTCGATGTCGAGCACGGCCTCGTGCTCGCTCGCAGCGAGGCACGCGGCACTGCCGCCGCCGCCTCCGCCCCCACCCGCGCCTCCCCCCCCCGCCCCGCCCAATGCGCCCTCGCCCCCGGCTCCTGCGGCACCCGCGGCGCCGGCCGCGCCTCCCTGTGCGCCCGCGTCCGCCGCGCCCGCGTCCGGACCGCCCGGCCCGCACGCCGGCGTGGCGGCCAACGCACCGAGCAGCGTCAGCCAGAAGCTGCGCCGCAGCGCCGGCAGATCTCTCTCCCCACGGCAACCAAGGCCATGCCATGCCATCATCGGCTCCTCCTCTCGGCGCCTTCCCGCGCCCGAATCCGGGTGACGGTCCCGCGGGAAGAAGGCTCGACGAGCTGGCATCGCCCGCCGCGCCTGCGCCCCGCAGACCGGGAAGCGGCCTTCGAGCAGCAGGTTTCCTGGCTCACGGATCGTCCTCCGGCGAATCCTTCCCGGGCCTGCCGGGCCCAGTGGACCTTCTTCGCCTTCGTCCCCGGCTACAGTGGCGGGGGCCACGCCGGCCTTCGACCGGCTTCCCTGTCACCCGGCTCCTCGGAGCGGCTCCGTACCCGGAGCCGTCGTTGGCGCCGACTGCTCGAATCGCACAAGCCTGCCTGGCTTGCAGCCGTGCGTGTGGCGCGGATCGGGCCAGACGTCAAGGGGCAGCAGGATCCTCGCCCGCGTGTGGGGCGCGGGCCCGCGCCGGCGTGCACCGGCTCGCTCGCCTCGATGGCCGGAGCCGTCAGGCCCAGGCCAGCGTAAGGTGTCTGGATCGGCCGTCCCGGCCCGCGTGCAGCACGCCGTACCACGCGTGCCGCCGCAGGCCGAGCGCCTGGCGCGCGAGAGCGGCCGCGGCCGTGGCGTCCCGAGCAGCCCGGGCGTTGCGCACCGCGGACAGCACGCCCCATTGCAGCGCCAGGCGTCGCGCGGCCCCATCGTCGGCGGCGAGCGCCACGATGGGAACCGCCGGCCGGCGGTCGGAGAGCAGGGCTGTCGTGCGACCCGAGCGCGACAGCACCACCAGGGCCTCGAGCTGCATGGAGCGCGCCGCATCGACGGCCGCGCTGGCCAGGGCTTCCTCCGGGCCTGTGCCGAGGGCGAGCTGCGGCGCCGGCAGGTCGCGGTACACGGCGCTCGACTCGATCTCGTCGACGATGCGCACGAGCATCTGCGTCGCGGCCACGGGATGCTTGCCGCCAGCGGTCTCGCCGGTGAGCAGCAGGCCGTCGGCGCCGTCGAGCACGGCGTTGGCCACGTCGGTCGCCTCGGCCCGCGTCGGGATTGGGCTCTCTTCCATCGAGGCGAGCATCTGCGTGGCCAGGATGGCGATCCGGGCGCGTCGATTGGCCTCGCGCAGGATCTGCTTCTGGAGCAGGGGCACGCGCTCGGGCACGAGCTCCACGCCGAGATCGCCGCGCGCCACGATCACGCCAGCGCAGGCATCGATGATGTCCCCGAGCTCGTCGAGCGCCTCGGGCCGCTCGATCTTGGCGAGCAGCGGCACCGAGCCCACGAGCCGCTTGGCGCCGCGCACGTCGGCGGCCGAGCGTACGAAGGACATGGCGAAGAAGTCGGCGCCGGCCTCGAGGCCGAAACGGATGTCCTCCCGATCCTTCGTGGTGATGGCCGCGAGCGGCAGCCGCGCGCCGGGCAGGGCGATTCCCTGGCGGCTGCGCAGCAGCCCGCCTTCCTCGACCTCACCGAGCACGGCCCCACGGGCTGGTCGCTTCACGCGCACGCGAATGAGCCCGTCCTTGAGCAGGAACGCGTCCCCGCGCTTGGCTTCGCCGAGGAGCGCAGGCACGGGCACGGGCAGATCGATGGGGCCCTGCCCCGAGGACGCGGGAGCAAGCGGCCCGCGGCCGGGCACGAGGCGTACGGCTGCCCCGCGCTCGAGCTGGATCCCCTCGGGTGGCAGCTCGCCGACGCGGATCTTCGGCCCGGACAGGTCGAGCACGATGGGGACACGCCGGCGCGCCTTGGCGGCGAGCCGGCGCACGGCCCGGAGCCGGCGCGCGTGCTCCTCGTGCGTGCCGTGCGACATATTGAGCCGCACCGCGTCGATGCCCGCGCCGACGAGCCGCGGCAGGATCCCGGGGCCGTCCGTGGATGGGCCGAGCGTGATGAGGATCTTGGTTCTGCGGAGCGCTGCCATGACAAGGCACCTTCACCCTGCGCGCGGCGGGGCGTCAACTCGCAATGTCGCGCAGGAATGCTTCGGCCGCGTCCCGGGCGGCAGAGGCGGCTGGGAGCGCAGCCGTCGCCGCTTCCAGGGCCGCGCGCGTCCGGGGGGCGGGAGCCTTCTCGCGCCGCTCGGGCGGCGGCTGGCGTCGCGCCACCGCACGCAGCGCGAGATTGCGGCCCTCGACGGTGGAAACGAGCGAGAGTGAATTCGCGGTCCAGGCGAAAGCCGGAGAGGGCCGGTCCGCCCACGCGAGATCCGTAAGCGGCGTGCAGCTCAGCCAGGCGCCCAGCGCCCGGGCGTACGCGCCGGCCGAGGCCGGGACGCCGCGCGCCATGTCGGCGAGCAGCACGGTGCGCCGCTCGACCCGCACGCGGCGCAGATTGGGCCAGGACAGCAGCCGCGCCGGCGGCTTCTCGCCACGGAAGCCGGCCGAGCCGACCCACCAGGACACCCGCGTGTCCCTGCGGCATAGCTCGATTGCCCGCGCGAACGTGGCATGGCGGACCAGGGCCGCGAGGAGATCGGCCGGACGCGGGACCAGGGCACACGCGGCGTGCACGCCGGCGAGCAGCGCGTCGTGCCGGCCGCGCGTCGCCGGGCCCGAGAGCAGGTGGTTGGTCGCCTGGAGCAGGTCGTTCAATGCCGCCGCCAGGCTCCACTCGGCACCGCCCATGTCGGGAAGCACGTCCACCGGCACGAGCCGGCGCGCCTGGCGCACGCGCGCCAGATCCACGTCGAGGCGCAACTCGTCGTCGTCGATGCCTACGCCAAGCTCTCCCAGCTCGATCACGAGCTTGGGGCCGAAGGGCCGCACGGGGCGCACGGCGCCGCCGAGCACGAGCGGGGCGAGGATGTGCCGGCCGAGCACCGCGGCGCGCTCGGCGAGCCTCACGCCTCTCCCTCCGGCTCCCGCGGGCCTGCGTCCTCCGGCTCCGCGGCGCGCACGTCCCGCATCGGCCGCCAGCCCGGCGGGTCGAGCTCCACTACGGGCAGCGCCGTCGCCAGCACGGAGGGCAGGCTCTGTGCCGCGAGCGGGGTCCAGCTCTGCGCGTCGAGCAGGGTCCGCTCGAGGGGCACGAAGGCGTCGTCCGGCACGCCGATGCGCCGCCCCTTGGCGTCGATGAAGATGACCTCGGCACTCGGCGAGCCCAGCGCCCGGTGGAGCACCTCCGGCGAGACCGCGGGCACCGGCCCGTAGCCCGCGGCGACGAAGATGCGCTCGTGGATCTGCCGGAAGTAGTCGCCCACGGGGATCCCCTCGATCCCGCTTCGATCGAGCAGGAAGGCGCCTTGTTCGGTCAGCGCGATGCTCGTTCGCTCGATGCTGGCGCGGGCCAGCCGGTAGGCGAGCTGCCGCAGCAGTCCGAGCTGGGCCGGCGAGACGCGGATCGCCTTGACGTCGCGCCACGGCCGCGGATCCGGCGCCAGGCGCAGCTCCAGCCCGATCGTCGGCGGGGCGGTGGGGCGGGCCGCGCCGGCGCCGATCTCGTCGCCCCGCAGGCGCACGCGCGCCAAGGCGCCCACCGGCCCGAGCGCCGGGAGCCGGTCGATGCACAGCACGCCCTGTGCCCCTCCCCGCAGCAGCACGAGGCCCTCAGGGGCGAAGACGGGGCAAGCGCGCAAGTCGATCGGGTGCCGGTAGCCAACCTCGATCGCGCTGCCGGGGCCGGCCGGCACGAACGCGGCGATCCCCGGCGTGCCGGTCAGCAGCGCCCGCATGCGCTCGGGGGGCGAGCCGACCTGGAAGAGGTAGCGCCGCACCGGCGCCGTGGCGAAGCCGGAGGGCGGCGGCCACTCGACCAGGGCGACCTCGGCCGCCACGTGTGAGCGTACGAAGTACTGCACGAGCGCCTCGCCCGGGCCGGCCTCGGCGCAGATCCAGCGCGAACCGGGCTCCCGGCCCGCGGCCGGATCGGGGCTGGGCTCCAGCCGCAGGAGCAGCGCGCGCAGGTCGATGCGCCGCTCGTACTCGTAGTGCTGCGAGAAGGCGCTGTGGCTGAGCACCAGGGCGGCGTCCGTGGGCGCGATCTCGCGCACGTCGTAGCCGAACGGCGCGGCGGCGTCCCGATACTGCACGAAGTGGCGGCCGGTGCCAGTGAAGGTGTAGCCGCCCGACAGGCGCGCCAGCTCCGCGAGGCGGTCCATGCGCTCGCTGCTCTCGGCGGCGAAGGTGAGGGCCACCTCGTGGACGCCCAGCGGGGAGCGGACGAGATCGATGGCGAGCGAGCCCAACAGATCGGCGAGGGAAGCGCCGCTCGTGTAGAGCGCCAGCCAGCCCACCAGCCGGTCCACAGAGGGCAGGAGCACGAGGCCCTTGGCGCCGATGGCCACGCCCTTCGCATCCAGGCCCAGGCCCGGCGCCCGCAGGCGCGTCTGGTGGAGCATGACGCGGTCGAGCATGACCTCTAGCGCCGCATCTGCTCGAGGATCTCGCGCTCGCGCCCGGCTCGCGCGAGCCGATCGTTGTGCCTGGCTTCCCGCAGCGCGAGGAGCGTGAAGAGCGCGATGACGGGGACCATGCCGGCGATGGGCAGGTTGGCGCCCTTGCCGAGGATCTGGCCAATGTGCTCCCAGCCCTCCCAGGCGCGAGTGGCCCAGAGCGCGAAGCCGCCGGCGGCCGCCAGCAGGCCCAATGCGATCGCAGGGCGATGGCGTCTCATCGGGGCGCGCCACGGGCGATTCCAACGCCCGACCTACGGCTCCGGAGACCCGAGCCATGCTCACCACACATCGCCAACTACATACAACGACAAGCATGACGAGTGCAACGGCGAGCCCTGGGGAGCCCTGAAAAGCCCCCATTGCCTATCTCCGTTGCCTATCTCGCGCCGGCCTGAGCTGCGCCGGCTGGCCGAGCAGGTAGCGCGAGACGTGCGCCAGCGCTCGCGGTTCGCCCGCCGCCACGCTGCCGAGTTGGCCCGGGCCGTGCTCGACGCGCTCGACGCCAGCGGCGCGCCCGTGGGGCCCGTGGCCGCGGCCGCGGCCCTGGCCAGCCCTGCGGTGGTCCGGGCGGCGCTGCGGCTCGCAGAAGCGGCCACGGCGGCGCCGGAGGTCGTGGCGAGCATGATCGCGTTCGCGGGCAAGACGGCGGCGGCGTAGGGCGGCCGTGGCGCCGGCCGCGTCTCCATGGTAGGGACGCGACCGCAGGCGTTGGCCTGCCTGCGGAGGGATCTCAGCGATGAAGCGAGGAGCATGGGGAGTCGCGGCGTTCGTCGTCGCCTGCGCGGCAGGGTGCGCGCCGCATGTGTACGTCGACCGCGGCGAGTCCCTGGGACCTGCGGAGGCATCCACGGACGAGATAGCGGCTGAGTACGCCGACAACGTTGCGCGCGCCAACGGCACCTACGACGGCCGCAGGACGCGCATCACCGGCACGCCGTCGCAAATCCTTGAGGGGCGCGTGGTTGTGAAGGCTCGCGGCCAGGAACCCCACTTGGTGTTCCAGGACAAGCGGGACATGCAAGACCTCTCGCCGACGCGTCGCTTCGTGGCCGAGTGCACCGGCCGGGGGACGAACGCCGACGGAGCCATCGTCTTCAAGGCGTGCGTCCTGAGCGAGATCGGCCCACCGGGTTCCGGCGTGCGGCCTCGGGCCAAGAAGCGCCAAGAGCAGGAGCCCCAAGAGGAGCCGGCGCCCCAAGAGGAGCAGGAGCCGGGGGGCGCGGGCGAGGCGGGCTGACCGAGCACGCCCGGCCGACGGAGCAGAGGACGGGAGCCGAGTAGGCCCCGGGGCGCACGGCTTGCTCTGCGGGGCCGGCAACCGGCAGCGCCCGCCAAGGCGCTCGACAAGTGCGAGCATGCTGGTAGAGATCAAAGAAGAGCCCGGCGCCGCTACCACACGGCCCGGGCTCGGAGGGCAGTAGCGGAGTACGAGTTTAGCGGGTCGGCACGGGCCGTCCGCGAACGAGTGCGGTATCACGAATGCAGCGTGATAGCTGCATAGCGCGGCGTTCACGACGGCGCGAAGACCGAGGGCGGTGGTTGCCCCTGCAGGTGTGCGTCGTGGAG
>JACQWT010000330.1 GCA_016209145.1 Deltaproteobacteria bacterium | reverse complement strand
GGCCGCGCCAACACCCGCAGCCGGCGCACTGGACGCGGGCACCACCCACCGCCGATGGAACTCGCCCTACGCCGGGGATTCTGCGTCCCCGCCGTTCAACATCGCGAGATCATTCGGCCCGGTTTTCGACGAAGAGCCGGTTTTTCGTATCTTGATGTCGGAGGAGCAAGCCAGCCGCGGGCCGCAGCGGGCCCTGGTGTTCATCGACGGCGCGAACTTCTACCGTCGGCTGAAAGAGGTGGGGGTCGGCGATCCGAACCGTCTTGACCTTCAGCTCGTGGCGTCGAAGCTGGCGGGTCCAGCGCGCCGTGTGCTCGAGATCCGCTACTACACCGGCAAGGTCGAGGCAGGCGGTGCCCAGCGCGTGTTCGCGAGCCACCAACGGCTCCTCGCCTCGCTGCACCAACAGGGCGTCCTCGTACGTCTTGGCCGGCTGGAGCAACGCACGGAGGTCAACCCCTTGGCCGACGAGCTGCTGCGCTTTCTTGCGGCTCCTCCGCCTGGGATTGAACGGCTCCAGCCCGAGGCCTACGACGCCCTGCACGCCATGGCGTCCGGTCACCGCAAGGTGGAGTACTGGATCCAGAAGGCCGTCGACACGTTCCTGGCGGTCGACATCGCACAGCTCGCGGTCGACGACGGCTACGACGTGGCGTACTTGCTCTCGCAGGATGGCGACCTCACGCCAGGCATCGAGCTCGCGCGCCGCTACGGCAAGAAGGTGTTCGGCGTGGGCCCCGCCGGGCGCAACTACCACATCAAGCAAGCCTGCGATCACTACATCGTGATCGACGCCGGCTGGCTTGCAGACTGCTACTTGGAATGAGACCGGGCAGAGGTGGGCCCATGAAGCGACGCCCCTACGGCTCCGGAACGATCGAGCGGCTGCCGAGCGGCCGCTACCGGGTGAAGCTACCGGGAACCACGCGAGCCGACCGGGAGAGTCTCGGCCCATTCCCCACGCACGACGAGGCGCAGCTCGCACTCGACGCTGCCGCCGCAGAGCTCGCCGCGAGGCGCGCAGCGGCCACGGCGGGCGGCGCGCTCGCGGGAGGGATCACGCTGCGCGCCTACGGCGCGCCGTGGCTCGACAAGCGCGAGCGCGCCGGCGTGCGAGACGTGCGCACGGATCGCTGCCGCTGGGAACGCCACGTTCTGAGCGCCAGCTTCGCCGATCGCGCGATGGGGAGCATCAGCCGCGTGGACGTGCGCGGCTGGATCGACGAGCTCGCCGAGAAGCGCGCGATGCGGAACGACAAGGATCTCGGGCACAAGCTGAGCCCGCGGACCGTCCAGCGATGCCTCAACTTGCTGCGCTGCTGCCTCCAAGATGCGGTGGATCACGAGATCGTCGCGACGAACCCGGCCAAGGACGTGCGCGTCAAGGGCAAGATCGTCGATGACTGGACCTACCTCGCACCCGAGGAGCAACAGGCCATCGCCACGTGCGAAAAGATCGCCGAGCCGGAAAGGCTCCGGATCCTGTTCGCCATGGGCACCGGGCTTCGCAAGGGCGAGCAGTGGAACATCGAGCTCGCCGACGTCGACGTCTCGGACGACGACCCGCACGTGCTCGTCCGCTACGGCGGCCCGAACCACCAGCCGCCGAAGCGCAACAAGCTCCGCCGCGTGCCCCTCTTCGGCGTCGCGCTCGACGCCGCCCGCCGCTGGCTCGAGCTCCTGCCCTCGTACGCTACGCGCAATCGCCGTAGGCTCATGTGGCCGACGCCGCGCGGCGCTCGCCGCATCGTGACCAACGACTACGGCTGGCACGAGCAGCGCAAGGCCGCGGGGATCAGTCGCAACGTGCGCTGGCATGATCTACGGCACACGTGCGGCTCGTCGCTCGTGGCTGGCTGGTGGGGCAGGCGCTGGTCGCTCATCGAGGTGCGTGACTTGCTCGGCCACTCGTCCGTGACGGTCACCGAGCGCTACGCGCACCTCGCCGAGAGCGCACTGCAGAACGCTGCCAATGAGACGACTCGAGCAAACAGTCCACGCATTGTCCACGAGCGGGGCAACGGCGGCGGGATCATTCGGAAACCGAACGACTTCCTAAACCGTTGGTCGCCCGTTCGAGTCGGGCCGGGGGCGCCATCTGGACCTGAGCGGAATCCCGAACGAAACCGGCGTGGTCTCGCTCGGTTCCGGGCGCCTTCGCGCTGTCGACCGGGGCGAATGATCGCGACGGAACAGGACGGATGGTGCTGTCCCACAACGCCGCTGCCTATCTCGAGCTCGCGCCGAGCTTCCCGCAGCTCCTCGCCTTCGGCTCGGTGCATCCCGTCTACCGCACGTGCGCCGACCTCGGCCTGCCGGTGCCGCTGCACTGCGGGCCGGTCGGCATCGAGCCGCGCCTGGGCCGCTACCTCTCCCAGGTCCAACGCCCCACGGGGTCATCTCGGTCATCGGTGCTCGGCGCGTCAGTTGTACTTGATCGTGACCAGGCCATCGCAGCGGCAGGTTCCTCCGGTGCACTCCAGGCTGCACTGGCCCTGGGAGCAGACCTGCCCGAAACAGCAATCCGTCGCGGGGTCGCAGTCGTACGGGCAGCGGTTCGCGCACGAGCCGCAGTTCTCCGGGTCGATGGCCGTCTGTCTGCTCGACATCATGTGCGGCCTCTTGGCGCGGCAGAACGTCGCAAGATCCGGGCCGGACGCCCAGGCCGCGTAACTTGGCGAATTTCGGTGCCAAGCTGGCCGCCGAGCCGGAAGCTGCCTGGTGCGTCCCATGGGGCTGTCACATGAGACAGTGTCACACCCCGGCCGGCTGCCGCCAAGGCCCTGCCAGCCTGGGGCTTCGCCGCCCCCCGGCGGTGGAGCCCCTCGCAGCTCGCCTGCCCGGGCTACCCCTTCACGGTGGCCGCCCACTCGCGCACCCGGGCGCGGTCGGCCGCACCGAGGCCGAGGGCATCGGCCGCGAGCCCGTCCAGATCCGCTTGCTCGCTGCCCGCGAGGCCGGAGTTGCGCTCGCCGAGCCGGCGGCCCAGGCGCTCCAGCTCGCGCACGGCGCGCGACGAGGGATCGGGGGCCGGCAGGGCCCGCAGGTGCGCGATCTTCACCTGCGGCATGCCCTGGCGCGCGTCGCGCTGGCGTAGGTAGTGGAAGAAGCGCAGCGGGCTCGAGTTCAGGTAGGCGGCGAGGAAGTGCTCGCTCCAGCGCTCGTCCCCGAAGCCGGCGAGGATCGAATTGCGAAAGGCGAGGCCGTCGGAGAGCGCCACGAGCGGGAAGCGTGCCGTCTGCCGGATGAGAAGCCTGACCCCTGTCCACTGCGCGGCAGGCCGGAACCGGCGCCCGAAGAGCGAGGGATCGCAGTACAGCCGCGGCGGCCGGCGCAGGAAGGGCTCGATGTCGCCGCCCACCCGAAGGGAGGTAGCGATCTCCCCCCGCGGGCCGGCGAGCGCATGGAGCTTCGTCACGTCGTCGCCGCTGGTCTGGAAGCCGCGCTCGCCGAACAGCTCGGGGGGCAAACATGGCCGGGCTGCCAGGCGCTCCAGCAGAGCCCGGGCGTCGCGATCGAGGTCGGCGCGGCCAAGTGGCCATGGCCCGGCGCGCTCGATCGGGGCACGCCGGGCTCGACGTGTCGAGAGCAGAGCCATGCACGGCTGGAACACGCCCGCGAAGGCGCCTTGCCCGAAATCGGGAAGCTCGTCATCGCAAACGCACAGCGCGTCGTGCGCACGCCGGCTCGGCTCATATCCACCGAGATCCGACATGGCGGTCGGCAGCACGAAGCCGAGCCGGCCTGCCGGCCGCAGCAGGGCGGCGCAGCGGACGACGAAAAGGGATTGGAGGTTGCGGAACCCGGCAAAGGCCGGCGAGGAGCGGTAGAAGTCGCGCAGATCGGCCGCCAGCGGCTGCGCGGCCCTCCCCGCGTACGAGATCCAGGGCGGGTTGCCGACGAAGGCGTCGAACCCGCCCCGCGCGGCGAACACCTCGGGCAGCTCGATCTCCCAGTGCCAGGGCGCGTGGCAGCGGCGCAGATCCGCGACCCGGGGCTCCATCCGAGCCAGGGCCCCGGCGCCGAGATGCGTCTGCACGGCGTCGGCCGTGGCCGCGACGGCGCCCGCCCGTGCCCTGACGTCACCCGCGTCCAGGGCCGCTTGCAGCAGCAGATCGGCCGCGAGACGCACTTCGCGCAGGGCGGCGTCGGCCTCGTCGAGCATCTCGGCCGGGGGCTGCGCCCCCGAAGAGTCGGCCGCCCGCAGGATGTCGGTGCGCAGCGTCTGGGCGGCGCGGACGTCCCGCTCCACGCGCAGGCGAAGGGCCGGAAACGCCAGGGACGGGGGGGCATCCCACGAGGCGGTCGCGATCTGCTCGCGCGAAAGCCCGAGCAGGGCGTCGCCGTGCCGCAGCGCGTGATCGACGAAAGGCAGGGGGTGCCCCGGGGCGCTCCCGACGAAACCAAGTGAGAACCGGGCGAGATCCACGGCAACCGGGTTCTTGTCCACGCCATAGAGGCAGCGTTGCGCGACGAGCCGCCGCGCGTGCAGACACGCGTGCTCGCCGGCCGCAAGGGCCGGCGCCCCTCCCTGGCGCTCCCAGGCCGCCACCAGCCGATCGCCGAGCTGCCGGCATGCCTCCAGGAGGAAGGCCCCGGACCCCATCGCCGGATCGCAGATCTTGAGCGCGAGGATCTCGTCGGGGCTGGCGTCCTCTCGGAGCAGCGGCCGCAGCGCCCGCTCCACCACGACGCGCGCCAGCACCCTGGGCGTGTAGTGCGCCCCGAGGCGCCGCCGCGCCTGCCCGGGCCGGCGCGGGGGCGCGCTCGCCGACGCCGCGTCGGGGAGCGGGGCGGCCATCAGCCCCTCGTACACGAAGCCGACGCCGTCCGCATCGAGCCTGCCGCCCGGCACGCACTCTGCAGCAACGAGCAACAGCCGATCGAGCACCGGAAGCAAGACGGCGTCGGGCACGCGGGGGATCCCTACGTCGTCTCCCTGGGCAGAGCGCCCCTCGAGGAACGGGAACGCCGCCCGGTCGAAGAGCGCGCCACCTCGCGCCGGGAGCACCCCGTCGCGGGCACCTTCGTGCACGAGGCGCAGCAGCCCGAGCAGGCGCGCGTAGCCACCGCAACGACCGCCCAGATCCGCGCCGGAGCGTTCCGAGCCGGCCTGGAGCTGGGCGTGAAGCGCCGTGAGGGAGTCGGTGGCAGCGGGCAGCGCAGGACCAACGGGAAGGAGCCCCCGCTTCTCGGCCAGAAGCACGAGCAGCATGCGCATCAGGACAGAAACGAGCCCAGCATGGAGCACGTGCTCGAAGCCACACAGCAGGCGCCCCTGGACGAGCGCGTCGGCTCTCTGGAAGCCCGCCAGAAGCTCGCCCAGCGCCGCCAGCGCCTGCTGGCGGACAGCCCGAGACGCCGCTCTCTCCTCGTCGGCCGCTGCCTGAGGTGGCCGCCGCGCCCCGGCGCCGCTCGACCCGCGGCGTCGTGCACCCGGCCGGCACAGCAACCCACCCGCCACGGCGCACAGCAGCCAGGGCGCGCCGCCGGCGCCCGGGCCGGCGTGGCCGGGCAGGCCACAGCCGCACGCGCCGGGGGACGAGCCCGGCCCGCTCCCGGCCGCCCCCACGGCGCCCCCCACGGCCCCCCCCCCGACCGGGACGGCGGCGCCGCCAGCGCCGCCCGCTCCCGCGCCCGCGTCCGGCGGCTCGGGGGGCGAGCCGAGGTTGAAGTAGCCGATGCCGTAGACTTTGCCCCCCGGATCGGCGCGCAAGGTCATGCGGTACGTCCCGTCGCCGCCGACCGTGGCACCCCACTGCCAGTGGTAGCTCGGCTCCGCCATGCCCTTCCACT
The DNA here is from genome assembly GCA_016209145.1 of Deltaproteobacteria bacterium. Taxonomy (GTDB): domain Bacteria; phylum Myxococcota_A; class Polyangia; order Polyangiales; family Polyangiaceae; genus JACQWT01. The sequence continues at coordinate 12,943 of JACQWT010000330.1, read as the reverse complement.
CGGCGCCGAGCGCCCCGTCCGGTCCCACGAGCTCCATGGCCACGTTGGTGTAGCCTTGGGTGGCATAGGCATCGAGGATCACCTGCTCCCCGGGCCCCGGCGAGGCCGGGATGACCGTTAGTGTTGCCTCGCCCCGCGTGGCCGGCACGCAGTCGTAGGTGCCGAAGCGGCATACCTCGGCGGCAGCACACGCCGCGCCCGAACCGCACGGGCTCGTGGCCACGCACTTGCTGGATCCGAGCTCGCAGATCGCGGCCCCCTGACAGCCGGCGTCGTCCTTGCAAGTGCTCGGCCCCGGCCCGCACGATCCCGGGCTGGTCCAGGCGTGCTTCGCCGCGAACGCCTGCCCGAGGTCACCGAGCAGCTTCGGCCGCTGGCCGATGGCGAAGTCGCGACCGGTCCCGTCGTCGTTCGCCGTCCAGCGGTACGGCGTGATGGCGCGGATGGCGGTCTTGGCCGAGCCGTTCCAGGTGGCGATCTCCTGCCACATCGCCTGGAAGTAGCCCACGTCCTCGTCCGGGTAGCACTTGTTGCCGGGTTGCGGAGCGCAAGCGTTGCCGCTCTCGGTCAGAAACACCGGACGGCCGGCCTCGCCCTCGGCCTCGATGGCGGAGATCCAGTCGCGGTAGATCCGGAAATGCCAGTGAAACGGGTAGCCGCAGGCGTCGCTCGAGCCGGACATCTGCTCCGAGCTCACGAGCGAGGCCATGGCGGGATGGTCGTTCTCGGTCAGCGCCTGCGTGTAGGCATGGACGGCGTAGCCGTCCGGCGTCACGCCCGCGGCCTTGGCCTTCTGGATGGCCTTGCGCAGCGAGCAGATGCAGGCGGGCGAGTACGGGCTGTCGGGCGCGAGCAGCACGAGATCCGCGCCGTGACCGGGCAGCGCGTGGATCTGCGGGTGCACGGCCACGTAGGCGGCAGCGTTGGCACTCGAGGTGAGCTCCACGTCCTGACTCCAGCCCACGTTGGGCTCGTTGCCCACGACCCAGACGTGGACCGCGGGACACTGCGAGACGAAGTGGGCAAACGCAGCCGCGTAGGCCGGCGCCTGGCCGGGGTCGTGGGGGATGGATTCGGCGTAGCTCGCGTCGAGCCGCTGGACGATCGCGATACCCGCCGCTGTCTCGGCGTCGTGGCAGATCGCCACGGGCTTGCCGCCTATGCCGATGTACTGGAGATCCGTGATCCAGCCCTTGTCGCAGCCCTCGGTGGCGGGCTGCATCCAGGACGCCGCCTCCACGTCGTGCATGCCGCTGAGGTAGGCGCTCTGTCCGGCCGGGGGTGCCGCTTGGGCCGGTCGGACGCCCCCCGCGGCGCCGATCGAGACCGTGACGAAGGCGACCCGCAGGGCGAGGCAGCGCATCGACCCCATCGTGCCGGCTTGTCCGGAAGCGGTCAAGGACGGCACCGGCGCGCCCGTCCCGCCGGCACGAGACTCTCTTCCCTCCGGAAGCGCTTCGCGCTCAGATCCTTCATCGATCGGCCGGCCGAGTTTGCCGACACCGTGGCGCGGTGGACGGCGTCGCTGGCATAGGTTGCGGCGCGGGCGCGGATCGGCGACTATCATCCCATCATGACGACACGTCGTGCGGGGTGGTGGCGCAAGGCGCTTGGCGCGGTGGCCGGGCCGGGCGTGCTCGTGCTCGGGCTCGTGGCGGCTGCCGCGCACTGCGGCAGCTCGGAAGAGCAAACGAGCGGGACAGGGCCGGGGCCGCAGGAGGGCGGCTCCGGGGGCGGCGGGGGCGCGCCAGGGCACGGCGGGGCGGGCGCCGGGGGCGCGGAGCCCGGAGACGCCGGGAGCGAGGGCGGGAGCGCCGGCGGCGGGGGCGGCACGGACGCCGAGATCCCCGTGGAGTTCCCGCCGGACAAGTGGGGCAAGTACTTGGTCGGCGTGTTCCAGGCCGATCTGTGGGACAGTAGCCGCAATCGCCTGGTTCCCATCTACGTCTGGTACCCCGCGGCCGGCCAGGGCGGCAAGCAGATCACCTACATGTGGCTGCTCAAGGGCGCGGCCTGGCAGGACGCGCCTCCGGCCAAAGAGGACGGCCCCTTCCCCGTCGCCCTGTTCTCGCACGGCTTCAAGGGGATCGCCTTCCAGTCGTATGCCTTCACCGAGTATCTCGCGAGCCACGGCTTCGTCGTGGTCGCGCCCAACCACTCGGGCAACACCCTGTTCGACTTCACCGCCAAGGACGAGGACGTCGCCCAGGTCACGCTCGACCGGCCCAAGGACATCCACTTCGCCTACACCAAGGCGGTGGAGCTCGGCTCGACCCCCGGCCACGTCCTCGAAGGCATGCTCGACCCCAAGCGAGTGGCGATGACCGGCCACTCTTTCGGGGCGTTCACCGCCCTCATCGTGGCCGGAGCCGAGGCCGACATGGACAAGGCCAAGACCGCCTGCGCCAACGGCGTCGAGGCCGACATCTTCTGCCCCTACGTCGGCTACTACCCGCCCGGCACCGTGCTGCGCATGGACCCCAAGATCGCCGGCCTGCGGGCGGTCGTGGCGCTCACGCCCGGGGGCTACAACGCCATCTTCGACGAGAACCTCGCCAAGGTCTACGTGCCGGCGCTGGTCATGGGCGGCACCGAGGACACGACGACCCCGCTCGACATCGAGATAGATCCGATCTACGCGGGCCTGCCGAAGCCCAAGGCCAAGGCCGTGTTGGCCGGGGCGTCGCACATGTCCTTCACCAACATCTGTTCCATTCCGATGGCGCCGATGGTGTTCGGCGACATGTGCAAGGCAAGCCTGAGCGAGGGCCGCGCCTTCGAGATCATCGATGCCATTGCCACGGCCTTCGTGCGGCTGCACGTGGGCGGCGAGGCGGGAATGAAGCCCTTCCTCTCGGATCCCTACCTCAAGGCGACGTTCCCCGAGGTCGCCTACGTGGCCGATCCGCCGTAGCGCCGCGCTTCAGTACTTGTCCCTGCAGCAGGCGACGTTGCGGTTCACGTCCACCGTGTCGGGCCCGAACCCCGTGTTCGTGTGGTACGTCCACGTCGGGTTATAGATAAGCATCTCGCGGTAGGAGTAGCCACTGTCATCCTGGGCGTGCGCGCCCTCGACGTAGGTAAAGTTCGCTCCTCCGGTTGGCCACTTGTTTTGTCTCTTGGCATACCAGGCCTCTTCCGGGGTGCAGAAGCGCAGCTTGGCGCCGTAGCAGATGTCCACGCACTGGTTGAACGACTTGGACAGCCCTCGAAATGCCTTATCCATGCAGTAGCCGCCCAGGTCGTTCATATCGCCGGGACAGGAGGCGGTTATCGTCCCGCTGGCGCTGATGTTGCCTACCACTTGCAACGCCTCGGCCGGGCTCGCCGTCCCGATGCCGACGTTGCCCGTGTCGTAGTACGAGTCGTTGCCGTTGAGCTTCCACGGGGAAGCGCCCGCGGGCCCCTGGGGTCCCTGCGGCCCCGTCGCACCCTGCGCGCCTTGCGGGCCCTGCGGTCCGGTCGCTCCCTGGGGCCCTTGCGGCCCGGTCGCTCCCTGTGGGCCCTGCGGCCCGGTCGCTCCGGTGTCGCCCTTCGGACCGGCCGGGCCCTGCGGTCCCGTCGCACCCTGCGCTCCCTGCGGCCCCGCCGCCCCCGTGTCGCCCTTGGGCCCAACCGGGCCCTGCGGCCCCTGCAGCCCCTGGGGGCCCTGGGGGCCGGGGTCGCCCTTGGGCCCAACCGGGCCCTGGGGGCCGGTTGCACCCTGGGAGCCCTGCGGGCCGGCCGCCCCCGTGTCGCCCTTCGGACCGACCGGGCCCTGGGGGCCGACCGGGCCCTGGTCGCCCTTGGCGCCTTGCAGCCCCGGCGGCCCGACGAGGCCGGTCGGATCGCCGACCCACTTGCCCTTGCCGTCGATGACGGTGCCGTGGTCGGCGATGCTGACCGAGCTCGGCGTGATGTCGCCGGTGGCGTTCTCGGCCACAAGCGCGTACGGCACGCTGCCGATGGTCGCCCGGGGCGTCATCTCCGCGTCGCCGGAGATGGTGACGCCGAGGTAGCGTGCCGAGCCGTCGAAAGTGTTCTTCTGGAACGGCATGATGCTGCCGAGCTGCACGCTGAAGTAGCCGGCCTCGAAGGTCACCTGGTGCGCCTCGATCCAGAGGGCCGCCGGCGAGATCTGGTTCTCGTAGATGGCGAACGAGACGCCGATCTCGCCCTCGACCGGCAGGCCTGTCTTGGCATCGTAGAGCCGGCCCTGGTAGCCGATGCTCGCCGGCACGCCGGCCACGGCTCGCGGCGCCAGCAGCAGGAGCAGCGCAGCCACCAGCGCTGCCGCCGCCGCCCGCAGGTGCGGCCGTGGCCCGCGGCTGCCGGCCGTTCTACTTGCACGCTCGTGTTGTCGGTCGCTCATGATCCACCTCACCCGGCCATCGTACCACGACTGCCCGTCGCCCGGCCCGCCCGATCGCCGCGAGGATTTCGCCGCTCGCCGGCGCGGATGGCGTATCCTTAGGCGCGTCGGCTCGGGGCGGCCCAGCCGCAACACGGCCGACCCTGGCGCCGGGCCCCCTGCGCGTGGAGCACTGCAATGAAGCGCTACCTGATTCTGTTCGGTTCCCTCTTGGTGGCCGCCTGCGGCGGCGAGGACGAAACACTGGCCGGCCCCACCGGCGCAGGAGCAAGCGCCGCCGGCGGCGCGGGAGGAACGGCCGGCGGCGGCGCCACAGCCGCGGGCGGCGGCGGGGGTGGTGGGGGCGGCGGGGGCGGCGCCGGGCCCGCGCTGTGCGGCAGCGGAGAGGGCGAGTTGCCCCAGGGACTGGTCGAGATCGCGTGGGACGACGGCGAGCCGGCATCCAACGTGCGCGAGCAGGACTGGTCCATCACTACCGACACCGGCACCTACATCCTCGGCGAGCAGGTGCTGCACGAGGCCGTGCGCTTCGATCTGGAGCATCCCGCCCGCGTGCACGGCTTCAAGCTCATGTGGGCTGGGCTTCCCGAGGACGTCGATCCCAACGCCGCGCTGGAGGCCGGGCTCTATCCCGACTTCGGCCACAACGGCTTCGACTTCTGGACCGAGGCGTACTGGACGGGCACGCGCTGCGCCAAGGACGTGAGCGAAGGGGAGTGGACCCTCTACGTCTTCGACGAGCCGATCGAAATCAAGCACCCCGGCCTAGTCTACGTCGCGCATCGCGCCCAGAGCGAGTCCGATCCGGTCTTCCCCTTCGACCAGAGCAACCTCAGCGACGACTGCGGCAAGTGGGCGGACTGCCATTCCGCCATGAACCTGCCCGAGGTCGACGACAACCTCTTCTACAACGGCGTCTCCTTCCCCTTCCAGTACGACTACCTCGTGCGCCTGTACGTGGAGTACACCGACGACGTCAAGCCCGAGGAGAAGTTCTTCCAGCAGCTCCCGAGCTCGCCGGCCGATGGGCACGTCTCCTGGGGCGACTACGACGACGACGGCTGGGACGATCTGCTCCTGGGCGGCACCAGGCTGTTCCGCAACGGCGGCGACGGTACTTTCACGGACGTGAGCGAGAAGGCCGGTTTGAAGGGCCTTCCCGGCACGGGCGGCGTCTTCGGCGACTACGACAACGACGGCTGCCTGGATCTCTTCGTGTTCGTCGAGTCGTACTCCACTGCGGACCTGCTGCTGAAGTCCGACTGCAAGGGCGGGTTCACCGATGTCACGGCGCAGGCCGGCATCGTGGACGAGCAGAGCTACAACCTGTGCGAGGGCAACCCGGCGAACAACCGCTCGCCCACGGCCTCGGCCGCCTGGCTCGACATCGACGGCGACGGTTTCCTCGATCTGTACCTCGCCAACTTCAACTGCTGGAAGAACTACAGCTTCTACGTCGACACGGTCTTCCACAACAAGGGCGACGGCACCTTCGAGGACTGGACCAAGGAGCACGGCTTCAGCGCGTTGAAGACTCCGAGCCGCTGCACCGCGCCGGTCGACAACGATCGGGACGGCGACGTCGATCTGCTGGTGGGCAACTACGTGCTCAAGGCAAACCTGTTCTTCGAGAATGGTGGCGACGGCACGGTGACCGAGAAGGCCAAGGAGCTCGGCCTGTCGGGCGTCAAGAAGAAGGGCTACTACGGTCATACGATCGGCGTGACCTGGGGTGACCTCGACAACGACGGCGACTTCGACGCCATCGTGGGCAACCTCGCCCACCCGCGCTTCTTCGACTTCTCGAACAAGACGCAGGTGCTCGTCCGCCAGGACGACGGCAAGTACGTCGATCTCGCGGGCGCCTGGGACTACCCCGCCAGCGATGCGGGCCTTCGCTACCAGGAGACGCACTCCGTGCCGGTGCTCGCCGACTTCAACCAGGACGGCGTGCTCGATCTGGTGATCACCTGCGTCTACGAGGGCCGGCCCACGGACTTCTACTGGGGCAAGGGCGACGGAACCTTCGAGCTCGACGCGTATCACGCCGGCATCACCACGACGAACGGCTGGGGCACGGCGGCGGCCGACTTCGACCACGACGGGGACATGGACCTGTTCGCGACCACGCTCTTCGAGAACAAGCTGGACAAGAAGGGCCACTGGCTTCAGGTGCGCGCCGTGGGCACCGACAAGTCCAACCGGGCGGCCCTCGGGGCGACGGTCGAGGTGAGCGCCGGGGGCAAGAAGCGCATCCGCCACGTACAGGGCGGCACGGGCAAGGGCGGCCAGGACTCGCTCTACCTGCACTTCGGCTTGGGCGACACCGGCAAGGTCGACGAGATCCGCGTGCGCTACGTGGTGGGAGCCAAGGGCAAGGAGGTCGTCTACAAGGGGCCGATCGACGCCGACCAGCGGGTGTGGGTCTACGAGGACGGGAGCTTGAAGGCCGGATGGGTGCCGTCCAAGTAGGCCGTGGCGCGGAGCGGCCGGCCGGGATCGGCCGTGCGGCGCGTCGCGCGGCTCTCCTGGCGGCGCTCGTCCTGTGCCTCGCCGGCTGCGTGTCCAGGCCGGTGCTCGAGCTCTACGGCGCCACCATCAGCTCGGCCGGGCCGGCCGGCGTCGGCCTGGATCTGTACCTCCAGGTCAACAACCAGAACTTCTTCGACGTGCAAATCCGCGACGTGCGCGTGGGCGTGATCCTGGCCGAGCGCTACCGCTTGCCCCCGTTGCAGTTCAACCCCGACCAGTGGCTCGCGGCCAAGGCAGCGACACTGGTGCGCGTGCCCGTGGTGGTGCCCTGGACGCTCGTGGCTCCGCTGCTCGCCACCTCGGCCGGCTCCGAGGAGGTGAGCTACCGCGTGAGCGGCCTCGCCGACGTGACGGCGGTGCGCCTGCTCGGCCTCCAGCGCAACGACTACCCGGTCGACGAGGAAGGCAGCGTCTCGCGCGCGGCGCTGCTGGCGGCGGCCATGCGCGGCGTGCCGCTCGGCCGCTGAAGCAGGCGGGGTGAGCTAGCGTGAAGTCCGAGAGCAAGCGCGCCGTCGTCGCCGCCCTGCTGGCCAACCTCGGCATTGCCGTGGCCAAGCTGGTGGGCTTCGCCTTCACCGGCGCCGCCTCCATGTTGGCCGAGGCCATCCACTCGATTGCCGACACGGCCAACCAGGGCCTGCTCTTCGTGGGCGGCGCGCTCGCGCGGCGCCAGGCCACGGCGTCACATCCCTTCGGCTACGGCCGCGAGCGCTACTTCTGGGCCTTCATCGTCTCGCTAGTGATCTTCACCCTGGGCTCGCTCTTCGCCCTGTACGAGGGCGTGACCAAGCTCGTGCACCCGCACGCGCTCCACTCGCCCGCCTGGGCCATCGGCATCCTCGTGGTTGCCATGGCGCTCGAGAGCGCCTCCTTCACTGTTGCCATCAGGCAGTCGAACAAGTTGCGCGCCGGCGAGTCGTGGTGGGCCTTCGTGCGCCGCTCCAAGGTCCCGGAGTTGCCGGTGGTGCTGCTCGAGGATCTGGGTGCCCTGGTGGGCCTGGCCCTCGCCTTGCTCGGCGTAGGACTGACGGTCGCGACCGGGAACGCGCGCTACGACGCCCTGGGCAGCATGGCCATCGGCGTGCTCCTTTTTGCCATCGCCGCGGTGCTCGCCGTGGAGATGCGCTCCCTGCTGCTCGGCGAGGCCGCGGCGCCTGTCACGGAGCGGGCTCTGCGCCAGGTGATCGAGGCCGACGCCGAGGTGCGCCGGCTCGTGCACATGCGCACGCAGCACCTCGGACCCGAGGAGCTGCTCGTGGCGATCAAGGTCGAGCTCGACGCCGGCCTGGACTTTGCCGGCGTGGTGGGCGCGATCAACCGCGTCGAGGCGGCGTTGCGCGCGGCCTGCCCCATTGCCCGCGTCATCTACGTGGAGCCGGACTACTGCGCTGGCGCCGACGAGCCGAACGAGCGTGCGTGACGGCGGGCTGCTCCGCGACAACGACGGCACGAATCCCGGAAGTGACCCACCAGGGGCATGCGCGCTAACCAAGAACCTGGCGATGGCAACGACGGCGGCCGATCCATCCGCGCTGGACCGGCATGAGCAATTACGTCCTCGCGCCGGGTCCTCACGTACAGGAGTACGCTCGGGCCCGGCGCTGCGGGCGCGCTCGGCCGGCGCGGCGCCTCGGCCGCCGGGCGATTGGCTGGTTAGAGCCTATGCCCACCAGGGGGCCCTGTTCCTGCGGCAGAGACAGCGCGCGGCGCATGCCCTACGCTCGGGGCATGCTCCCCGCGCGGCCTGCCCCCGGGGGCGTGCTTGCCGCCGCCCTGTTCGCCGCCGGCTGTCACTTCGTCGGCGGCTGGGACGAGTTTCGCGTGGGCTCCGGCGATGGCGGCGAGCCGGACGACGGCGGGCCGGGCAGCGCCGGAGGCGCCCTGATATGGGCGCGGCGGCTCGGGGGCAGCGGCATGCAGGTGCCACGCGGCCTGTGCGTGGACAGCGGCGGCAACGCGGTCGTCGCGGGGTACTTCTACGAGAGCCTCGATCTCGGCGAGCTCAGCCTGACGAGCGCCGGCAACGACGACCCGTTCGTGGTCAAGCTCGGCGCGGACGGCGGCTACCGCTGGAGCCGGAGCTACGGCGACGGCGCCGAGCAGCACGCCACGGCCGTGGCCGTCGACGGCTCGGACAACGTCGTGCTGGCGGGCTCGTTCGACGGCAGCGTCGACTTCGGCGGCGGCGCGCTCCCCAACGAGGGCTCGCCCGACATCTTCCTCGTCAAGCTCGATCCGAACGGCGAGCACCTCTGGAGCCAGCGGTTCGGCGGGGCGGACAGCCACCAGTACGCTTTCGATGTGGCCGTCGATCCGCTGGGCAACATCGTTCTCGTGGGCGAGCTCCAGGGCAGCGTGGACTTCGGCGGAGGCGCGCTCGCGAGCGAAGGCACCTACGACGTCTTCGTCGCGCGTTTCACCGCCGCGGGCAAGCACCAGTGGAGCCGGCGCTACGGCGATCTCGGCCACCAGACCGGCCGGGCCGTAGCCTTCGACGGCTCGCACAACGTCGTCGTCGCCGGCTACTTCACGGGCAGCATCGATCTCGGGGACGGGCCGCTCGTCGCGCAGGGGGCCCTCGGCGGCTTCGCCGCCAAGCTCGATCCGAACGGCGACGCGCTCTGGAGCGCCGCCTTCGCCGGCGGCAGCGTCTACCCCAAGGCCGTGGCGGTCGACGGCACGGGCGGCGTCGTGGTGGACGGCTACTTCTTCGATCGGGCGGAATTGGGCGGCGAGCCGCTCGCCGCTGCCGGCGAGAAGGACAAGCAGGCGTTCGTCGCCAAGCTCGACTCCGCGGGCCAGCATCTCTGGAGCCGCGGGTTTGGCGACGGGACCGAGCAGCACGCCGCCGGCGTGGCGGTCGACTCCACCGGTGCCGTCCTGCTGGCGGGCGGCTTCGACGGCACCGTGAGCTTCGGCGGCCCGGCGCTCGCGAACGCCGGGGCGAGGGACATCTTCGCCGCCAAGCTCGGTCCCGAGGCCGAGCACGTCTGGAGCCGCCGCTTCGGCGACCTGTACGAGCAGGCGGCGACCGGGGTTGCCACCGACGGCGACGCCAACGTCTTCGTCGCCGGCTACTTCGGCGGGGCCATCGACTTCGGCGCCGAGAAGCTCACGAGCGCGGGGGGCTTCGACGTGTTCCTGGTCAAACTACGGCCGTAGTGGCTGCCGCCCTGGCGCCCCACGGCTCGGCTGGGGTATGGAGACATACGTGATGACCAATCGGACGGCGGCAACGACGGCGGCCGATCCATCCGCGCAGGCCGGGGCAGGGGTGACGCGCCCGAAGGGCGCGTCGGGACCCCAACCCCGTCCCGAAGGGACGGACTTTCGTCCTCGCGCCGGGTCCTCACGTACAGAAGTACGCTCGGGCCCGGCGCTGCGGGCGCGCTCGGCCGGCGCCGCGCCTCGGCCGCCGGCTGTCTGCTTGGCTATCACGCGAGGGGTATGCAGAGGGCTGCGAGGGGCGCAGACGTGACGACGGACAGACCGGTGACGAAGGCGGCAACGCGGCCCGCCGCCGCGGCAGCCGCGGAGACGGTGCGCAGGAAGAGAAGCGAACCGGGCGAGGGAGAGGAGGTCGGCGCGCGGCTGATGATCGTGTACCCCCCCTCGCTGCGCAGCGCCGTGGTCCTCGTGGCTCCCCGGGTGGTGCTGGGACGCCGGCCCGAGCTCGGCCCCTGCGCGATCGAACACCCCACGGTGTCGCGGCGCCATTTCCTGCTCGAATGGAACGCCGAGCGGCGGGCGTTCCTGGGCTGCGATCTGGGCTCGAGCAACGGCTCGCACGTTGACGGCGAAGAGGCGGGTGAGGAGCCGCTGCCGGTAGTCGACGGAGCGGTGATCCGCGTGGGCGACGTGCTGCTCGTCTACGAGCGAAGCGGCGGCGTGGCCGGCGACGATCCGCCGGAGGTGTCGCGCGAGGCCGTGCCCGGCGAGGCCGCGGCTACCCGCGAGCTGCGCGCGCGCCTGGCCGAGGCCGGGCCCGATCCCTCGCCCGTGCTCATCATCGGCGAAACCGGCACCGGCAAGGAGTTCCTCGCCCGCGAGCTGCACCGCCTGAGCGCGCGGGCCGGCCCCTTCCTGGCGGTCAACTGCGCGGCACTGAGCCCCCAGCTCATCGAGAGCCAGCTCTTCGGCCACGCCCGCGGCGCCTTCACGGGCGCGCAGAGCGCCCAGCCGGGGCTGTTCCGCGCCGCCGAGGGCGGCACGCTGCTCCTGGACGAGGTCGGGGAGCTGCCCCCCGACCTGCAGCCCAAGCTCCTGCGGGCGATCGAGCAGGGCGAGGTGCTCGGCGTGGGCGAGACCCGGCCGGTCAAGGCCAACGTGCGCGTGCTCGCAGCGACCCTGCGCGAGATCGGCGAGGCGGCCGCGTTTCGCCCCGATCTGTACGCGCGGCTCAGCCTCTGGGAGATCCGCGTTCCCGCGCTGCGCCAGCGGCGCGCCGACGTGCTTCTGTGGGTCGAGCGACTGCACCGGCGCTGGCACGACGAGCGCTTTGGGTCCGACTCGGCCTGGTGCCCGCCCGAGCTCGACGCCGACGCGGCCGAACGCCTGCTGCTCTGCGCGTGGCCCGACAACCTGCGCGGCATCGACCGGCTGGCGCACCGCATCGGCGCGCGCCGGCCGGGCGACGTCATCGGCGCTCCCGAGCTCGGCGCCTGGCTGGAGCGCAAGGGCGACGCGCGGAGCGAGCATGCGCCCGCCTCGCCGGCGCCCGGCTCGCCCACGAGCGGCCGCGCCGCGGCGCTGGCGCGGCCCACCAAAGACGAGATCGTCGCCGCCCTGCAAGCGTGCGGCGGCAGCGTGCGGGCTGCGGCGAAACAGCTCGGCCGCGATCGGCGGCAGCTCTATCGCTGGCTGGAGCAGTACGGGCTCAAGGGCAGCTTGTAGGAGACTGTCGGGCATTCGCCCGCCAGTCTCCTAGGTTTCCACGTCCTCCAGGCGTACTCCTCGTCCGGCGCGCAGGCTTTGGCGTGCCACCTCCACTCGCCGGAGAAAGCGGGGATCGTTCTCCAGACGGTAGTCGAACCAATCGTCCTCGGATCTGAACCCGATGAGGACCCCCGCCGGCCTGCCGTGGCGCGTGATCACCACATCCTGGCGCTCGGCAAGCCGCAAGTACCTCGACAGGTCGTCCTTGACCTCCGACAGGGCCACCCTCCTCACGGCTTCTCTCCTTGCTCTTCGAGCCAGGCGTCGGCCCGGGACTTCATGACGATGGCCAGTACCTCGACCGTCCTCTCGCGCACATCGTAGAAGACCCGGGTCTCCCCCACCCGCAGCCGATACTGGGGCCGGGAAAGCCCTCGCAGGCGCTTGATCCGGCTCTTGCTGGTCCGCGTGGGCTGGTGGCGCAGGTGGGTTTCCATGGCCTCACGAACCTCGGCACGTAGATGGGCTCTCAACGACTGCAAGTCCCGCACGGCATCTGGCGACAAGACGATGGCGTGCGCCATTCTGGCTATATGATGGCCAAAACGGGCCCGGCTGTCAATCTGGCTCGGCGACGCTCCTTCACCCGGCCCTCTGCTTCCCCTATCCTGCCGAGCCGTGACTGAGTTGCAGCCTGCCCCGGAGGAAGCCGTCGCAGCTTCCCCTCGCTCAAGGATCCCGCGCACGATCCCGGGCCCGAGCAGCGGCACACCGGCTCGCTCGTGACCTTCGTGCCCTGGGCGGCCTTCAAGCCCTGGGTGGGCACCCGGTGGCGCCGGCGCAAGCAGAAGCTGCAGGAGCGGCTGCTCGAGCGGCTGCTCGCTCGCCTGCCCGGGCTGCAGCCCATGGTGCGTCACGTCGAGCTGTCGACCCCGCTCTCGACCGAGTTGTTCTGCCGCCCGGTCCAGGGCGCGATCTACGGCGTCGATCCCACCCCCGAGCGCTTCACCAGCCGCTGGCTGCGGCCGCGCTCGCCCGTCCCGGGTGCCAGTTTGCACCCTCATGCCGCCACCTGATTTGCAGGGTCATGCAGCCAGAGGGGCGGGTCGAGTGACCGGGTTGGAGGATGCCTCGTATCGGCCGCGGCGTCGATCGGCTTTTTGGGGGCTCGCGAGGGCCTTGGGC